>WYEG01000006.1 GCA_009903935.1 Caldimicrobium sp. | reverse complement strand
ATTAAAGTTTTCATACGTTATAGGATAGGTTGAATAAATTTCTTCACCTGGAGCGGCAACATGGACAGTTGAATTTCCATAATTTGAAAACCAAGATAAATTATCATTTCTATCAGTTGAAGCGACACATATAATGTTATCAAGATTATAATTACATGGATAAGTAGGACTTACATCATTGTTTTTACCATCATTCCCAGCTGCCGCAACTAACAAAATACCTTTGTCTCTAAGTCTTTGTATGGCTGAAAATTCATGATAAGAATAATAAGGACTTCCATAACTTGCATTTATCACCTTTATATTTTCTCCTCTATCTTTAAGTGAAGCTATGTATTCGTAACATTCTAAAGTATTAGCTAAAGACAGTGAACCAATCAGTGGGTTGGCTACCATACAACTTAATATTTTTACATTCCAATTTACACCTACTATACCTTTTCCGTTATTGCCAACTGCACCTATGATCCCAGCAACATGGGTTCCATGTCCAAGGACATCCATAGGGTCGGATATTTTTATATTCTCAACAATTTCAGAATATCCAGGTGCTATCCCGTACACATCATCTATGTATCCATTTCCATCATCATCAATTCCATTGTCTGGTATTTCCCTTGTGTTAATCCACATATTTGGGGCTAAATCTTCATGAGTATAATCAACCCCTGAATCAATTACCGCTACTATGACTTCGTTTGAACCTTTTGCTATATCCCAGGCCTGAGGAGCCTGAATTTTTTGCAATGCCCAAAGGTCAAAGTTGTAAAAATCGTTTGGAACCGTCCCCTGCAGCTTGTATATATAGTTTGGCTCTACATATTCAACCTCTGGCAATTTCATGAGCTTAGATTTGGCGGATTCTAAAGTTTCAACTTCTTTATCAAGTTTAATCAAGAAAAATTGAGAACTATTCCCGATTTTTTTAATGGATTTAACGCCTACCTTTAGCAGTTTCAATTTAAGGCTAACCTCCTGAAACGCATCTTCGTGCTTTAAACCGGCTAAGGCTTGGGCATAGGAGGGTTTAAAACTAACTATTAACTCATCTTCAATGTAGCCCTTTTCTTCTGCTTTCTTTAGCCTTTGATGTAAGTTTTTAATCTTTTGTGAAATCTGATCTTCAGAGGATGCGTTTGAAAGGGAAAAACTAAAAAAAGCTAAGAACAAAATTAAAACAACTAAACATTTTTTATTTACCATAATATATCTCCTATTAAAAAGGCTGTTTCATTATTTTTATTATACATTAGGTATAAAATAGTCAAGAGTAGGAAAGGGCTGTTCAAAAATGTTTTTGTGTAAGCCTTCCCACTGTCGCTTCGAGCCCCGTTTTGTCGCCCCGAGCCCCCTTTTTGTCGCCACAAGCCTCCCTTTTTGTTGCCCCGAGGCGTCAGCCGAGGGGTCCCTCGGCGCTTGGGCGCCTCGGGAAGACACAGTGGGAAATGTCGCCCTGAGCGCAAGCGAGGGGTCTCTCGGCGCTTGCGTGCCTCGGCAGGACAAAGTGGAGGGGGACGCCGTCCCGAACGATGCGAGGGATGCCTCGCAACGCTCGGCAAGACAGAATGGGACGCTGATGCCTCGCTATCGTTCGGCACGACAGGATAATGGATGTCGCCCCGAGCGCAAGTGAGGGGTCTCCCCTCTTGTTGTTAAAAATTAAAAAATGCTTGACTTTGGTCCGAAAGAAGGGGGTAGGAGACTTCCCCAAAACAATCAGCACCTCGTTAACTCTTTGATCATTCTTATTAATTTCTGAGCTTGATTTTGCCAAGAAAACTCCTTAACCTTCTCCTCTTCATAACGGTAAACCTCTTCCATCTCCCCCCTCAGCCAATGCTCGTATAACTTAGAAATTGCTCGAGCTATCTCTTCAGGCTCGTTTAAACATACTTCGCCAATTCTTAACTCTCTTACTAAGCTTGCTACCGGGTCTTCTGGATGCTGGATAATGCAAAGTATAGGCTTCTTACTCCCGAGATACTCGTAAAATTTTCCTGGCACCTGGCTTTCAAGCTTATTCCCTAAGTAAACTAAAACATCAGCCTTAGCCTGTAGCTCAAGAGCCTCTGGATGGCTCAAAACTCCAAAGTATTTAACTCGCTCCTGAATAGAATTAAAAAGCGGAAGAAAACCCTCAAGCCTTCCCGCAAGCCAAAGCTCAAAATCAAACTTAAGCCCCGCTAAAGCCTCAACTAAAACCCTTGGGTCCCTAAAACCCTCATAAAAACTACCCGTGTAGGCTAAAACAAAGCTTCCCCCCTTTTTTCTCATTTTCGGCATCCTAAAAAACTCAAGGTCAAACCCCTGCTGGACAACCAAAATTTTATCTTCGCCCCTAAAGCTCATCCTATACTTCTTCTTCAGGGCTTCCGTTGTAACAATTATGGCATCAGCCTCAGCAAGAACCTTCCTTTCAAGGCTTTTCAAAAAAGGCTTCCATACCTTCGGATAATAATCAGCAGAAATCGGGTCCGCAAGGTCGGCAATCCATTTTATTTTTGTTCTATTCTTAAGAGCAAGCCCTAAAAAGGTATCCACCATCGGCTCATGCGAGGTAATCAAAAGGTCATAATTGTTCTCCTTAGTCAATTCTAAAGCCTTGGGGTAGGCTATAAAAAACCATTCGTTCCTTGTGTCCCCAAGCATCATGTATTCTGTAATCTTTCTTATACCTCTGTATAATTTTTTTATAAACAAAAATTTCCTCGAGCTTCTGACCTCTGCTGAAAAGACTTTAGGATTTCCCAAAGCTTTAAAAACAGCCTGATTAAAAGGACCAGGAAAAGTTCGGTAAACCTTTATTCCAGGAATCTCTTCTTTCTTTCCTGGATATTCAACGGTTAAAACATCAACCTGAAAACCAGCCTTAGCAAGCTCCTTGCTTAGGTAATACCATCGGACTGACTGCGCTTCCCAGAGAGGGGGATAGGCGTAAGCTACAAGTAAAAGCCTCAAGCCCTACTCATCCACCATCTTTTGATTATTTCAACGACCCTCTCGCTTGCCCTTCCGTCCCCATAAGGGGAATAACCCTTAGCCATGCTCTTATAGTATTCCCCATCATCTAACAATCTTTCCACTTCCAAGATTATCCTTTCCTTGCTTCTACCTACGAGCTTCCCCAAACCATGCTCTATAACCTCAGGTCTTTCCGTTCTCTCCCTGGCCACAAGAACCGGTTTTCCAAGGGCTGGAGCCTCCTCTTGCACACCCCCAGAATCGGTCAATATAATATAACTTCTATTCATAGCTGACACAAAAGATACATAATCTAAAGGTTCAGAAAGGAAAACCCTTTCAACTCCTTGCAAAACCCTGTAAGCCTCTTCCCTCACATTGGGGTTTGGGTGAACAGGATATAAAACTACCAACTCTCTTCGCCTTTGGGCAAGGTCCTTTACCGCCTGCAAAACCTCTCTCAAGGGCTCGCCAAAGCTCTCTCTACGGTGAAAGGTAATAAGCATAAGCTTGTGTCCGTTCCTGAGATAGGGGTCTACCTCCGGAATTTGGATTTCTCTCCTTGCCGTCATCAAAAGGGCATCTATCACCGTGTTTCCGGTAACGAAAATCTTTTCCTCAGGTAGACCCTCTCGCAGAAGGTTTTGCCTTGCCCTCTCTGTGGGAGCAAAGTTTAGCTCGGCAAGCCTATCCGCAACAATTCTATTAAACTCCTCAGGAAAGGGGTTGTATAGGTCCCCGCTTCTTAAGCCTGCCTCAACATGCCCAAAGGGAATTTTTTCATAGAAACAAGAAATAGCAGTTGCCATAACTGTAGTCGTGTCCCCTTGGGCTAAAACAAGGTCTGGCTTCCGCTCTCTTAAAAAATCAGAAACCCTTTTTATCAGCTCGGAAGTCAGGTCAGGGAGGCTTTGGTTTGGCTTCATGATGTTGAAATCCTCATCCGCCCTGATATCAAAAACCGCAAGCATCTGGTCTAAAAGCTCCCTATGCTGGGCAGTTGAGACAATCTTTAGGTCAGCCCAGGGTTCTTTTTTTAGGGCAAGAATTACCGGTGCCATCTTTATCACTTCAGGGCGTGTGCCAAGAAGAATATAGATTTTAGGCTTTGATCTGCCCCTCAAAGCTTTCCTCCAAGAGCCTTTACAAAACTTTCCCAGTCTTGCAAGAACCTTTCGGGGCTTAAATTAGCTTTTAAGGATAAAATTTCCTTAGCAAATTCATCGTAATTTTCTAATATATTTGAAAGCTTATTTATGAAATCTTCCACATCCTCAGACTTAAACAAAAATTTTTCATTATTCTGCACTAAATCTCTATGCGCTGGGATATCGCTTATCAGCACAGGCAGTCCAAAATAAATTGCTTCAGCAACTGCCATCCCAAAGGATTCTCCTTTTGATGCCGATACAAAAACAGCTTTTCTCTCTCTCATCTGCCTAAGAAAAGGTCCAATTTTTTCAAACTTTATGTTCGGATAGAAAACAACTCGGTCAATTTGATTTTCTTTTTTTATACATTTTATAAAATCCTCTTCATCAACCGAAGAACCTACAACGCAGAAGAAGATTTTATCTCCGTAAATATTTCTAAATTTTCTTAAAGCTTTTACTATAAAATGAGGGTTTTTCAGTTGATCAGTTCGTCCAACCGAGACAATTGGGTTAAGGCTCCACTCAGGCAAATGATAATTTGAACGATCAAAGGCTTCTTCTATAACAAAGTTTCTCAATATTAAAGTTCTATCTGCCAAATCTGGTCTTCTATTTTTCAGTACCTCTTTGAAATATGCACTAGGAACTAAAACTAATCTAACTTTTTCGTGAGGAACCTCTCTTAAATAACTGCCATGATCTTCATAAGGGGTATGATATTCAAGAATAAGGTTTTTTAAACCCTTCTCATTAAAGGCTTCAGGTGTATCAATAGAAACAATGTAATGATATTTTTCTAAGCAAAGCCTTTCTTCTACATCAATATATTCGTGTAAATTATATTTTTCAATGTATTTTTTAAAATCATTAATAACACCTTTATAATAAAAATAAATACTCATTTTTATAGGAATATTATATTTTTTAAAAACAAAGGCTCTATTTATAAGGACCCTTTCAACACCTCCAAAAGTACACCATTTATAAAGATACAGAATTCTCATGACCATAGGGTTGGTTTATTAATAATATCTATTAACTCTTCTGCTCGAGCCTTCCAGTTGTTTCTTATTAGAAAATTTTCAACTAAGTCCTTGTTAGCTTGTTGAAATTCTTTTATTTTTTCTCTACTATCAAATTTTTTCAACATACTTCCAAATTGTTCAACAGATTCTACATAAAATACTAATGGTCTATTAGCTAATTCTCTATCTATACCTTTTATGAAAGTAGGTAAACCAAAGTAAATATACTCATAAAGCTTTAACGGATCTGCACCTTTAGCAATTTCTGCTTCTTTAAATGGAATAATTCCTATATACCAGCAAGAAACATATTGTTTAAGCTCTCTTGGACTAACTTTTCCTATGTATTCTATATTCTTAAACTCCATCAATTTATTTCTAATTTCATCCGATAAAGCATATCCTATAAGTTGTATCTTGATCTTTCCTTCATATGCCTTAGCCACATTAAAGACGAAATCCCAATCAAAACGTCCCTCGTTCAACCATCCATAGTAGCCAATCGTTATTAATTCATCATTTGCATTCGTCCCGGCTATAAACTTAGCATCTATCCCTAAAACCTCTTCATCGTAAGCGTTGGGTAAAATAAAAATATCTTTTCTTAAGTAGGCAAACTTTTCGGCTAAACTCCTTAATATAGCTACGACGAAATCAGCCTCTAATATTATCCTTTCTTCAGCTTCTTTTTTATACCAAGGAGCTTGCCCAACCTCTGCAAAACCATCCCAATCGTCCATTATATCATAAACAATCTTAAATCCCTTTTTTCTCATCTCCCTTATAGCAGGTATAAAACTTTCCACTGGAAATGATACATAGAATACCTTTTCCTTTGAATTAAAATAAAGCTCTTGATAAAAGCTAAAAAAGTCATACATGGGAATTTGTAGAATGTTAGGATAAACCTCTTCATAGCTTGCGGGTATAATCTCATCTGGCGACCATTGCCAAACGACAAACAAAACCTTAAAGCCCAATTTTGAAAATTGCTTTGAAAGGTTTAAAGGTCTTTGATTGTATGTTATATCAAAGGGCAATGATGAAAGCATCACTAAAGACTTCTCCGAAGTCTCAAAAAATTGGAGGACCCTTTCAATTTTTGAATTTTCTTTAGCTTCTCCTGTGCTTGCCGAACCTAAGCTATATGGCTTTCGGAAAATTTTATCTAATACAGGCTTATAAATTCTACGAAGATACCTAAAAGGAGTATTTTCCACAAGTCTATAGTATATTCTAATAAGTTTCCATGCGTTTGAGTTGTAAATTTCGTTAAGTTTAATAAAGAAACTATCTCTTTCTGCCCTTAGCTCCTCAACCTTTGACCTCAGCTCCTCATTCTCTCTCCTCAGCTCCTCATTCTCTCTCCTTAGACTCTCATTCTCAGACCTTAACTCCTCACTTAATCTCTGTAAGTCTGAAATCTTTGTCAGTAGCGCCTCTCTCTGTTGAAGTAGGGTCTTTACAAAATCCTGAATATGGCTTGGGATAAAAGATGGTGCCACCTCGAGCCAAGGCGAGGGGTCTCCCCCTTTCTCCTTTAAAAAAGCCCTAAAAATCTCAGGCGTCTCATAAGAAAATTCCCTCACCTCAAGAGGCTTAGCATCTAATAGCACCTTTAGCTTTAAAAACAGCTCTTCCTCGGTTAAGTCGGTTGCCTTGACCGAGTGAGCTCCAACCGATTTCACAAACTCCTCAGTCTTTCCATCATAAGAAAGGGCTAAAAAAGGGACCCCAAGCCTGTAGGCACAGATAAGCGAATGAAGCCTCATCCCTACAAACCATTGGCAAAGCGATATGGCTCTAACTATGTCTTCAATCCTTTTGATCTCAACTCTTACAAGCCTTTCTTCTGGAAGAAATGCTTCTAACCGCCCTAAAACCTCGGGGTCAAGGTTTAAATCGCAGGGTACGAGGGATACTTTAAGCTCTGGTCTTTCAGAAAGAAGCCTTCTTAAAGCCTTACCAACCTTTTCTACCAAGCTCTCATCAAAAAACCACCTTCTAATGGACACACCAAGGATGTTTGGCTCCTTTTTCTCAACAGCCCATCTTTTAAAATCAAAATGGAGCAAAGGGTCTGCATCAAGATACACCTTGTCCTTGGAGA
>WYEG01000062.1 GCA_009903935.1 Caldimicrobium sp. | reverse complement strand
AAAAATTCTAAAGGAGGTGGAAAGATGAAAAAGGTGTTAGCCTTTGTAGGTGGAGTTCTCCTTTTAGTTAATACTGCATTTGCCTATGATGCTGAGCTTGCCAAAAGCTTGACGCCACGTTTTCTCAGATGACTCCAGAACTCATTAAAACGCGTCCCTGCGAAATTGATCATAAAGGGCTCTTGGAGGTCCTCAAAAAATACGATCCTGCGCTTGCTAAAAGGTTTGACGACCTGTTTTCTCAGCTACCTCCACAAATTAAACAGACTCCCTGCGAAGTTGATGGTAAAAAGCTTCTTGAGATGATCAAAAATAAAGAACCATTTGTATTCTTAGACATTAGAACTCCTCAAGAAATGTCCATCACTGGTATAACCTGGAAGGACACTTTAAGGATCCCCATGCACGAGCTTTTTAAAGAGGAAAATTTGAAAAAGCTCCCCAAGGATAAGAAGATTATTGTAGTTTGTCACACAGGGGCAAGAGCAGCAGCTGTTACTTTGGCTTTAAGAGCTGTAGGCTTTATGAATGCCTACAGTTATAAAGGTGGATTAGCTGAACTTGCAAAAGATGCTGGAAGAAATACTGTCAATGTTATCGGACAATAATTAGTTCTTTTCCAGGGATGACTTTTGGTCATCCCTGCTTTAACTTTTTTAAGGCCAGATATGCGGCTTTGTTCTCGGCTTCCTTTTTAGACCTTCCTTTGGCCTTGGCAAGCACCTCATCCCCAACCCTAACCGCAACCTCTATCCAAGGTTTATGCGAAGGTCCGATTATAGATAAAACCTTATAGGTGGGCGTGATCCCCCTTTCTTTTTGCAGATATTCCTGAAGCTTTGTTTTATAGTCAATAATTCTTTTTATGCTTAGTCCTCGAAGATAAGGTTTTAACCAATCTTCAAGGAGCTTACAGGTTTTTTCAAACCCTAATTCAAGGAATATGGCTCCTATTAAGGCTTCAAGCGCCCTTGCGGAGATGTTTTTGAGGCTTCTTTCATCAAGCTTTCTTTCTCGGTCTCCAAGAAGTAGATAGTTGGAAAGGTTAAGCTTTTCGGCAATCCTACTCAGCCTTTCCTTGCAGACAAGGTAGGCCCGCTTCCGCGTTAAATCTCCCTCTTTATCCTCAGGGAATTTAGCATAAAGAAGTTGAGAGACACAAAGGTTTAAGACCGCATCCCCTAAAAATTCAAGCCTCTCATTGTCAACAAGGTTAGGGTCTTTTTTCCTTAGACGATAGGAGCTATGAGTTAAGGCTGTCCTAAGGAGGGACTTATCTTTGAAGGTAAGACCAAGCTTTTCTTCAAGCTCCTGAAGGTTCTCTATCACCCTTATTTAGCCACAAGAAAGCCTGTCCTAAATCTTTCTTTTTTTAATCTTTCTGCATGCTTGTAAGCAAGATACAAGTCCTCTCCCAAAAAGACCTGCACACGATACATTAACCCGTGCTGAGGATGCTCAAAGGGAACGATTTCAACCCGGCTAAAATCCCTTTCAAGCTCCTCCTTATATCTTAAGGCATTGGCATAGTTTTTGAAAGCTCCTACCTGAAGGTAGAATTCGCTAAAATGGAAGTTTGGCTGGTTTTTATAAACATAGACGCCGTTTGAAAGTTCTGCTTCGCTTAGAGCAGTGATCTTAACCCTTGCCGTTCCTTTTCCCACAAGACCTAAGGCTAAGGCGCTCGCATAGCTTAGGTCAATGCACCTATCCCCTACAAAGGGACCACGGTCGTTTATCCGGACAACAAGCTCTTTACCGTTTTCTAAATTTTTAACCAAAACATAGGTCCCGATGGGCAGGATTTTATGGGCTGCCGTGTATTCATACATGTTGTATACCTCGCCGCTTGCCGCCTGCCTTCCATGAAAGCCAGGTCCATACCATGAAGCAAGGCAGACCTCTTCATAGCCTTCTGCTGACGGCAAGGGATAATAAACTTTCCCGTCCACCATGTAAGGCTTCATCCAGCCAGGGACCCTTTGGGGAACATTTTCCTTAGCTGATGGAGGAGGTGGGGTGTAAGCTACAGGCTCTCTCGGTGGTCTTGCGCAGGAAGAGAGTAAAAGGCTTAGTAAAATTAATAAGGGAAGATATGCCCTCATCTTTTTTGCAGTATTTCAGCAACTTTTTTGGCAAAGTAGGTGATTATAAGGTCAGCTCCTGCCCTTTTAATTCCGATGAGGCTCTCCATGAGGATCCTTTCTTCATCAAGATAGCCAAGTTGAGCGGCTGCTTTTATCATCGAGTATTCGCCGCTAACCTGATAGGCTGCAATGGGATGGTAAAAATTATCCTTAAGCATCCTTATGATGTCAAGATAGGGCATTGCTGGCTTCACCATAAGTATATCGGCACCTTCCTGAACATCTAAAGTGGCTTCTCTCATAGCCTCCCTGGCATTGCCAGGGTCCATTTGATAGGACCTCCTATCGCCGAACTTGGGTGCGGACTCGGCAGCATCTCTAAAGGGTCCGTAGAAGCTTGAACAGTATTTGACTGAGTAGCTCATGATGGCTGTGTGATGATAACCAGCCTCATCTAAGGCTTCGCGAATTGCTGAAACCATACCGTCCATCATCCCTGAAGGAGCAACGATATCCGCCCCTGCCTTGGCCTGAGAAACTGCAACCTTGGCGATTATCTCAAGCGTCTCATCGTTATCAACTTCAACTGACCCCTGCCCTTTCTTCACGATACCGCAATGCCCATGAGAAGTATACTCACAAAGACAAACATCAGTTATCACCACAAGCTCAGGGAACTTATCCTTTATGGCTTTTACTGCCCTTTGAATTATACCTTCCTTAACAAAGGCAGAAGTTCCTACCTCATCCTTTTTGTCTGGAACCCCAAAAAGAAGCACAGCTTTAATCCCAAGGTCAACGGCAGACTTTATCTCCTCTAAAACCTTATCGATAGAAAAGCGATAGACATCTGGCATGCTCTTTATCTCTTCTTTTATCCCCTTTCCCTCTACGATGAAAAGAGGATAGATCAAGTCGTTTAGAGAAAGCGAGGTTTCTCTCACTAAATCCCTTATGGCTTGAGTTCTTCTTAGCCTTCTTGCTCGGTATTCTGGAAACATCATAACGTTTCCCCCCTTAAAAGCTCTATGCTGACAGAGCCTTCTTTAAAAGCTCATACAAAGTCTTTAAGTCCTCTTTATAGTTTTGAGTAAGGTGAACCATGATGACCGGTTTTTTCCTTTCTTCAAGGGCTCTAAAATCACCGCAAGCTTGGGCAAACATCTGGTCCCAGAAGGTATATCCTTCCCCGGGAATGACCTGCTCTGCCCTTCTTCCTCGGTAGGTCAGGATGATGAACCTGCTAAGGGGTGGACCACCCTTAAAGAGCTGACCCGTGGAATGAAGATATCTCGGTCCAAAGCCAAAAACAGTGGCGCAGTTTTTCTTCTCTCTTATTAAAGTTCTAATATCCCGAATTAAGTCCTCTACTTCGTCATCAACAGGAAGATAGGCAAGGATGCCAATGAAGATCCAGGGGGCAAAATCTGAAAAAAGCTTTTTCAAAAGGGCGGTAATCCTTGGATAATCAATGCTCACCGTTTTATCGTAATAAAAGCCAAGACCCGTTGCCTCATCAAGATAAAACTCGATACCAAAATCTCCTGTGGTCTTAAAGGTTTCTAAAAACTCCTTGGTTTTTTGCTTAGTCAAAACAACATCCGGCTCATCGAAGGGGTTGACAGTTAAAAGGTAGCCTGAGATGGCGGTAGCTAACATCCAGCGATAGGCTTCACCAAAGACCTCATAGCGGTCATCAAGAATAAAGGTCTTGATGGGAAAACCTTCTTCCTTTAGGTCCTGAATAAGCCTTTGGTAGATCCTTTCTCTGCCCCTTAGGGTTAAATAGATAAAGGCTCTGTCCGTGGCATAAACCGTGGGGGAGCCAGGGGACTCGCCGACAACAGGAACAATGCCCGTCCCATCCTTCCCAAGGGATTCGGCAATAAGCTGCTCAATCCAGAGGACAAAGGGCTTAAGAATTGGGTCAACGATGAAAGTAAGCTTGTCCTCTCCCCTTATGTAGTGCTCAACCAGATACTCGGCTAAGGTGCTTGCAAGGTTGTAGCCCCAGGGTATACCGGGCTCGCAAGCAGTATACATCTCTTTGGCATAATGCAGAGCTTTATCTAAGTCAAGCCCAAGCAAAGCAGCAGGGAAAAAACCCACCTCAGTTAAAGCAGCATACCTTCCGCCAATGTCTGAGGGATGATGAAAGACCTTTAAAAAAGAAAGCTCCTTTGCTAAAGCTTCAAGGGGTGAGCCCGGGTCGGTTAAAGCCACAAAATGCTCTCCAGGGTTTGACACAACCTCTTCAGCTTTTTTCCAGAAATATTTGAAATGGGCTAAAGTCTCGATGGTTGTGCCAGACTTTGAGGCAATGACAAAGAGAGTGTCTTCTATGTTTAGTTTTTCGACCTCTTCTATATTTTCCGGGGCGTTTGTGTCAAGAACGATAAGGTTAGGAAAGCCCTCTTTTGGGGCAAACATCTGGGAAAGAACATAAGGGAAGAGGGCAGAACCACCCATTCCGCACCAGACAACCTGCTTAAACTTTGCCCTTACAGCTTCAGCAAAGGACTTAAGCTCGGCAACCTTAGGTTCAATGTAGCGATAGCCATCAACCCAGCCCAGACGATTTTTAACCCTCTCGACCACTTCAGGAGAAAGGCTAAAGAGGGTAGGGTCCTTAGCAAAAAGCTTCTGAAGAATTCGCTCTTTTTCCTCTTCCGAAAGTTTAGATGGTCTTTTTATCAATCCCTTTTCTTCATAAACCTTGACAATCCTCGGGAAGGGCTCGCTCATGGGGATTCTCCTTGATTATTAAATTCAAACTATGATTATACCACGAGCTGTTTTGCTGACAAACTCATACCGCTCCCTGCCGTTTATCCCCATCTCGTTTGATGCGAAGGGGCTCCCTCCGCCTGTCACCCAGATAACTCTCCCCAAGGGTTTCATCAAAATCTTCAGAGGGGCAAACAGTGGCTTGCCCTTTTTAGGAATCAAGGCAAACAGCGTTTGCTCCTACACCAAATTTTCTACAATGACATTTTTAAAAATTCTTTTATAATACTTGACTCAAATTTTACCGTAAGGAGTAATGCCATGCCCAAGGTTTACACCATAAACGAAATATCTTTGATCCTCGGTGAAGCCGTAAAGGAGGTCTTAAAACTTAACATCGGGAATGAGGTAAAGCTTTCGCCTACGATCCAAAAGATAGGGAGTGTTGCCTTACGACCGGACATCTCTTCCTTTTTAGACTTCTACGGGGATTACAACGGTCTTATCTGTTTGAACTTTAGCAAAGATGCTGCCTTAGAGCTCTGCAGGCTCCACTTTACAACTATGGGGTTTGCCGAAGAGGACCTGCCCAAAGACCCTTTTTCTGACGAGGTTATAAACTTTATCGGAGAGATGACAAATCAGATAGCTGGCAATTTCCGAAAGAAGATGGAAGAAAAGTTCGGACTTTCAGCAAAAAACCCTCAGCCTAAAGCCCTGCAGATAAACCATACCATCCAGATGTTCATTGAGTCTGCTCTCAAATCAACCCAGTGCAGAAAGCTTTCCTTTTCAACCCCCGCTCATAATTCCTTTTACGCTGAGCTCTCCCTTGAAAAAACCGAATTTATCCTGATGGAGGAAGTTTTAGCTGAAGAGAAGAAAGAAGAGAGCGTCGATGACCTTCTTTCTAAATTTTTCTAAACCATGGATGGAAGATTTCTTAAACCAAAGCTTGTCTTCAGCAGATGCTTTTACGAGAGGACACGCTACGATGGCGGCGAAATAAAGGATGAAATCATTGAGAGGTTAAAGCCTTTCGTTGAACCAATCCTCGTTTGCCCGGAGGTGGAAATCGGGCTTCCTATTCCTCGCCCCAAGGTTCACATAATCCAAGAAGCAGGTTCAAAAAGACTTATTCAGGAAGGAACAGGGCTTGACTTAACAGAAAGGATGAGGGCTTTTTGTAAAGCCTTCCTTGAGAAACTTCACCAAGTTGACGGGTTTATCCTCAAGGCAAAGTCGCCATCCTGTGGGCTTGGGCAAGCTAAATTCTACCGCGAAGGAAAGATGGCTGGAAAAACTTACGGATTTTTTGCAGAGGAGGTAAAAAAGCTTTATCCCTATCATCCTGCGATAGATGAGGGAAGGCTGAAGGACAGAGACCTAAGGGAACACTTTTTAACCCAGGTCTTTGCCTTGGCTGAGCTTAGGCACTTAATCGCCAACCCTTCCCCAAAAGGCTTAGTAGAATTTCATACCAAACATAAATACCTCCTTTTAGCGATAAGTCAAAGGGAGCTCCAAAATCTTGGACGCCTTGTAGCTTTAGGAGATATCTCCTTTGAAGAAAAGCTAAGGCAATACGAGGAGGCTTTCCGTTCTGCCCTTTCTAAAAGAGGCACAAGAAAAACACACTACAACGCCCTACTTCACATAATTGGCTACTTTTCGAAAAATCTTAACCGAGGGGAAAAGCTTTACCTGCATCATGTCCTCGAAAAGTTTAAAAAGGGGATCACCCCCCTTTGGTTTGTCAGAGAAATGATAAAAACTTATGCCCTAAGGTTTGAATTGGAGTATCTTCTGAAACAAAGCTATCTATATCCCTTCCCAGAAGAGTTAGATTTTTAAGGGACAACATCGGTCAAAAGGTTCAACCAACCATAGGGGTAATATAGAGATTCCTCGGGGAGGTTGTTGGTAAAGAGAGCCTCTTTAACCAAGGGTAAAAACTCCTTTGTGATGGAGACAAAATCTTGGGTTAGAAGGCAGTATTGTTTAGCCCTCTCAGGGGAGGTTTTTATAAGGATTGGGCATCTACCTCCGCAGAAGAATTCAGCAATGCAGGCTTTACAGCCTAACCAATCTCGATAGGAAACAATATGCCTTAACTTTTTCTTAAGCTCATCCTCCGCGGTTTTCTTTAGGTCTCCGTTTGTGTAATCGGCAAGAATCAGCTCTTCCCCCATGTCCACGCAGGGTAATACCTTACCTGAGAGAATATCAAAGTTTCTAAGTTTTTCTACTCCACAACCTGTTTGTCCTCGACGGATCCCTTTTAGACTAAAATAGATTAGCTCAAGAAGGGGTAAAACAGGAAGGATTTCTCCTCTGAAGAGTGCGTTGACAAAGTTTTCTAAAAGATGCCTTAAGTCTTCTTGATAAAGCCTTCTAAAAGTTTGTAGGTCGTCTATGGGTTTATCAAGCTCGATTAGATGCCAGAAGAAGAAATCACAAAGCTTAGCCTGATAGAGTTTTAAGAATTCATCAACGCAGTCTTTAAACCTCATTCCTTCTCTTA
>WYEG01000028.1 GCA_009903935.1 Caldimicrobium sp. | reverse complement strand
TTTTTTTGTCGCCCCGAGACCCATATTTTTTTGTCGCCCCGAGACCCATATTTTTTTGTCGCCCCGAGGCGTCAGCCGAGGGGTCCCCGGAGCCTTCTTGTCCCCCCAAACGAAGTGAAGGGTCTTTATGGTAACAGCCACAGCTTCCAAAAGGCTCTTGATATTTTTAAATTATAAATTATTTTAATATCACAATAAACTTTACGCTTTTTATGGAGGTAAAAGGCATGTTTAAACTCTCAACCAAAGGTAGGTATGCTATAAGAGCAATGTATGAGATCGCCAAGGCTTATCCTGAAGGGGTAACCCTTGATGAAATTTCTGAGAGGCAGAAGATTTCGAAAGTCTACCTCGCTCAGATCTTAAACAGGCTTCGTCAGGCAAGGCTCATTCGTTCTTCTCGTGGACCAGGCGGAGGCTATGTTTTGAGAAAGCCGCCTGAGGAGATAACCCTTTACGACATTCTTGAAGTTTTAGAGGGTCCGGTTTGCGTAGCCTCTTGCATCGACCCTGCCGAAGGTTGCGACGAGGTTGAAGAATGCGTAGCCTACCCTATCTGGAGAAAGCTTGCTGACATAATTGAATGCATGCTTAAGAATGTGAAGCTTAGCGACCTTATTAAAAAGACAGATAAAGAAGAGAGAGAAAAGTTTGCCGAGTCCGTTACCTTGAAATGCTTCTAAAAGAGACTAAACTTTTGAGGTTTCCCCTCGAGGATAAAGATTGTTTAAAGTTGCTAAGAGCGGGGGATGTGGTAACCATCTCCGGCTGGATCCTCTGTGGAAGGGACGCAACTCATAGAAAAATCCTTAACCATTTAGGAAGGGATTTCTCCTTTGATTTTTCTGGAGAGCTTATCTACTATGTTGGTCCTACACCTCCTCCCCCTGGCAAGGTCATAGGCTCCTGTGGACCAACTACCTCCTCCCGGCTTGACCCTTATCTTGAGCCACTTCTTAAGCTTGGTCTTTCAGCAACAATGGGAAAAGGAAAAAGAAGTCCAAGGGTCAAAGAGCTCTTAAAAGAATACAAAGCTATCTATCTTGCAACCTTTGGAGGGGCAGGAGCTTACCTCTCTCAGTTTGTTGAAAAGATGGAGCTTATAGCCTTTCCTGAACTTGGACCAGAAGCCTTCTTCAGAATAAAGGTTAAAGATTTCCCGGCAATAGTCATAAACGACATCTATGGTAACGATTTTTACGAAGAAGTTGCTTCAACCGCTAATTTTCCTGCCTGAGCAAAGTTTTCTCTCTTAACATCTTCAAAAATAACGATTACCGCCTCTTCAGGAATTTGAAGATGCTTCACCAAAACTTCCGTGACTTCCTTAGCAATTCTCTTTTTTAGCTCGACAGACCTCCCTTCAAAGAGCTTTATCTCAACGACTGGCATAGGCTATCCCTCCTCTTTGAAGATTTGCTCGTCAAAACGATAGACTAATCCCTCAAAAAAGGCTATCTTCTCTTGCGTGCCTTCTTTAGTGATGACAATATGGTAAGAAGCTGTGCGTTTACCCCTGCTAAACTCTGAAGCCCGAGCAATAAGCACATCGCCTTCATGGGCTGGCTTAACATAGGTTATATTAGCCTTCATCGCCAAGGCTAAGGTTCCGTAAGAGTTTGAAGCAAGGGCAAAGGCAAGGTCAGCTAAGGTAAAGAGCACCCCTCCTTGACAAACCTTAGCTGCGTTTAGATGCTCAGGCTTAACCTTCATCCTAACCTCGGCAAACCCAAAGCCCATGTCAGTGATCTCTGCCCCTAAAAAAGAAAAAAGCTTGTCGTTCGCGTAGATGTATTCTTTAACTCTTTGCCAGATGGGTAAATCTTTTTCCAAAGATGTCATACTTAGTGCCTCCCCCAATCAGGATAGTACAAGTTATCATAGGGCAAGTAGGCTTGATAGGCACGGGAATCAAGGTGCAAAATGTAAATCCCCCTTTTTTTACCCTTTGCCCGGAAGATTAAGTAGTCACCTGTCGGAGAAAAGGAAGGGTCCGTAATCGAAAAAGGAAGGGTTAATTGCGTTTTTTTGTTGTTTGAAAGGTCATAGAAGACAAGAGTTTTCTGGGAAAGAAGGTAGATTAAGAGGTTACCTTTTGGGGAAAAGCGTGGCGAAGTTGCTTGCCCACCTTCGAAAGAAACCCTGCGTGCTTCCCCTGAACTTAAGTTTAGCATATACACTTGGGGCTTATCCCTTAAGCTTGCTACGAAGGCAACTAACCTACCGTCAGGGCTTACGCTTCCTGCCTGCCTAACCCCTAAACCGGTATGAAGCTTGGCAAATTCATCCCTCTTTAAGTCAAAAAGGAATAGCCCTACTTCGCCCCTTTCCTCAAGGGTAAGGATCATACGCTCCTCATCAGGGAGCCATACGGGTGGTCCAGCAATACCCTTTATTTTGTATTCTTTTCTCTCAAGACCTTGAACGTGGGCTACCTCCAAGCGATAGGTCCCCTTTTCATAGACGATGTAGGCTATCTTTTTGCCAGAGGGAGAAAATTTAGGGAAAAGGATTAATTCTGCTCGTCTAAGCCTACGAAAATCCTGTTTTAGAAAATCGGTGATTATAAGCTCGTCTGCTCTTTCAGTCCTTCGAACGAAAGCGATTTTGCTAAGGCTTATCCCTTGGTATTTGGTTAGGAGCTCAACAACCTTGTCTGCGATGGCTGAGGCAAGAAGGACATGGTTTGTGGCTTCAGCTCGAAGGTTAAAACTTTTTCCAGAAATGGGGTCTGTAAGCTCTCCTTGAAAAAAGTAGCGTCCTCCGCTTGAGCTTACCAATCCTTTAAGCGTTGGGTCCTTGGTTGATGGTGCTCTTTCTTCAAGGGCAAGGATTATAAGATGAAGGTTTAGGGCTCGCTTAACAAGATTTGCTACCTCAGCTCCCTTCTCCCCTGAGAAGGGGATAATTTTCACAACCGGTTTAGCATAACCCTCAGGGCTTACCGTGATGAGGGGAGGTTCTTGAGCTTTGAGAAATAGGGGATAAAAAAGGAAAGAAAAAAAGAGGAAAAGAAAAATTTTAAGTAATTTCATCCCTTTCCATCTTAACCAGGTCTTCAAAGCGGATGTCTATCCCCAGGATGGCTATGATTTCATCATTTTCGTTCCTTATGGGAATAGAACCTGTCACGCAAAGCTTTCCCGTAATCCTACTTGTGTAGAAGGGTGAAATATAAAATTCTCCGGTCTTCATTGGGTTTATAAACCAGTCCCTATCTTCAAAGGTTTCTTTACTTAAAAGCTCGTTAAACTTTTTCCGGTGTTCAAGGTCCAAGGTCATACCAACTATAGGTCTACCTTCTGTATCTACAAGGTAGATAAACTGAACATAAGGGTGTTCTTCCAAGAATTTCTGCATGATGGGCTTTATCCTTTCTGGGTCAAGGGTCAAGATTTCAGCTTTGGTTGCCTCCTCTTCAAGGTACTTCTGAATGAGTTTTACCGCAAACTTTCTTAACCGGTCAAGGTCGGATTCAAAGAGTTCAGGAAGGTATTTCCTTACAAGGGCTTCCATCTCCTCGTTTGACATGGAGGTGATCCTTCCCTGCTCATACTGCTCTTGAATCTTCTTGTAGATCTTGAGCACCGCTGGATGCTTTTTGTCGACCCTCTTTTCAGGAGGTAGACGAAGGTGGGTGTTTATCCAGTAGGCAACTCCAGCCGTTCCGCTCTTATCGGTAATGATAATCTGAATGGGCTTATTAAGAAGAAGGTTTGTATCAAAGGGGTTGTATATCTCTTCGTTCTTGATGATACCATCGATGTGAACGCCGGCTCTTGTAGCGTTAAACTCTTCCCCAACGAAGGGCTGACGAGGACTTATCTTTTCGTTCAGTTCTTTGCGATAGTATTCAGCAATCTCGGTGATCACTGTTAAATCCATACCATCAGTTGTTCCCTTCAAGGCGCAGTATTCAAATACCATGGCTTCAAGGGGCGTATTGCCTGTTCTTTCACCGATGCCTAATAGCGAGGTATTGACATAGACACAACCGTAGAGCCAAGCTGCGGTTGCGTTGATTACAGCCTTGTAAAAATCATTATGTCCATGCCATTCAAGAAGGTCTCCAGGGACGCCCGCTTCATCGATGAGCGCCCGCACAAGTTTAGGGACGCTAATTGGCAAAGCTGCCTCAGGATAGGGCACCGCAACTCCCAAGGTATCACAAAGCCTAATCTTGATGTCTATTCCGCTCTCTTCTCTTAGCTTCATTAGCTCAATGGCAAAGGGAATGACAAAGCCATAAATATCAGCCCGGGTTACATCTTCAAAATGGCATCTCGGTCTAATACCCAAAGATAAAGCTTCCTTGACTATCGCTAAATAATCCTCAAGGGCTTGTTTCCTAGTTTTACCAAGCTTCAAAAAGATATGATAGTCTGAGCAAGAGGTAAGGATCCCCGTTTCCTTAAGCCCCGCCTCTTTTACAAGCTTTAAATCCTCTTTCTTTGCTCGGATCCAACCAGTAATCTCAGGATAAGCGTAGGAAAGGGCTAAGCATCTTTCAAGAGCCTCTCTATCCTTAGCGGTGTATAAGAAAAATTCTGTCTTTCTTATGATTCCCTTTGGGCCGCTAAGTCTGTGCAGAAACTTATAAATCGTTTCTATCTGTTGAGGGGTGTAGGGAGTTCTTGCCTGCTGACCATCACGGAAGGTAGTGTCGGTGATGTAGATCCTCTTTGGCAAGCTTGGTGGAATGTACTTAAAATCAAAGTAAACCTTAGGCGGTTCGTTGTAAGGGAAGAACTCTTTAAAAAGGTTAGGTTTATCAACATCTTGAAGAAGATAGTTTTCCTTTTTGGGTGGCAACTTAAGCATATTTTCCCCCTTATGCACCTAGATAATTCTTTTAAATTGTAATTTTTAAAGCTAATTTAGTCAAGGAAGGGTGAGGCTGTGTTAAAAATGTTTTTGTGCAAGCCCTCCTGCTGTCGCCCCAAGCTTTTTTGTCACTCCGAGCGGTCTTTTCCTTGTCGCCCCGAGCCCCTTTTTTTGTCGCCCCGAGCGAAGCGAGGGGTCCCTCGGCACTTTCGTGCCTCGGGAAGACACAGTGGGGAATGTCACCCCGAGCCCCCCTTTTTGTCACCCCGAAGCGCAAGCGAGAGGTCCCTCGGCACTGGCGTGCCTCGGGAAGACACAGTGGGGAATGTCACCCCGAGCCCCCTTTTTGTCACCCCGAAGCGCAAGCGAGGGGTCCCTCGGCGCTTATGCGCCTCGGAAAGACATCCAAAAGCGCCGTCCCGAACGAAGTGAAAGATGCCTCGCTATCGCTCGGCAGGACAAAGTGGAGCGTGGTTGCCTCGCTATCACTTGGCACGACGGAGTAGGGGACTTTTTTGAAACAGCCTTAGGAAGGGCTTATACGGTAAACTTGAAGGTTCCCTTACCGAGGATATCGTGAAGATGTAGCACCCCAACCAACTTTTCGTCTTCGTTGATAACAGGAAGCAGGGTGATGAGATGCTTTTCCATTAGTTCCAAAGCTTCGGCAGCCAAACGGTTTTCTTCTATTAGCTTGGGCTTTTTAGTCATCACCTCGTCGATCGCGACCTCAGGCAGGTGCTTGGTTTTGGTTATAAGTCTTCGAAGGTCGCCATCTGTGAATATACCGAGGACATGGTCGCTCCTGTCTACAACTATGACCCCACCTAAGCGTTTTTTATCAAGGATGTAGACCGCTTCGTGCAAAGGTGTTCCGGTTAGCACTTTGGGAATAGCCTCTTCGGTGAGCATGATTTCTTTTACCTTAACCTTGAGCCTTTCGCCAAGGGCTCCTCCGGGATGGTTTCTCCTAAAATCCTCAGAACTTAATCCTCGGAGCTCAAAAAGACACACCGCCAACGCATCACCAAGGGCTAAGGTTGCGGTAGTGCTTGTAGTTGGAGCAAGGTTAAAAGGACAGGCTTCTCGAGGGACCTTAGTGTTTAATGCGACATCAGCAAGCTTTGCTAAAGGGCTTTCTGGATTTCCAGTCATAGCGATGACCTTTATACCCCTTCGCTTAACTATTTCCACAAGCTCGCAAACCTCAAGAGTATTCCCTGAATAGGAGATGGCAATGAGAAGGTCTTCCTTGGTTAAAGTGCCAAGGTCCCCGTGTAAAGCTTCAACAGGATGAAGGAAAAAGGAAGGGGTGCCCAGGGAAGAGAGGGTTGCCGAGATTTTGCGCCCGATGATCCCGCTTTTGCCAACGCCTGTTACCGCAACCCTACCCCTTAAAGAAAGGATCAAATCTAAAGCTTGCAAAAAGTTTTCATCAAGGTTTTTCTCAACCTCTTCAATGCCAGCCCTTTCTAAGGCTAAAATTTCCTTTGCTCGGTTAAGCATACTTTCAGGAATAATGTTTGTTAAGCTAATCACAACTAATGAAGGTATTCCTTGTTGACCTTAATATCTGAGGGTTCGTGAGTTGACCCTTTTATTGGCTCTTCTGTTTCTTCCTTTCCTAAGTAGGCAATCTCAAACAGTTCAAGGATTTTCCCAATAAGGTCGTTTAGCAAATTTTCTCTTAATGCCAAGAGGTCAAGCTTTCTTTGGACCTCCTCTATCTTGTCCTCCGGAATATCTCGAATGTTTAGGTGCTTAAAGAACTGGAAGGCTTCCTTCCTGCGCCGAGTTCTTTCACGAAGTTCCTTAAGCAAACCCTTAGGGTCGCTAAAAAACCTTTCGCGCAAATTTTCCTGAGTCAAGAATTCTAAATCTTCATCCTGAAGTTGCCAGTAGGTATCTATCCAATCTTCAAAGGTGAGAAGCCTATCCATCATGCTTAAGTTTAAATGCCTTTTAGCTTCCGGGTTAAAAAAAACCTCTTTATACATGATAGGCAAATTTTATTGGATGTCAAGTATCTGAGAGGGCTCTCCAAAAAGAGCCCTATCCTTTGAGACGGAAGCGAGAAACCACCTCACCTCATGGTTCTATGTGAAGCTTCCCTTTGGACATTCCGAGGCGCGTAAGCGCCGAGGGACCCCTCGCTTCGCTCGGGGTAACAAAAAAGGGCTCGGGGTGACAAAAAAGGCTCGAGGTGACAAAAAAGCTCAGGGCGACACATAGGGCTTGCACAAATTTTTAAAACAGCCCCAAGTAATTCTTGACCCCCAAAATTTTAAAAATTATAATTCATTAAAAGAATTAAGCACATTCTTTCAAAGGGTTGAACCATGTCTGTTGCCGCCCCAAAATCAAGGATTAAATTCACCTACGAAGACTATAAAAGCCTTCCTGTTTCCGAGAATAAGCAGTATGAACTTCTTGACGGAGCTTGAATTTAGGTATAAATTTTTGGGCTAACTTGGATGAAATGTTTGGGTAGTGCCTCATTAATTGTGTAAAGACTTGAGAGGACAGGAAGGGTATGGTAGCTTCCCCAAGAAGTCCCGACCTAAAATCACTAAAAAGGAGGGGAAGCTACCATGAAACAACCAAACAAATTCAACTCCCAACTCCAACAAGAAATTTTAGACTCCTTCCAACAGTTAGTCAAGACATTAATTAAAACACTATTAGAAGCGCTTA
>WYEG01000046.1 GCA_009903935.1 Caldimicrobium sp. | reverse complement strand
TGTAGGTCGTCTATGGGTTTATCAAGCTCGATTAGATGCCAGAAGAAGAAATCACAAAGCTTAGCCTGATAGAGTTTTAAGAATTCATCAACGCAGTCTTTAAACCTCATTCCTTCTCTTAGGGTTGACCACATGAGGACTTTGGTTTGCGAAGTTTCTTTTAAAATTTGTAAGTTTTTCTCGATCCTTTCTAAGGATGTCCCTTTGCGAAAGCGGTTATGCTGTTCCTTTGTTCCGTCAATTGAAACAAAGAGAAAATCAAGTTCTTGGAAGAATTGTGGGTCTTGGGAAACTGCCTTATCTAAGAGCATGCCGTTTGTGTATAGTATGAAGCGAAGCTCTTTATCCTTATACTTTGTCTTTAGCTCCTTTACGATCGTTCTAACCTTATCAAACACCAAGAGGGGTTCTCCACCGTAGAAGGCAACAAAGGCTGGGGCTTTGGCTGTCTGCCTAATAAGCCAATCTAAGGCTTTCAAGTTAGCTTCAGTGTCTTCTTCCCAAGATTTAGCAAAGACCTCTCTATCCCCGTAGATCAGACTGTTTAGACAACCCTCACATCTTGCATTACACCTTCCGGTGACGGTAAGATGAAAGACCCTTGGGACCCCATCCTGCAGAAAATCGCTTAATGCTATCATTATAGCCTCCAAATAATACTTGATATTATTTATGATATTTAATTTTCACACGCTGTCAAGATTAGTGAAATAGGGATTAAACTGAGGCTGTTTTAAAAATTTGTGCAAACCCCTGTTGTCGCCCCGAGCCTATTTTTATGTCGCCCCGAGCCCTTCTTTGTCACCCCGAGGCGTAAGCCGAGGGGTCCCTCGGCACTTGCGTGCCTCGGGATAACATCCCGAAGCGCCGTCCCGAACGAAGTGAGGAGGGACGCCGTCCCGAGCGAAGCGAGGGATGCCTCGGCTTACGCTCGACAGGACAAAGTAGAGGGAGGACTTTTTAGAAGAGCCTCGGATTAAACTTGACAGATATTCTATGGAATTATAAACTAAGCGTTAACTAACTTTTCTAAACCAATTTTTTGCGAGGGAGAAATGGAGTTTGAACCGGTCATCGGGCTTGAGGTGCATGTTCAGCTAAAGACAAAAAGCAAGCTCTTCTGTTCTTGTTCCACTAAGTTTGGAGCACCTCCTAACTCTCAAATCTGCCCCATCTGCACTGGTCAGCCAGGCGTTCTTCCCGTCCTAAACAAAGAAGCCATTCACTATGCCCTAAAGCTTGCCTTGGCAGTTGGGGCAAAGGTTAACAGGCTTTCCATCATGGCAAGAAAGCACTACTTCTATCCTGACCTCCCTAAAAACTATCAGATCTCTCAGTATGAGCTACCCATTGCCGAAGGGGGAGCAATCGAGATAGAGGTAAACGGAAGCACAAAGCTTATCAACTTAACAAGGATCCATCTTGAAGAGGATGCAGGAAAGCTTGTCCACGACGAAAAGAAGCCCTATTCTTATGTTGATTTTAACCGCACAGGCATACCCCTCCTTGAAATCGTAAGCAAGCCTGAGATCCATTCTCCTGAAGAGGCAGTTGCTTATCTAAAAACATTAAGAAGCATCGTTCGCTACCTTGGTATCTGCGACGGAAACATGGAAGAAGGAAGCCTTCGCTGTGATGCCAATGTGTCCGTTCGTCCTAAGGGAAGCTCAAGCCTTGGCGTAAAGGTTGAGTTAAAGAACATGAACTCCTTTAAGCATGTGGAGAGGGCTTTGGCTTTTGAAATAAAGAGGCAAACAGCGCTTCTCCTTGAGGGTAAAACACCTGTTCAGGAAACACGGCTTTACGACGAGGCTACCCAGACTACCCATCCCATGCGAGGAAAAGAAGAGGCTCATGACTATTGCTACTTCCCTGACCCTGATTTAATAGAAGTTAGAGTTTCTGAGGATTGGATAGAAAAGATTAGAGAGGAGCTTCCTGAGCTTCCTTCAGCAAAGAAAGCTCGTTTTATTAAAGAATACGGGCTATCATCCTATGAAGCTGGGATCCTTGTTGAAGAAAAGCCTTTGGCTGATTTCTTTGAAGATACAGTAAGGCTCTATGCTAAACCAAAGGCTGTTGCTAACTTTATCTTGACCGAAGTCTTGCGTTACCTAAACCGGGACAATATCTCCATTGAGCAAACGCAGCTTAAACCAGAATTCTTGGCTGAACTCCTAAGCCTTGTTGACGATGGGACTATATCCATCACCATAGCTAAACAGCAGGTCTTCCCTGAGGTTTATGAAAAGGGGCTTCCCCCAAAGAGGGTCGTTGAAGAAAGGGGCTTAAAGCAGGAAAGCTCTGAAGAGCTACTTCGCAAGCTTTGCGAAGAGGTTATCAAGGAAAACCCAAGCGAGGTGGAAAAGTATCGCTCTGGCAAGAAAGGGGTCCTTGGCTTTTTTGTCGGGCAGGTGATGAAAAAGACTGGCGGAAAAGCCAATCCAAAGCTAGTGAACCAAATTCTAACCGAACTTTTAGAGGGTTAAGCTTGGATAAACTTTGGGCAAAGCTAAAGGATAAGGCTATTCTTCCCAAAAATGCAGACCAAATCCTTCCTTTTGTGCTTACCGAAGATTGTTTATACCTCCTCGACCAGAGAAAGCTCCCTCAAGAACGAGTAGTCAGAGCTAAAGACCATTTAGAGGTTATAAAAGCTATAAAAGAGATGGTAGTTCGAGGGGCTCCAGCCATCGGTATCACTGGGGCTATCGGTTTCTACTTAGGCGTAAAACGAGTTTTAGATAGGCGAAAAAAGTTTCTTGAGAAAAAAGAGCTCAAGCAAAAGTTAAAAAGATTTTACCAAACTTTGGCTGAGGCTCGCCCAACTGCGGTAAACCTGGTTCATGCTTTAAATCAGATGATGAATGTAGCTGAAAGTATTCTACAGAGTGCTTCAGCCCGGGTTAGCTTTGAGGAGCTAAGGTTTTTAGCTGAAGAACTAAGGAAAAAGGCTATTAGCATATGGGAATGGGAGTTAGCTGCCAATCTTGCCATGGCTGAACATGGGAAAGACCTTTTGCCTGAAGGGGGCATTCTTACCCATTGCAACACTGGTGCCCTGGCAACAGGGGGCTATGGGACAGCTTTAGGGGTTATCAGGGCATCTTTTTCTCAAGGGAAAAAGCACTTAGTTTATGTAGATGAAACAAGACCATTTTTGCAAGGGACAAGACTTACAGCCTGGGAACTATCCCGTCTAAACCTTCCCTTCCGCGTAATCACAGATAACAGCGCAGGCTTTCTTATGCAGCAAGGCTTGGTCAAAGCGGTCATCCTTGGAGCAGATAGAATTACCGCAAAGGGAGATACAGCAAACAAGATCGGCACCTATTCCCTTGCAGTTTTAGCCCACTATCATGGCCTACCTTTCTATGTTGCTGCTCCCTCTTCCACCTTTGACCTTAGGTTATCCTCAGGGGCAGAGATACCCATTGAAGAGCGTTCAGAAAGAGAAGTTTTAACCTGCGGAGGGAAAAAACTTTCCCCGAAGGGAGCAAGGGCTTTAAACTACGCCTTTGATGTGACGCCTGGAAGCTTGATAACAGCTTTCATTACCGAAAGGGGTATAATCTACCCCCCTTTTGAAGAAAACATACCTAAAACTTTAACCCAGGGAAGCCCATGAAGGAGCTACCCGAAAACACCCTAAACCGGTTGATCATCTATCTTAAGGTCCTTGAAAATTTAGAAAAGAAGAGGGTTGATTCGGTTAGCTCTGAGGATTTAGCAAGGCTTTCAGGCGTAAACTCAGCTCAGCTAAGGAAAGATTTAAGCTTTGTAGGGACCCTTGGCACCAAAGGGGTTGGTTATTCAGTCAAGGCTTTAAAATACAACCTAAAAAAATTTTTAGGCAGGACTGAGGAATGGAATGTTATCATCGGAGGGCTCACACCTCTTAGCAGATATTTAATTGAGCACGCTCAACTTCAAAAGGAAGGCTTTTTTATCATGGCAGCCTTTGATACCAAGCCAGAAAACATTGGTGTCGTCATAGGTGGAGTCTCGGTTTACAACCTTGACCAGCTCTCCTATGTTTGTAAGGCTATCAAGGTAGACATTGGAATTATCGCCACCGATGAGGACCAGGAAACCTATTTTTCAGCCTTTGTTCAACATGGTATAAAAGCAATCCTTAACCTTAGCAACTATCCGCTCTTTCCGGAGGATGAAAAGATAAAGGTTGAAAACCTCTCCATAGTTCACGGGCTAACCAAGCTTTCTTATTACCTAAAAAATTTAGGTAGCTGAAAGATGAAGGTTTTGGTCTGGAGGAAGGATCCTCGAGCAAAGCTTCCTGAAAGAGGGACTTCAGAATCTATTGGCTATGACCTCTTTGCCTTAGAGGATGTAAAATTTGCTCCAAAGGAATTTAAGCTCGTTAGAACCGGTCTTGTCATCAAAGCAGCCCCTCCTTATGGACTTTTCATCTTCCCAAGGTCCTCCCTTTTCATAAAAAAGGGGCTAATCATGACCAATTCTGTTGGTATAATTGACTTTGATTATTGCGGAGAAAATGATGAGGTAATGGTCCCTCTTTTAAACCTAAGGGAAGAAAGCGTTGAGGTTCGGGCAGGAGAAAAAATCGCTCAGATGGTGTTTATAAATGTTGCTTTCCCGGAAATCATAGAGGTCCTTGAGCCTCAAACTACCTCTTCAAGAGGAGGTTTTGGTTCGACAGGAGGGTATAAAGGTGGAGCTTAAAAAGGTAAGGCAAGCCCAAAGGGAGTTGATCCACCTTGTCCTTGAAAGGGCAAACTTAAATGACCTATCGAGGGGGTTAGCTTTTTCCTACCTTGGAGCAAGGGTTTGCTATCATGATGGTCATCCTTTAAACCTCTTTTCGGAAGAAAAATTCAAGGATAAGTCTCGTTTTGTTAGCTTCCTTCTTCATCTTAAGAAGGCTGGGCACTTTAGCGTCTTTGCTCACACCCCCATAGTTGTTGACATAGCTGGGTTAAAACCTGAGGAGAAATATCTTCTTGCCAAAACCTATTTTAAAGCCTTCTTTGATGAAGAAAGAGGACTTTCTCTTTTCAATCTTAGGCACTTTGCTGAAGCCCTTGATGAAACGCAGTTTTTAAGGCTAATCTCTGTAGATTTAGATTTAGAAGGAATTCAGGTTCGTCTTTTTAAAAAGGAAAAAGACGATTGGGCTAAGAGATGGGAAGGGAGTTTGGCTTCAGCTGTTGATACAACTTTTCAGGCTCCTCAAGGTTTTTTTGCAACTCAAGAAGTGATCCTTCTTGAGGATAAGGAAAATCCATTCCTTTGGACGGTTGTCATCGCACACAATTTCTCTCGCATCTTTAGTCATCAATTCGTAAGGCATACCTGGCTTAACTTTAATCAACGGTCCCATCGCTATACTCAGGCAGACTTTTTCATCGTTCCATCCTGTTTTAAAGAAAAGCATGTTCAGGTTTATCAAGAACTAATCGAAAAATCCTTAAAAAATTATCACGACTGGTCAAGGGAGATGAAGAAGGAGTCGGCAAGGTTTATCCTTCCTCAAGGCGTAGCAACAACGGTTTTGGCTTCGGCACCAAGGTTAGTCTTCCAGGATTTTGTAGAAAAGAGGGCAATCCCACAAGCTCAGGAAGAGATACGGGACCTTGCTATTCTTCTCAAAAATGTTTTATTTTAAAGTATAGAATGGGCCTGTAGCTCAGCGGACAGAGCACTGGCCTCCGGAGCCAGGGGTCGGGAGTTCAAATCTCCCCAGGCCCGCTTTAAAGCAAGCTTTTTATTATTCTTTAAAGAAAACCACTCGCCTAATTCTGAAAAATGCCCATCGCAATTTTTATAGGGTAAGAGGCTGCTTACCAGAGTTTTTGTCCCTTCGAGCGTAAGCGAGGGATCTTACCCCTCCTGTCACCCCGAGCCCCTTTCTTTGTCACCCCGAGCCCCTTTCTTTGTCACCCCGAGCTAAGCGAGGGGTCTCCCCCCTGCAACGCCGTCCCGAAAGAAGTGAGGGATGCCTCGCTATCGCTCGGCATGACCGAGTGAAAGGGCAGGACAGGGTGGAGGGGCTTGCCTTTTTGCAGAGGACACTCGCTAAATGTGACATTTCAAAATAGTAACGACACCCGCCTCGTAATTGCTTGACAAAGCTTTTGAATGATGTTAGGTTTAAGCAAAAAACAAAAGGGGGGATTTTACTTTGGCAGGAATCATTGTTCGTGATGGAGAATCCTTTGAGCAGGCTTTAAAGAGGTTCAAACGGCTTGTAGAAAAAACAAAGATCCTTTCCGAGGTTAAGAAAAGGGAGTTCTACGAAAAACCCGGGGTTAGAAGAAGAAAAAAACAGCAAGCAGTCAGAAAAAAATTGATGAAAAAGCTTAAAAAACTTCAACAAAAGCTTGAGGATTAATGAAGAGCTCTACTCCCGGTCGCTTTCTCGTTTAGACTGGGAGAAATTAGTCGAAAAGCTTAAACCCTTTGTTTCCCTTGAAATAACTCAGAATAGGCTTTCATCATATACACCGTCTTTAGAGCTTATCCGGGCCAAAAAATTAAAGGACAAAATAAAGTTTCTCCTTGAGCTTGATAAGCGAGGGAACCTTCCTTCTCTTCCTAAAATACCCGATTTAAGAAAGCTTTTTGCCAAGGCAATTTTTCGAGGGCTTTTCTTACCTGCTGAGCTTGTGGTTTTAGATACGCTCATCACTACTGCTATAAGTTTAGTCAATCTTAAAGATTCTCCGTTCTCAGAGGTGTACAAGCTTTCCGAAGAACTAAAAGAGGTTTCAAACAGCATAAGAGAGATAATCATTCCTGAAACCTCAGAAGTTAGGGACCAGGCAAGCTACCAGCTTTTTATTCTTAGACGAAAAATAAGAGAACTTCATCAACAAATTTTAACCAAAATTTCTGCCCTCAAGGATTACTACTTCCGAAAGGGCTATCTTCAGGAAGACCTATACACTCAAAGAAATGGACGGTATGTGCTACCGGTCAAGCCAGAATTCAAGAGAAAAGTAAGAGGGATCCTGCATGAGGTCTCAAACACCGCCTCAACCTACTTTATCGAACCCATTTCTTTAGTTAGCCCGACAAATGAGCTTGAAGAGCTCCGAGGCAAGGAAGAAGCGGAATTAAGAAGGATTTTAAAGGGGCTTTCAGAGGGGCTTTTTTCATACCAAGCTAAAATCTTAAAGCTTGAAGAGCTGCTCTCTGACCTTGACCTTGCTATTGCCAAGGTAAAGCTTGGGAAACTTTATCAAGGTTGCCTTCCAGAATTCACCGCGGAAAGGAAAATATATCTAAAAAAAGCTGTGCATCCCCTTCTTTTGTTATCAGAGGAATCTCAGTCCGAAAGACCAGTAAGAAACGACATCTTGGTTAACCAAGGGCTCCTCATAACTGGCCCCAATCAGGGAGGGAAGACGGTTACCCTAAAGACAGTGGGATTGATGGTTCTAATGTCTTATGAAGGATTTTTGCTACCAGCTGAATCGGCACAAATTCCTCACCTAACCCAAGTGTTCGTTGACCTTGGTGACGAACAAGATATCTTTCACGGTGAATCCTCTTTCTCATCCCATCTCAAGAGCCTAAAG
>WYEG01000025.1 GCA_009903935.1 Caldimicrobium sp. | reverse complement strand
AGATAGGGATGCTCCCTTAGAAGATAGAAGGCAATCTGCTCGGATTGAAAGGGAGTAAGCTTCTCAACAGGGAATTCTTCTAAGTAGACACTTTTTACCCTTCCATAAACCATGACCTGAAATGGATAACCAGAAAGGATAAAAATATCGGATATGCCGTTTTCAAGATTTGCCAGTTTTTGAATAAGATGATGGATTTCTATGGCTGTAAGCATAGACCTTTAGCCTGGAACCTCGGTAAAATCGATAAGTTCTGTGTTCTTAACAAAGGGCAAAAACCTTGATTTATCTACCGCTTTTATGAAGGCTTCTTCAGGGCTAATCCAGCCTTTCTTTAGATAATCCATAATGACGTCGTCAAGGCTCATCATCCCGTATTTTTTACCAGTTTGAATCATCGAAGGAATTTGATGGATCTTGTTTTCCCGGATGAGGTTTCTTATGGCAGGGGTGGCAATGAGAATTTCTGTTGCCACAATCCTTCCCGGTCTATCTATCCTCTTAAACATCGTCTGAGAGACCACCGCTCTTAAAGCCTCAGAAAGGGTGGTTCGAATTTGGTCTTGCTCATCAGCTGGAAAGACATCGATTATCCTGCTAATCGTTTGGGCAGCTGATACGGTATGAAGGGTTGACATAACTAAATGACCAGTCAAGGTGGCCTCTATGGCAAGGGCAATGGTCTCCCGGTCCCTCATTTCACCAACGAGGATTATGTCCGGGTCCTCTCTTAGAGCGGCACGAAGAGCATTGGCAAAGCTCTTGGTGTGGGTGCCGAGCTCCCTCTGATGGACTAAACAGTTCTTTGATTCGTGGACAAACTCGATAGGGTCTTCAATGGTAATGATATGGTCGTAGCGGTTTCTGTTAGCATAATCAATCATGGCTGCAAGGGTGGTAGACTTACCAGAGCCTGTTGGACCGGTAACAAGGACCAAACCTTTTGGCAAAAGGGCAAGCTTGTTTAGAATGGAAGGAAGACCAAGCTCTTCAACGGTCATTATTCGAGAGGGAATAACCCTAAAGGCAGCAGCAACGCCCTTTCTTTCTCGATAAACATTAACCCTAAACCTTGCTAAATCAGGGATTTCAAGACCAAAGTCAACCTCACCTTCCTCTTCAAACTTCTTGATAATCTCTTCAGGCATCACTTCATAGAGCATTGCCCTAAGCTCTTCATCCTCCAAAGGCTTATACTTTACCCTTTGAAGCTCACCGTGAATCCTAAGGATAGGGGGATTGCCAACGCTAAGATGAAGGTCTGAAGCCTTGGTCTCAACTACAAGTTTAAAAAAAGGGTCAAGACGGGCCATGCTTAAAAATGAAGTTTACTTAAGTTTTCTTTTGGGTCAAGTGTTAAAAGTAATTTTGGACCACCTTTGCAACATCTTAAATTAGAGGGCAATGAGTTTTCACCCTGCAAAATAACCCTCTACAACCGCTTGACAGGTAAAAAATTAGAAGTTTAATAAAAAGGCACTTTTTAGCCTCTGAGGTTCGTATGATTAAGATCTATCGTTCAGAAAATGGGGTCCTCATACCAGCAGAAAAAATTGAGAAACATTCTTGGGTCCTCCTTCTTAATCCCTCTTTAGATGAAATAAACTACATCGAAAAAAAGCTAAAAATCTTTTCAGAATTCATAAGATATCCTTTGGATGAAGAGGAGAGACCAAGGGTTGAAAAAGAAGAAGGACAAGTTTTAATCATCATCCGTATTCCCATGCCCACAACTACCGGTCTTTACAATAAATACGAAACCATCCCTGTAGGTATAATCTTAACGGAAGAGTACATTTTAACCATTTGTTTAGCAGAACACCCTATTTTTGAAGACTTTATCCAGTTTGCTAACAAAGCAAAATCTTTTGACCTTTCAAAACCCGTAAGCTTTTTACTCCATTTTATGCTTCATGGGACAACCCTTTACATACGCTATCTTCGACATATTGATAGAATCATAGAAACCTATGAAGAAGCCATTTTTAGAGCCTTAGTCAATGAAGAGATCCTCCACATGTTAAGCATAGAAAAAACTTTAACCTACTTTAACACTGCTCTACAAGGTAATGACTTGGTTCTTTCTAAACTTCTTTCTGGAAAGTTTATCAGATTGACCGATGATGATATTGAACTCCTAAACGATGTTCAAATTGAGAACAAACAGGCTTTAGAAATGACTAAAGTCTTTATAAGCACTTTAGCAAACACAATGGATGCTTACGTCTCCATTGTCAACAACAACCTCAATGTAATCATGAAATTCTTAGCCAGCATGGCTATCATCCTTTCTATACCTAACATCATCTACAGTATGTATGGAATGAACATACCACTCCCTTTCCAAGAATTGCCACCTTTAGAAAAAACCCCCCATGCTTTTTATATACTTAATGCTATTATTTTTGCTATCTGTATAGTGCTTTTCTTCATTTTTCGAAAGAAGAAATACATATAGCTCGTTTAAAGCATGACTTTAATAGCCATCCTTTTCTTAAGCTTTGTTCAAGGGTTAACAGAGTTTCTACCCATTTCAAGCACTGGGCATCTCATTCTCTTTGAAAAATTTTTCAACATACCATCAAGCCTTGAGATAGATGCCTTTTTACATCTTGGTTCTTTTTTTGCTATACTTATCTACTTTTGGAAAGATTTAATGAAAATCTGGAGCTTGAGGTGGCTCATCTTTGTCTCAGCCTTACCTGGGGGGATAGCTGGCTTAGTCCTTCACCATATAGTTGAAAGCTATTTTCGCACACCTTTGGTTGTAACGCTTGCTTTGCTTGTCATGACCCTTCCGATGATCCTTGGAGAAAGGCTAGGGCAGAAAAGCTTAAGGATAGGCGAGCTAAACATCGGAAAAGCTCTTTTTATCGGCTTTGCTCAAGCCTTAGCTTTGATCCCTGGCACCTCAAGAAGCGGAATAACCATCTCAGCTGGATTGCTCGTAGGGCTAAAAAGGGAAGAGGCGGCAAGATACTCTTTCTTAGCAGGAGCTCCCCTAATCCTTGGGGCTGGCTTATACGAAGGGCTAAAGTTAGTAAAGGGGGGAACCATCCCCACTGATTTAGCTTTTGCTGGGTTTATTGGTAGCTTCATCTCGAGCCTTGTAGCCATAGCCTTTCTAATACCTTTCCTTAAAAAATATTCCCTTTATGCTTTTATTTTCTACAGGATACTTTTAGGTTGCCTCCTTTTAACCTTAATTTTCCTTAAGATTATTTAAAGGTTTTTGTGTTGAATTGGAGGGGACCCCTCGATTTGCTCGCGGTAATATTTCTCCCTTTGTCAAGATTCGCGTTAGCAAGTCCTCTGCTACTCATCTTGTCGTTTCGAAGGTAGCGAGAAATCCCCTCACCTTGTCCTGCCGAGCGCAAGCCGAGACATCCCTCGCTTCGCTCGGGACGGCGTCCTTCCTCACTTCGTTCGGGACGGCGTCTCCAGTGATGCCAAAAAAAAGAGGCTCGGGAAGACAAAAAGGAAGCCTTTTGGGCTATTTTATCAATCCGTCTAAGACAATTTTAAACAAAAAGCCTATTATGGCGATAAGGTTTATGATTACAACTAAAAAGAGCTTGTCTAATCGCCTGTTAATATCGCTTGCAAGGACATCAATCCTAAGGTTCGTCTCATCTATTCTTTTGTTGATTGCTATATTCAACTCATCGATCCGTTTATTCGTCTCATCAATCTTTTTATCAACTCTCATATTCAGATCATCAATGCGTTTATTCATTTCATCGATCCGTTTATTCGTCTCATCGATCCGCTTATTCGTCTCATCGACCCTTTGATGAAGAAAGACTATTTCAGATTTGATTTCTCTTATTTCAGAATGAATAAGGTCGAGTTCACGAAAGATGATAGAAAAGGGGTCTATACGGTAGACTACTTCTCTGGTTTCCTCTGGTTGAAGCTCCATGTATTTAAAATACGGAATTTTTTGCAAATGTCAAGGAGAGAAAAACCGCGCTATTGTCTTTTTACTTTTATACTTTATATTTTGAATTGTTTACTATAGATTAAAAATGGAGGTAGGCAATGGTTAAGCGAAGCTTCGATAAGTTTTTTCTTCCCTCTCGCAAGGTTATTGCGGATAAGGCGCTTCTTCCGGAAGAAACAATCAGCGTAGTTGAAGAAAGACTGAAAAGCCTTGGGGCGAAGGTTTATAAAGGAGTAAAAAGGATTGATAAGGGAAGGCTTGGATTGCCTGTCTTTATAAGTTTTTATGATGTGGACGGGGTCAAAACCACCGGAAACTATAAGCAAATGGGGAAGGGAGTAACAGAGCTTCTTGCTAAAGCAAGCGCCCTTGTAGAGTTGGTGGAACGGTATTCTCTATTTTCCTTCCTTAAAAGCGTGCCTGAGCAGGGAATTTTGGCAACCTTTGAAGAGCTTAAAGAGGAGGCAATCCCTTGGGAAGTATTTTTAAAATCCCTTGAAGATGAAGAGGATGAAAGAGTTAAGAAGGTAGCTTTAAAGCTTATAAAGAAGTTTCCCTTCTACTTTGTTCCAGCTCTTGAAGTAAGGACGAAGGAGGTCAAATATCTTCCCTTTCATTGGTTTTGGATGCTTTATGAGTATAACGGGTCTGCTGGAGGAAACACCTATCCTGAGGCAAGCGTTCAGGCAATCTGCGAGCTCATTGAAAGGCACACAAACGCCCTTTCTATAAGGTTTAACAAACCCATGCCTGCTATCAAAAGGGAGAGTATAAAGGGAGCGGCAGAAGAGGTTTTGAAGTGCTTTGAAAGGCTAAACATACGAGTATGGATAAGGGACATGACCTTTGGGATGCCCGCACCTACAGTTGCTGTTATGGCTATGGACCCCTCTACCTACCCTGAAAGAAGCGAGATAGTTTACGCAGCTGGGACAGGAACAAGTCCTGAAAGAGCCTTGATCAGAGCCTTGACTGAGGTTGCCCAACTTGCAGGTGATTTTGATACCGAGGGAAAGTATGTTGAAAGCGGTCTTCCTAAATTCCAAACCCTTGAAGAGGCAAAGATTGTGATAGAGCATGATGGAGAGGTTGAGCTTAACTCTCTTCCTAATGTTTATTCTGAGGACCATGCGGAAGAGCTTAATACTTTAGCCCAAAAGCTAAAGGATAGAGGTTTTGAAACTTATTTAATAGATATAACTAACGAAGAGCTAAATCTGCCCGCTGTCTATGCGGTAATTCCTGGCATCCTTTTTAGGGAAAGAACGAAGATTCCTTTTCTTTTCCATTTAGTAAGGATAAGCTATTTTTATCATCCAAGGGAGGTAACAGAAAGGCTTATCAGCGAGGTGTTATCGGAGGTGCAGGACCGGTACTATGTCTGGGGATTTTACGGGAATTTGCTTAAGGACCGAGGGGATTTAGATAGCGCCATTTCCTGCTATGAAAGGGCTTTAAGTCTTGAGCCTCAAGCTCCGGATAAACTTGCCATTCTAACCCACCTTGCGGATGCTTACTTTACCAAAGGTGAATACTTAAAGGCAATTTCTGCCTGCGAGCAAGCCCTAGAATATGGAGAAGCCCCAGAGGTTTATAATCTCCTCGGTAGGTCCTACTACAAACTACATGAATTTTCCAAAGCTTTAGAGTATTTTCTTAAGGCTACAGAGCTTGACCCGAGCTCAGCTATAGATTATGCTAATGCAGGGTTTAGTTTAAAATCTATTGGCGAAAGTTTGCAAACTGAGGAAGCAAGGATGCTCTTTCTTTCTCAAGCAAAGCTATTTTTCCTTAAAGCCTTATCATTGAACCCAGATTTAGAGATGGCAAAAAGGGGATTAGCCTACTGCGAAAAGTTTGTTCCAGAAAATAATTAAAGTATGGAGGTTGCCCTATGCTCAAAAAAGGTTTAGTCCTAAGATTCCCTCCAGAGATCGTTGACCAGCCTATAGTTTACCGATTGGTAAAGGACTTTAACCTTGTGTTCAACATCCTTAAGGCGATGATAACCCCAGGCAAAGAAGGAATCATGATCCTTGAACTTTCAGGAGATAGGGAAAACTTAGAGAAGGGGTTAAAATTCCTTACAGATGTTGGGGTTGATGTTAAAACCATAGCTCAGCAGGTGGCAAAGAATGAAGAAGTATGCATCCATTGCGGGGCTTGCACTGCCGTCTGCCCAACAGGAGCCCTTTTTGTAGATAGGCAGACTTTTCAGGTTATCTACGACCCGGAAAAATGCACGGCCTGCGGTTTTTGTGTTTCAGCCTGCATAACCAAGGCTATGGAGGTCTTCATTCCAAGCGAAGCCATTTAAAGAAGCTATAATGGAGGAAGATAGGCTTCGACAAATTTACGAAATCTTAGAAAAAACCTACTCAGAGCTATCAGCTCCGGTTAAAAGACTTTCAAGCCTCATAGACCCACACCCTTTTAAAGTTTTAATCTGCGCCCTTATTTCAACGAGAACAAGGGATGAGACTACAGCTAAGGTTTGCGAAAAACTCCTTTCAGTGATAAACACTCCTCAAGACATTTTAAAATTTTCTGAAGAAGATTTAGCAAAGCTTCTATATCCTGTTGGTTTCTATCGAGAAAAGGCAAAGAGGCTTCGCAATCTTGCCAAAGTTCTCTTAGAAAAACACAGGGGCTCTGTTCCTAAGTCTCAAGATGAGCTTCTAAAACTTCCTGGAGTTGGGAGAAAGGTTGCCAACATAGTCCTAAGTCAAGCCTTCAACCTTCCTTACATTGGAGTTGACACCCATGTTCATAGGGTCTGCAATCGCTTAAGACTTATCAACACGAAAAAGGTTGAGGAAACAGAAAAGGTTCTCCATCAAATTGTTCCCGAAGACCTAAGACCAAAGCTTAACAAGCTCCTTGTTGCCTTTGGACAAACTATCTGTAAGCCAGCAAAACCAAGGTGTGAAGAATGTCCGTTAAATAACTTGTGTTCCTATGTTTTAAATAGAAAAGCCGTTCAGCAATAAGATCGTGGGTTTTAAAAAATCTTCTCTTTTTTCCGGATAGTCAAGAAGGTAATGAGTTCCTCGGGATTCCTTTCGTGAGATGGCTGAACGGACTATGAGCTCAGCCACAATGGCTATGTTTTTTAGCTCCATGACATCAAGGTCAAGATAAAACCCACCCCAATTTGCTGATATCTCCTCTATCAACAGGTTTAGCCTCTTTTGGGCAAACTCAAGCATCTTTATGCTCCGCACGATTCCCACAAAATCCCACATTATCTTTCTAATTAAGTCCCAGTTGTGGGAAATGAAGATTTTTTCATCCTTTATGTCTTCTATCTTTGGTTCGTTGATTCTTGGGGGAGGGACCCTTCCTTTAAGTTGAGGATAAAGCTCTTTAATCTTTAAGCTTGCTTGATGAGCAAAGACCAAGCCCTCAAGAAGGGAGTTTGAGGCTAAGCGGTTTGCCCCATGAAGTCCAGTGTAGGCGCATTCACCCACGGCAAAAAGATTTAGGATGTCCGTCTGTCCATACTCGTTGGTGTAGACCCCGCCGCAAAGGTAGTGAGCTGCTGGCACAACCGGAATGGGTTGAGTGGTAATGTCTATCCCATACTTCAAACAGGTCTCATAAATATAAGGGAAACGCTTCTTGATGTAGTCTGAAGGAAGATGGGTTATGTCAAGGTAGACGCATTCACCACCCGTCTTTTTAAGCTCAAAGTCTATCGCCCTTGTGACAATATCTCTTGGAGCAAGCTCCTTTCTTACTGGGTCGTAGCGGTGCATGAAGGGCTTACCTTCAGGATTAAGAAGGATTGCGCCCTCGCCTCTTAAGGCTTCAGAGATCAAAAAGTTCTTAGCCTTTGGATGATAAAGACAGGTTGGATGAAACTGAAAGAATTCCATGTTGGCTATTCGGCAGTTAGCCCTCGCCGCAAGGGCAATGCCATCTCCTGTTGCTGTATCGGGATTGCTGGTATATAGGTAGACCTTCCCTGCACCACCAGTGCAAAGGGCAACAAAGTCCGCAAGATAGATCTTTGGTTCACCATGAAGTAAGTCAAAGGCAAGAACCCCGCTAACAAGCCTTCTCCCTTCCCCTGTTTCAGAAAGCAAAAGGTCAGCCACAAAGTGATGCTCAAGAAGCCTTATGTTTGATGAGGCGACAACCCTTTCGATGAGCACATTTTCAATGGCCCTTCCAGTATAATCACCTACATGAAGGATCCTTCGCCTGGAATGTCCTCCCTCTAAACCAAGGTGAAATTTCCTTGGGTCATCTGGGTCCCGATCAAAGTTAACCCCTAAGCTAAGGAGCTCAGCAATCCTCTCCGGGGCTGACCTTACCACGAGCTCAACGATCTTTCTATCACAAAGACCATCACCTGCGATCAACGTATCCTGTATATGCAGGTCGAAACTATCATCTTCTCCCATCACGCAGGCTATGCCACCTTGAGCAAGAGAGGTTGCCGTTTCAAACTTCCTCTTTTTAGTTAAAATTACAACCTCTCCAAAGTCTTTAAGCTTTAAGGCTAAAGAAAGACCGGCAATTCCTGAGCCAACGATCAAAAAATCCGTCTTTTCAACTTTCATATTTTTGCTCCACCCTTTTGTTATCCCGAGTCCTCCTTTTGTCTCCCCGAGCTTCTCTTTTTTGTTACCCCGAGCTGTCAAGCGAGAGGGCACCCTGGGGACGCCGTCCCGAACGAAGTGAAAGATGCCTCGCTATCCCTCGGCATGACAGAGTGGAGGATGTCACCCCAACGCTCAAGGAGAGGGGTCTCCTTTTCCCATGTCACCCCGAGGCGCAAGCCGAGGGGGCTCCGATTGTCAAAGAGGGGATTTCTCGCTATGCTCGAAACGACAAGATGAGCGGGAAAGGACTTGCTAACGCCCAGCATGCTCTGCGACTTCCTCTGATTTTAAAGGACGTTCAATGAAATAGGAAAAAAGCTCTGGTCCAGAAGGAAAATAAAGGGGAGATTCATAAGCCACTCTCTCACAGAATTTAATATCCCCTTTCTTTTTGGTGTGAAGCTTAGAATCATAGATGACAAAGGGAACGGGTTTTGTGGAATGGGTGCGGATGGAAATGGGAGTAAGGTGGTCGCAGCAGGCAAGGATTCTATAGTTATCTGTTAGTTCAACTATCCGCTCTAAAAGATACCTCACAACCCGTCTGTCAAACTCATCTATAGCTTTGATCTTAAGCTCAAGATTTCCTTCATGGCTTGCCTCATCAGGTGCTTCAACATGGATAAGCACAAAATCGTGCGTCTCTAAAGCTGAGATGGCATAATCAACCTTGCCCTCGTAGTTTGTGTCAATGTATCCCGTTGCTCCAGGAACATCTATAACGGTCATCTTGGCAAGCCTGCCCAATCCCTTGATAAGGTCAACCGCGGAAATTACCGCCCCCTTTAGCCCCCATTTTTCTTCAAAAGGCTCAAGGTCTGGAGCTCGCCCTTGTCCCCATGGCCAAATGGCGTTGGCAACTGGCTTGTTCTCAAGCTTTCTCTGTTGGTTTATGGGATGCTTTTCAAGCACGGCTATAGCCTTTAGAATGAATTCTTTTAGGTAAGGCTCCTCGTCGTAGGCTTGAAAGGCAAACCAGACATTCTTTCCGATAAGGTCATGGGGAGGATAGGTCTGCAAGCCTCCAGACCCACCCCTCCAGATTAAAATATGGCGATAGCTTACTCCAGGCACGATCTCGACCTTATCAGTTCCGGCCACGCGATTTATGGCTTCAATAAGCTCTATGGCTGATTCTGTATCGATATGCCCAGCTGAATAGTCTTCCATTATCAGCTCATCCCCCTCAAGACGAAGGGTAACAAGATTACAACGATAGGCCACATCTTCGGGCTTAAGCTCAATACCACGAGCGTAGGCTTCAATTGGTCCTCTCCCCGTGTATTTTTCTTCTGGTGGATAGCCTAAAAGTCCCATGATGGCAACATCCGAGCCAGGATGCATCCCATGAGGAATAGTCTGGCAGGAGCCAACCTCTCCATAGCTTGCTAAAAAGTCTAACCCCGGGGTTATAGCAACCTCAAGCGGGGTCTTCCACCCAAGCTCCTTTATCATAAAATCTCCCATTCCGTCCCCAATAAGCATGATGTATTTCCTTGGACCCGTAGGCTCAAGCTTTTCCCTTTTTTTCTTTAGAACCTTTGTTTGGGTGGGCTCTTTAGTAGTCTCGTCAACCTGGCTTTTACCTCGCCCCTTTTTTTGGGTTTTCACCTCTGCCTCAACCTCAACGCCTTCTTGCTTCTTTTTCTTGGGCATACTCTCCTCCTTTTTTTATAAAACCTTAGCAATTAAAAAGGATAACTTAAAAAATAAGAAAAAAAACAATGTAAGCAAGAGTTGAGAAAAAAAATCAGATGGAGCGATGATGAAGGAAAGCCCAAAGAAAACGCTCAAAAGATAAAGCTTTCTCTTACGGTATAAATCTTCGGTAATCCATCCCTCTTTAACAAGAAGGGCAAAGATAATCGGAATTTGAAAAATTATAACCGAAAAAAGAATTATCTTTAACATAAAGAACAAAAAGGCTCCAATCCTTAGATTGTTTTCAAAATTTTCCCCAAAATATAAGAAAACTTTTACTAAGGCTGGAAAAAGAAAATAGTAGCCAAACAAAAATCCTAAGACAGAAAGAAGAAAAGAAAGGGCGATAAGCCTTTGCAAAAATCTTCTTTCGTATTCGTAAAGCTCAGGGGAGATCAAACCCCAAAGTTTGATAAGAAAGACCGGCAAAAGAAGGATCATGGCCAGATAAAAGCTTGCCTTTATGGCTACAAAAAGCGCTTCTTCAATGCTTATAAAAACTAAAGGCTTCCCACCTACGAGATGATAGTAAGAATGCATGAGAAAAGGAAAAATCTTAGGAAAAAGGAGAAAAATTGCCAACCAAAGGATTAAAAAAAGGGCAGAATAAAGAATAAGCATACGACGAAGCCTTGTTAGAAAATCTGGGGCAAAAAGGAGCCTAAGCTTTTCATGAATTTTTATCATAGTTAATTAGGGGGAGTTCGAGAAGAGCCTTCTTTTCCTTCTACCTTTGACCCATCTTGAGTTTTATACTCCTCAAGGAGCTTTAAAGGGTCCTTCAAAGGCTCTATCTCCGAATCCAAAACCTTTTTTACCTCTTCCTTTGTCTCTTCTACCTCCTTTTCAAGCTCCTCTATCTCAAGCTCTTTCTTTAACTCATCGATTGCTTTTTTGAACTCAAGGCTTAGCTTACCCAAAAACCTTCCAACTTCAGGCAACCGTTCAGGACCGAGGACAACAAGAGCCACAAAAAAGATGATCAAAGCTTCGCTAAAGCCAATGTTAAACATGCTTAATCCTTGTAGGTCCTTGAGATTGCCCTTCCAAGCTGGCAAAAAAGCTCATAGCAAATGGTGCCGGCAAGCTGGGCAAGCTCATCAGCAGGAACCTCATTGTTTGGTCCCCCAAGAAGGATCACCTCATCCCCAACCTTGGCGTGAGCTAAACCTGTTAGGTCAATGTATAAAGCTTTCATGGAAATGGTTCCCACAATAGGCACTCTTGTGCCTAAACAATAGGCAAAGCCACGGTTGCTTAAAGCCCGAGGATAACCATCTCCATAGCCAACGGGAACTATCCCAAGCCTTGTTTCCCTTTTCGCTATGAAGGTTGGTCCATAGCCTGCCCCTTCTCCCGGTTTTAGTCTTTTTATTTCAACGATACGGGATTTCAAACTCATGACAGGATAAAGTTTAAGGAAAGCCCTTGCCCGGAAGGATGGATAGCCACCATATAGGGCGATGCCAGGTCTTACCAAATTCCCCTTCTCAGGAAGAAAGATTATACCCCCTGAATTGCAAAAATGAATGTATTTGGGAGCAAACCCCTCAGTTTGCAAAACCTTCAAAAACTTTTTGAAGTTTTCAAGCTGAGCTTGAGTGTAAGAAGAATCTGGGTCTTCGCTTGCCGCAAGATGGGTCATAAGCCCAACAAGCTTTAAATAGGAATTTTCCCTTAATTCTTCAATGAGAATTTGAAGGTCTTCGAAAGGAAGACCGAAGCGGTTCATCCCTGTCTCGGCTTTAAGATGAAACTCAACGCTTATCCCTTTTCTTAGGCAGAATTCCTTAAGGATAAAAAAGGAATCAAGGCTTGTGACAACTGGGGTTAGTCTAAGATGCACCATCTCGGGTAGCCAATCCTTTTCAAATCCAGAAAGAAGAATGATAGGATGAATGAAGCCAGCCTTCCTTAAGATTAGCCCCTCGTCAGGCTCGGATAGCCCAAAGCCCCAAACCTTTTCTTCGGCAAGGACCTTTGCGACCTCAAGCAGACCATGCCCATAGGCATCGTTCTTTATGACTGGAAGGATGCCCACCTCTTCTGGAAGAAGTCTCTTTATGCTTTGAAGGTTTTTTCTTAAGTTTCCAAGGGTTATCTCTAAGGTTTTAGACCAAATAAGGGGCATTTTGATTAGCCTTTCCCTTTTAATGCCTTTACATAATCCGAGGCTGAGATTCCGGCAACGCAACCTTCTCCAACCGCCTTTGCTACCTGAAGAGGGGGACCAGTGAGGTCACCGCAGGCGAAAACACCAGGCACATTCGTCTCCATTCTTTGATTAACTTTAACATAGCTAAAGGTTTGAGGGTCAAGCTCAATACCTAAAGGGGCAAGGAGTTCAAGCGGTCCCTTTGCCCCAATCTCAATGAAGATGCCATCAACGGAAATGCTCTCTCCATCCTCAAACTTGAGCCCAGAAACCTCATCCTCCCCCACTATCTCCAAAGGCTTCTTTCTTATAACTTCAATCTTTTCTGCCTCTTCGGTTATATCATCCAAAGCAGTTTTTTTGTCAGCACGACCCCCTTCAATGTCACCCAGAGTATCCATCATGTCACCCCGAGGCGCAAGCCGAGGGGTCTCCTCATTAGTTGTCGCTCCGAACGCCGTAGGGGATCCCTCGCTACGCTCGGGATGACGAAAAGAATAAGGGATGAGATAAACCTTTTCGGCAAACTTGGTTAAAGTTTGAGCTCCATGAAGGGCTGCGCTACCATCGCCTATCACTGCAACCCTCTTTCCTCTATAAAACCAGGCATCACAGTCTACGCAGTAAGAAACCCCCTTGCCAACAAACTTATCCTCCTCTTTAAAAATCTTCTTCTTTTTCTTTACTCCCAGCGCTAAAATAAGGGCTAAGCCTTGGAAGGTCTTCCCTGTTTCAGTCTCAACCAAAAAACCGGGTTCTACTCTTTCAATTTTAACAACATCCTCTTCCAAGAATTCTGCCCCGAAACCCTGAGCCTGAGCTAAGCCTACCTTTAAAAGCTCAGCTCCAGAGGCTTTTCCTGGAACGCCAAAATAATTCTCAATGTGAGCGTTCCATAGGGCGCTTGCTTGAGGTTTTCCAAGGATTAGGACGGAGTGTTTTCTCCTTGCCGTGTGAATTCCTGCCTGAAGCCCAGCCGGACCCGCTCCAACAATGATTATTTCATAGTTTTTCATTGCCTACCCCCTATTGTTTCTCATTATCAAAAATTGCTTTAATATCCGCTAATAAGTATGCTTCCACTTGTTTTAAATTGTAAATCTAAGTATATTCTTTCCCGTCGGTAATGTAGCAATATTATTTTTCATACTATAACGATATTTTTTTACATCTTCATCAATGGTTGGTTTACGGAAGATCAATAAATGTTCATGATAAATAAGAAGGAAATCTTTTTTCTTCTTAAACTGCCAACGTTCTCTTGTTCCCTTCATCTTCCATTGCACTTTTATTACATCCTCTTTAAGAATAAACCCAACTTTCATAAACCGTTCCATAACATAAAAAGATATGGGTATATAATGCTTATGCTTTCTTGTATCGCCAATAAGGAGAGCGCAGTATTTACCAGGTTTTAGCACTCTAAAGCATTCCTTAGCTACTTCAGTCATAGCCTCTAAATAATCTTCAAGGGAACGCAGAAGGGAGATGTCCCCCTCTATACTTTTACCCTTAGAATAGGAAATGATGTTAGCATAAGGTGGATGCGTTGCTATTAAGTCTATGCTTTCATCGGGGATAAGGTCAAGGTTCCGTGCATCTCCATGATAAAGCCTTATTTCTGTCTTCGGGAGGCTTTCAAAGAGGTTTTGGGGGACAAAATTAAGCCTGTCAAAGGTTAGCATCAAGGCTTCATAGTTTATGTCAACTCCTATTCCGTTTCGACCGAGGAGTTTGCATTCTATCAAGGTAGTTCCGCTCCCAACCATAGGGTCTAAGACCCAATCTCCAGGTTCGGTATAGAGCAAGATCAAGTTCCGTGGTATTTGAGGAGCCCAGTTTCCACGATAATTTCCCTGATGTGTTGCCCAGCTTCCCCTCTCTGGAAAGGACCATACCGTCGTTTCTTCAATCTCAAACTCAGGCGGGTTGAGAACTTCTACCTGCTTTTTCCCCTTCAAAGGTATGCGAACATCTTCGATACAAATCTCGCCCTTCTCCGCAAGAAATCTTTCATAATCTTCCCAGAATACCTCTTTCATTCCACTTTCAGCTTTAGCGTAAGCCTCAAGGTTTAAGGATTGCATCTAACCCACCCCTTAGGTCTAATCCCTACCAACCATCGTCTTTAGCTCTGAACGAAGACAATCAATGTATTCTTTGACCACCCTTTTCCCCGTTCCCCCAAGGATGTTTCTTCTCGATAAGGCATGCTCAACAGTCAACCATTCATAGACATCCTCTTCAAAGGCTTGATGAAACTTCTTATATTCATCAAGGGAAAGCTCAGAAAGCTCTTTTTTTCTGCCCTCAGCATACCTCACAATCTCGCCCACCACATGGTGCGCCTTCCTAAACGGAACTCCCTTTAGCACAAGATAATCGGCAAGCTCTGTAGCTAAAAGATAACCATGCTTTAGATGCTCAGAAATTTTCTCCGCATTTAGCTTTAATCCTTTAACCAATAGGGTCGCCATCCTTAAAGAATTAAGCGTATAGTTTAAGGCTTGGAATAGCGGAGGCTTATCCTCTTGAAGGTCCCGATTGTAGCTTAAAGGGAGCCCCTTCTGAAGGGTTAGCATCTGAAAAAGGTTTCCGATAACAGTAGCAGACTTTCCTCTTATCAGCTCCGCTGGGTCTGGGTTTTTTTTCTGGGGCATGATGGAGCTTCCAGTGGTTAGTCTGTCAGGCAACGAGGCAAAGCAAAACTCCTCGCTTGTCCAGAGAATGATTTCTTCTGAGAACCTTGAAAGGTCAACCATGATAAGGCTTAAGATAAAGAGGAGTTCCGAGATAAAGTCTCGAGAGCTTACAGCATAGACGCTATGCCTTGTTGGTTCGTAAAAGGAAAGGGCTTTAGCCATGAATTCCCTATCTAAAGGAAAACCGCATCCAGCAAAGGCTGAGCTTCCAAGGGGGCACTGCTTCAGTCTTTTTTCAAAGTCGAGGCATCTTTGAAGATGAAGACGCATCATCTCAGCGAAGGTTGTGACCCAATGGGAAAAGAGAACAGGCTGGGCATGCTGAAGATGAGTAAAACCTGGCATCACAACTTCAAAGTATTCTTCCGCCTTGTCAAGAATGACCAAAATAAAATCAACGAGCAGAGCCTTTAGCTCCTCAAGCCTTTCTGCTATGTATATCCTCTCGTCAGCAACCACCTGCTCGTTTCTACTTCTTCCGGTATGGAGCTTATAGGCAATATCTCCAATTTTTTCCGCAAGGGCTTTTTCAACATGCATGTGAATATCTTCAAGCTCTATCCTAAAGGGAAAGGCCCCCTGCTTTATCTCCTCTTCAATCTCTGAAAGCCCTTGCAAAATTTGATCAAGCTCTTCCTCTGACAAAAGTCCAGCCTTTCTTAAGGCTTGAGCATAGATTCTGCTTGCCTTTATCTCAGCAAAGGCAAGCTCCTTGTCAAAGCTTATGGACTCTGAAAAGGCTTCCAAAAATTCGTCTATCTCTTCGCTAAATCTTCCACCCCATGGTTTTTTCATGGTAAACTCCTAAAAGATGTCTTAATCATTTTAGCATAGGTTGATAAAATTTAATCCCATAAGCTTGAGAAGAGTTAGGCAAAATGAAAAGGGTTGTCGTTGCGATGAGCGGTGGGATTGATAGCTCTTTTTCCGCCCTGTGGCTAAAATTGCAGGGCTATGAAGTCATTGGTGTAACTTTCCGTTTGCTTAAAGAGGGCGGCTGTTGTGAAATTGATAAAGTAATCGTTGTTGCTAAACTTCTTGACATTCCTCATTTTGTTATTGAGCTTACAAATGAATTTGAAAAAAGGGTCATCACACCTTTCATCGAAGGCTACAGACAGGGGATCACTCCAAATCCTTGCGCCATCTGTAATAGAGATATCAAGTTTGGTTTAGCCATGGATTTGGCAATGAAAGAAGCAAAAGCAGACTTTTACGCTACTGGTCACTATGCAAGGCTTTCAACCTACAAAGGCTATCCTGTGTTAACTCAACCTAAAAATCAAAAAAAAGACCAGACCTATTTTTTAGCCTTAGTGAAGAAGGAACGCCTGGCGAAACTTATATTTCCCATGGGGGATGTGCCTGAAAAAAGGGTTGCTCTTGAAGCCTTGAAGTCCTATGGTTTAGACCTTTGGCAAAAGGCTGAAGAATCTCAGGATGTTTGCTTTTTAAAAGGGCTTGACTTAAAAAGCTTTCTTTCAAAATACCTTCCAAAAATAGAAGGAGAAATCATTTATCAAGAAAAAGTAGTTGGCAAACATGAAGGCTATTACTTCTATACCATAGGGCAAAGGCAGGGGCTAGGAATAAGGATGGGAAAGCCCCTTTATGTGGCAAGGATTTCCCCTGAAGAAAACCGCATCTACCTTGGGAATAAAGATGAAATCTTTTCTGATAAACTGGTGCTTTCTCAGACTAATTTTCACCTTCCCTTTGAGCTCTGGGAAACACCTTTAGCCCAAGTGCGTTATAGGAGTAGCCGAGCGGCTGTGGCTAAAGTTGAAAGACAAGATGAAAAACTCTTGGTTGAGCTTAAACAAAAGGTCTTTGCGATAACCCCAGGGCAAGTCTGCGCCTTTTATGAGAGAGAATATTTAATTGGAGGGGGCATAATAAGTTCCTCCTCTTGACATTATCTAATTTTTATGATTTTTTTAAACCGCTATTTATTAAAAATCAGCCCTACAAAAATGCTTAAGTCAGTGGATCTTCAGCTTTTCATTTCTGCAGTCAAAGAAGTGGGGAAAAAGCTTTTAGAGATGCAAAAGTCCTCCTTAGAGGTGAACCATAAAGGTCCTATCGACCTTGTAACGAACGCTGACCTCTATTCCGAGGAGAAATTAAAAGAATTGGTCCAAAGGTTTTTCCCTTCTCTTCCCGTTGTGTCAGAGGAGAGCTTTACTGGAAGCATAGACTATGAGACTTTTTTTGTCATCGACCCGCTTGATGGAACTACAAACTTTGCCCACAGGCTACCTTGGTTTGGTATAAGCATAGCCCTTATTGAAACTGGGAAACCCGTTCTTGGTATCATCTATCATCCTGCGTTTGATGAGCTCTTCTTTGCGGAGAAAGGAAAAGGTGCCTATCTTAACGGAGAAAGGATCAAGGTCTCAGACGCAAAGGATTTGCAAGAGGCATTACTTTCCACTGGGTTTCCTGTTGCCAAAATCATAGAGAAACCAGAGCCCTACCTTGTGCCCTTTCGGGAATTTCTTAAAAAATCTCAAGGAGTTAGACGGTTTGGTGCGGCAACCTTAGACCTTGCCTACACTGCCTGCGGGAGATACGACGGCTTCTATGAGCCTTATCTTAAGCCCTGGGACACTATGGCTGGTGTGGTCCTCGTTGAAGAGGCAGGGGGCAAAGTCTCAGACTACTACGGAAATCCTTACACCTTAAGCTCAGACACCATCGTTGCGGCAAACCCATACATTCATGAAAAGCTTGTAGAGGTCCTAAAGGACATGCATCCAGAAAAAGTAAAACCCTTCAGAAACCCCTTCCCAACCGTTGATGTCATCATTGAATACGAAGGAAAGATCGTTCTTATAGAAAGGAAAAACCCTCCTCATGGTTATGCCTTACCTGGCGGATTTGTGGAGTATGGAGAAACCTTAGAGGAGTGCGCAATAAGGGAGGCAAAAGAAGAAACCGGGTTAGATGTAGAGGACCTTGAGCTCCTTTCTTGCTACTCAGACCCAAAGAGAGACCCTCGATTTCATACCATAACTACCGTTTTTGTAGCAAAAGGTAAAGGAACATTGAAAGCTGGTGATGACGCAAAAAGAGCTTTTTTAGTTTCCATAGACGAAATACCTTGGGATAATCTTTGCTTTGACCATGGGGAAATTCTAAAAGATTATTTAAACAGGAAGAAAGCGAATGCTAAAAGAAATTTTAGATAGCATCAAAAGAGAGCTTAAAGAAACCCCTCGAATTGTGCTTTTTGAAGAGGAAGAAGAAGCTAAGGAGCTTATTGAAGAAGCATTAAAGTATCATGGAGTAGAAGAAATAAAGAGTGTAAAAAATGAAGAAGAGCTTTTCCTTCTTCTCTCAAAGGCCTGTCCTACCGTTCTCGTCTATTCCTTTTATGGTAATTTTGAAAAGGTTATCGCTAATATCAACCAGATAAAATCCTTTTTTCCCAAGCTAAAGGTCTTTTGCCTTGCTCCTTACGATGATGAGGTTGATTTAGCAAGGCTTTTCTTTTCTGGAGCTGACGAAGCTATACAAAAACCCTTCTCCATGGGAGAGTTTATCGCAAGATTGGCAAAGCTTTTGCGAACCTACTACTTGGAGAAAAAAGTTGAACAACTTCTGGTTGAAGACCCGCTTACTTTTGCTTACAACCGGCGTTTCTTTGAGGCAAGCATAAGGGAAGAAGCTTTAAGGGCTCTAAGGTATGGTTTTCCTCTTAGCTTGGTCATGATAGACCTTGATAAGTTTAAGTATTACAACGATACCTATGGGCATGCCGAGGGAGATAAGGTTTTACAAGGTATAGCTCTTTTGTTGTGTGCAAACACGAGGCTTAAGGTTGATAAAGTTTGTAGATACGGTGGCGATGAGTTTGTCATCATCCTTCCCCATACCGATTGGAAAAGGGCTCTCGTAGTAGTAAAAAGGATCATCAAAGCCTATGAAAAGAACCCCTTTGAACCCGTAACCCTATCCTTCGGAATAGCAAGCCTTATAGACAGAGGAGACCTTGAAAGGTCTGTCTCTGACTTAATCATAAGAGCCGATTCTGCCATGTATCAGGCTAAAAAGATGCCAGGGAATACCTTCGTCGTTGACCCTGAAACGATCATAGCAAGCTCAAAAGAAGAAGCTCCTCTCGTGGTTCAACTCTCTCCACGCTTGCAACAACCTCATCACCAGGATTAACCTGAGGAAAACTTCCCCTCACCTCTCCCATAAGGTTAAAATCTGGCAGATAAACCTTAAGCAACCTCTCTTTTTTTTCTACCACAAGCCCTTTTAAGGCTTTTACTTCACCTTGCCCTTCCTTTTTAGCATAATGTTTAGCAAGATACTTTAACAGAAAATAGCGCACCCTTTTCTGCTGTATCGTCTGTGCCCTTCTAAAGTTTTCCTCTAACTCTGGGATTAGCCTTTGTAAATCCTCTTGAGACAAGGCTTTTTCTGAAAAGAGATGGCTTTTTATCTGATGATGAACGATCAAATCTAAGCTCCTTCTTATGGGTGAAGTAAGAGTGGTGTAAAAGTTAAGACCGAGGCCTGAATGAAAGCCTGGCTCTGTGGTTAGCTCAGACCTGGCAAAGTATCTAAGTTGTAAAAGTTTGTAAAAAAGGGAACCTTCAGCCTCTGGAAATACTTGGAAAGGCGGGTCTTGCTTCCGATAGATGATAGGGATGCCTGCCTCATAACAAAACTTTGCCGAAAGATGGTTGGTCAAGATCATAAGCTCTGAGATCAAGTCTCGAGCAGGCGTCATCTCATACCTATTTACTACGATTTCCCCATCCTCTAATACCCTAACCTGAACCTCAGGTAAAATGATAGCAAATGCTCCTTGTGCCTGCCTCTTCTTTTTATGCTCTAAAAGCAGGGAATATAGGCTCTTCCAAAAGGGATGCCCCTCCTCAAGGTAGGTATATACTTCCTCGTAGGTAAACCTTTTTTTAACCTTTATGATAGCTGGGATAACCTCAAAGGATAACACTTCAAAGGGCTTTTCTCGAAGGTCTATCTTGAAGGTAAGGGAGGACCTAAGCTCACCCTCAAGAAGGCTAAATTTGTCATGGGATAGCGAAAAAGGAAGCATAGGTATAACTTCATCCGGCAAATAGAGGGTTGAAGCCCTCTCAAGGGCTTCCTCAAAAAGGGGGCTCCCAATCGGTATAAAGCTTGACACATCCGCTATATGAACATAAACCGTTATTGTGCTGCCCTTGTCCTCAATGCTAAAGGCATCGTCAACATCCTGCGTCTCCGGCGCATCAACCGCATAGGTCTCAAGATGGGTTAGGTCCTGGAAACGGTCAAAATGGGGGAAATCTTCAAGCCTCATACTTAAGCATTCTTCAGCTTGAGAAAGTGAAGCCTGAGAGAACTCCCGCGGAAAGCCAAACTTTAAAAGTTCAAGGTTTTCGTCCTCCTTAAAAACTCCTGCCTTGACAAGGAGCGAAAAAACCTTCTGAGGCTGGGCTAAATTATGCTCAGAAAGCACATTATAAAGGTCCTTACCCAAGGCTTGTTCGTTTTCAAAGATGACAAAATGCTTTAAAGCGGAGATGAAGTCTTCGTCGTTAGAAGCGACCTTTCCTTCAGGAAGCCTTTGCAGAAAGTCTTTAAATCCTTCCCGAAGAAGCTCCTTCTCTCTCTCCTTTTCCCGCTGATGAAGGATGTTTTTGACCTCTTCTTCGGATAGGACTTCAACCTCGTCAAAGCTTTTAAAACGAAAGTAAAGCTTTTCTTCAAGAATAAGCCTTAGGAAGGCGCAGACCTCATCCGGCTTTGGCTTTCTTCCAAGGTAAAGCTCTACAAGAGAGTCTGGGCTTGCGGAGGTAAGCTCTCCCTTCACAACCTCCCAGAGCTCTTCAAGGTTAAACTGGCTCTTTAGCTCCTCTCTTAAAGCTTGAGCGCTCTTAAAAAGCTCTGAAAGACTGTTTAGGTCTACCTTTTCGCCAACCTTTGCCCCTATGCAAACCAGGGCAGAATGAGAAACAGACTCCTCTTTTCCCGTAGGAAGATAAACAAGAAGACGCTTCCCCTTTACCTCCTTCACATAGGCAGGATAGATTTTATCCCGATAGAAGATATCAACTAACCATCCCTTAAGGCTTGTAAGGTCCATTTTGATTAAAAATTTGCTTATTATGAAGGAGTTTCAAGATATCTTAGAGCAGCCTCTAAATCCAAGGTTCCTTCGTAGATAGCTCTTCCAGAGATGGCTCCAAAAAGCCCCTTTTGACTTAAGGGTTTGAGAAGCTTTAGGTCTTCAATAGTTGCCACACCACCAGCAAGGATAAGAGGGTGCCTTGAGACTTCTAAAGCCTTGGTTAGCCTCTCAAGGTCTATGCCCGCCTGCGTGCCATCCCTCTCAATCAAAGTTAGGATTATAGCAAAAAGTGGGAGGTCGTTTAATCTTTTGATAAAATCTAAATACCTGACAGATGAAACTTCAAGCCAGCCGGAGATGGCAACGAACTCTCCCTTTACATCGACGCTCACGATGACCCTTTGGGGAAACTTGTCGCAAAGTCTTTCCAAAAAACTTAAGTCCTCTACCGCCTTTGTGCCGAGGATAACTTGAGAAACACCCCCCTCAAGGTAAGAGGAGACATCTTCCTCGGTCCTTATACCGCCTCCTACTTGAAAAGGGATGCAGATTTCCTTAACCAAACTAAGGATCAAGTCTTTATGAACAGGTCTACCCTCCTTTGCCCCATCAAGGTCAACGATGTGAAGCCTTTTTGCTCCAACCTTTTCAAAGTGTTTGGCATAGGTAAGGGGGGCATCTCCGTAGACCTTCTCCTTTGAGAAATCCCCCTGAAAGAGCCGAACTACCTTTCCTCCTTTTAAGTCTATGGCTGGGATTAGGATCATCTGGCAAAAGGCGACCTACTAAGGATTTTTTCTAAACCGTTTTTGGCAAGCTCTTCTGCCGTGAGCCATTTTATGGACTTATAAAGGCTTAAGTTTAGGATGTTTTCGGAAAGGGGTTTTTGAGTCTCATCAAAGACCTCATGCCAAAGAAGCTTCCCCGTTTTTCCGTCGTAAAGGAAGAGGGCAAAGGCTACGCTTGCCGGCTCAGTAACACCTATACCCCTTCCTACTCTTTCTTTAAAACGATAGATCCGTAGATAAAGAATTGAGCCAGCTTGCGTAGACTCCGCTATCATTCTAACCGCAAGCTCAGGGCTTTGGACCTTCTGCTCCAAGACCTTCTCAAGAAGAAGCTCTGCTGTCCCTTCATCTAAAAAGAGGAAATTATGTCTATCAGAGAACTTTTCAAGGCTTGTCCGCAAGAGCCTTCCCATTACCTCTTTTGCAGAGGGGGAAATTTCACCAGGAATGATGTTGCGCACCGGGCAGTAAAAAGGTATAGGGGAAGGAGGCTCGCAGTAGATGTCTGCAGGCCAAACTAAAACAACTTTTAAGGAATCTAACTGCCGAGGTGTCAAGTAGGCGGGCTGCTCCTTTGCGCAGGAGTAAAGAAAAAGAGTAAGCAAAATTAATAAAAGGCTTTTGTAGATTGAAAGGTGGCTCATCGAATTATCTCTTCATCTTTTCCACGAGAAAGGGACCATACTTCTTGTCCGTTCCCATGATGTGTTTTACAAGCCAATCCTTAAGAAAGGACATTAACTCAACGGTAAGCGTAACCTCACCTTTGGCTTTTTTATCTAAAAATTCCTTGACCTTTGCCTTAAAGGCTTCGTGTTCCTTTTTATGGGTTGCTAAATCAGGATAACCATACTTTGTCATCAAAGTTTCTTCAGTCGTAAAATGATAACCTGCATACTTTACCAACTCATCGAGCATCTTATCAAGGACATCCTTTCCCTTACCCTGCTTCATGGCATCGTAGAGCTCGTTGATGAGGCTAACAAGCTTTTTGTGTTGCTCATCACATTCCTTAACACCGGTAACAAGCTTGTCGCTCCATTCCATAAAACCCATATTTAGCCTCCTCTTTAAATTTTTATGTTATTATAAGACCCTAAAGTTAGCAGTCAATACCAAAAACGCAAAGCCAGTAGACTTTGACTTTTAATTAAAGAAGTTATGATTTAAAATAAAGTAAAATCCTTCATGTAGGAGGTTAGGGCTGTGCTCTATGTAGGGCTTGATGTTGGGTCTGGGACAGCAAAGGTTGTAGTAATGAACGAAAAAAAAGAAATTCTTTTCTCAAAGTATGAGAGAACCCATGGGCAACCCATTGAGAAGGCAAGAGACCTACTTTCCGAGGTTGAAAAAAACTTTGGAAATGACCTTTCTGGTCTAACTTGCACAGGAACTGCAGGAAAAACCATATCCCAGATCCTTGGTGTTGCCTTTGTAAACGAAGTGATGGCTCATGCCAAAGCAGCAACCTTTTTCCATCCCGAAGCTCGCACCATAATCGACATCGGGGGAGAGGATTCAAAGCTTATTTTCATAACCCATGAAAGGGGGCAACCTGAGATCGAGGACTTTGCCTTAAATACACTTTGTGCAGCCGGAACTGGCTCCTTCTTAGAACAACAGGCAGCCCGGCTTGGCTACACTATCGAAGAGTTTAGCCACAAAGCAACTCTTGCCAAGAACATACCCCGCATTGCCGGTCGCTGCACTGTGTTTGCCAAATCAGACATGATCCATCTTCAGCAGGCAGCTGTGCCAGACGAAGAGATAATAGCTGGGCTCTGCTTTGCCATCATAAGAAACCTCCGTAGCAACCTCGCCAAGGGTAGACCCATTCGTCCACCCCTTGTTTTTCAAGGAGGAGTTGCAGCAAACCTTGGCGTTAGGCGAGCCATAAAGGAAATATTTGGTCTAAAAGATGATGAGCTCATTATCCCAGAGCATTTCAAGATAATGGGAGCGATCGGGGCCGCCCTATATGGGCTTGAAGGTAAGGCAAGCTCCCCTTATCGTGGCTCAGAAATCTTGTCTACTTACCTTAGGGAAAGAAAGGTCGAGGTGCCAAGGCATAAAGTCCTATACCCATGCGGGTCTTTAGAGGAGTCAGAAAAGCTCTGGAAAAGGTTTGTCATTCCCAAGGTCGATAAGGATGAGGAGGTAGAGGTTTATTTGGGGATCGATGTAGGCTCAGTTAGCACAAAGCTTGTAGCCATCGATAAAGAAGGGCGCCTTATCGCTAAGACCTATCTATTCCATCATGGGAAGCCCTTAGAGAGCGTTAAAAAAGGGCTTCTTGACCTTAGGGCAAAGCTTCCAGAGAAGGTAAAAGTAAAAGGCGTTGGCACAACAGGTTCTGGTCGCTATTTGGTGGGAGATTTTGTAGGGGCAGATGTTATACGGAATGAGATTACCGCCCAAGCCTTTGGTGCCCTCTACATCGACCCAGAAGTTGACACCATCTTTGAGATAGGAGGGCAAGATTCTAAATACATCTTCCTTGACAAAGGAACGATTGCCGACTTTACAATGAACAAAGCCTGCGCTGCCGGAACGGGTTCATTCCTTCAAGAGCAGGGCGTAAAGCTTGGCATCCCCATTGAGGAGTTTGGCGATTACGCCTTAAGAAGCAAGGCTCCTTTAAAGATGGGGGAGAGATGCACAGTTTTTATGCAATCTGACCTTTTACACTATCAACAGCAGGGTTTCCCGAAGGAGGACCTTGTTGCCGGTCTTTGCTATTCCATCGTCTACAACTACTTAAACAAGGTGGTAGAAGATAGAAAGATCGGCCAAAAGATCTTCTTTCAGGGCGCCGTAGCCTGCAACAAGGGCGTTGTCTCAGCCTTTGAAAAGGTTCTCGGCAAAAGGATCATCGTGCCCCCCAACAACGAGGTAACCGGTGCCATCGGAGTCGCCATTCTTGCTAAAGAAGAAACCAAAGGAGAAAGTAAGTTCAAAGGCTTTGATTTGGTAAACGTGAAGTATTTAATTTCCTCCTTTGAATGCCATCACTGCCCGAACCAATGCGAAATCCACAAAGTAACCTTAGACGGCGGAACGACCCTATTCTACGGTGGAAGGTGCGATAGATACGAGCTTGACCACAGAAAACCAAAAGAAAGCCTGCCAAACCCCATCTTAGAAAGAGAAGCGAAGCTCCTTTCCTTTGTGCCCCCCTTTGAAGGGGACCCCTCCTCAGATAGGGTCATAGGCATCCCAAGAGCCCTTCAGATGTTTGAATGGCTTCCCCTATTTGCCACCCTTTTTTCTGAGCTTGGCTATAAGGTCCTTCTCTCTCCGCCTACTTCAAAGGAGATAATCAAAATCGGCTGCGAGCTTGCCCCAGGGGAGCCCTGCTTTCCTGTGAAGATCGCCCTTGGGCATATCTACAAGCTTCTTGAGCTTGGAGTAAAGAACATATTCTTGCCCCAGATAACGGATTTACCACCAGAGGCGCCACAGTTTAAGCTTGGAAAGATCTGTCCTTGGGTTCAAGGTGTGCCTTGGATTGTTGAGACAAGCCTCTCCTTTGAAAAATACGGGGCGAAAGCTTTAAGACCTGTTTTTCATCTTGGGAGAGGTGGAGGCGTGTTGAACGAAGAACTAAAGGAATTAGCCAAAATGCTTGATGAGCCATTAGACAAGGTGAAAAAAGCTTGGAGGGTCGCAGAGCTTGCTCAGGAGGAATTTCATAACTTTTTAAAGGCAAGAGGCAAAGAGCTTATTGAAGAGTTTGCGGACAAACTTATTCTTGTCATAGTTGGGAGACCTTACAACTCTTGCGACCCAGGTGCAAACCTTGGTCTACATTTCAAAATACGGAAGCTTGGTCTTTTGGGCTTGCCTGTTGACATGCTACCCCTTGAGGAGGTTAAAACAACGGATGGGCTCGAGGGCATGTATTGGGAATACGGGCAAAGGTTCTTACTTGCGGCCCATTATCTTAGGGAGAAGCCTAACCTTTTCCCCATCTACTTTACCAACTTCTCTTGCGGACCGGACTCCTTTATTCAGCATTTCTTTGAAGAGTTGCTTGCAGGAAAGCCTTATCTTGAGCTTGAAGTTGACGAACATAGCGCAGAAGCAGGCGTTATCACAAGGCTTGAAGCCTTCGTTGATAGCCTTAAAGGAAAGTTCAAACGCTTTGAGCTCAAAAGAAAATTCATTCCTCAAAAGGTCCATCCTTCAGAGGATAGAACGATCTACATTCCCTACATGGCAGACCATGCAAGGGTTTTAGCAGCTGCTTTTAGAGCTTGCGGTGTTAAAGCTGAGGCGCTTCCTGAGCCTGATGATGAATCTCTCGAACTTGGGAGACGCTACACCTCTGGCAAGGAGTGCTATCCCACGGTGCTTACAACAGGAGACCTTATAAAGCTCATCAACCGACCAGACTTTGACCCCGACAAAGCTATATTCTTCATGCCTGATGGGTCTGGTCCTTGTAGGTTTGGGCAATACAACCGACTTCAAAGGAAGATCCTTAGGGACCTCGGGCTTGATAGGCTCCCCATTTATTCACCCCAGCAGGATATCGAGTTTTATGATGACCTTGGCATCGTAGGGCGGGATTTTACTAAGATCGCTTGGCGGGGAGTGGTTGCCGTTGACATCCTCGATAAGATGTACCGAACCATAAGACCATATGCCGTTGATAAAACCAAGGTTGATGAGGTCTATAAAGAAGGGCTTTCCTTGATTGAAAGGACTGTGGAAGAAAGAGGAGACTTAGTTTCAACTTTGGCTAAGATAAGAGAAAAGTTTATGAAAATAGAAAGAAAAGAAGTTGAGATCCCTAAGGTTGGCGTTGTGGGAGAGATTTATGTAAGAAATAATCGTTTTTCTAATGAGAACCTCTACCGCATGCTTGAGGACCTGGGGCTTGAAGTGCTCCTTCCTCCTGTTGGGGAATGGATCTATTTTATAAACTATATCTCTAAGAAATGGGCAAAAAGGGAGGGTAGGCTTGGCGCAGTCCTTAAGTTCATTCTGGAAAATCAATTTCAGATGAAGGAAGAAGAAAGGTTCATAAGGTTGATTGAGGACCTGGTTGAGTTTTCTCATGAGCCAACCATCGAGGAGCTCGAAAGGTTAGCCCAAAAATATGTCCATCCAGATTATGAAGGCGGGGAGGTTATGCTTTCGATAGGAAAGGCACGGGATTATTTAAGAAAGGGGGTCTCTGGTTTGATCAATGTAATCCCCTTTGCCTGTATGCCTGGAAATGTTCAAGCAGCAATCCTTAAGAGAATTAGGGATGAAGAGGGAGATAGACTACCGCTGTTAACCGTCCCTTGCGATGGACAAAAGTCCCTTGGAACCAAGATGAGGATAGAAGCCTTCGTAGAACAGGTAAAAGAATTCTTTGAAGGAAAAAGAAAAGCAAACATGCAAAAGATGGCAATAAATTTTTAAAATTGAAAGTTAAATACTCTATTTAACAAAAAAGAGAATTTTCCCAACTTGAAGTAAAAGATTTAATCTTCTATTATTTGTAAAATTGAACGAACGGAAAGAGAACAATTTAAAATTTTTATTGACTGTACTTGGGGAGAGTATTGCTATAGGTTTAGCTGTCATGGGGTCTATTTTAGCGGGTGCTATAACCGGTTGGTTTATAGAAGAAAAGCTTTTGCAGGGGAGGACTTCCCCCTGGATAACAACCATCTTTATTATCTTTGGCGCTATTGGGGGGATAAAAAACCTTCTTTACTACACCAGAAAAAGGTTTAAGGAAAAGGGTAATGGAAAAAGCTGAGGCTAACCCTTTTTTTAAAGATTTAAGAAATTTAAGCCTCTCTGTAACCTTAGCAGGATTTTTTTTACTTTCATTAATCTATTTTTCTACAGTAATATCCTTTTCTTTTTTAGTCGGAGCTCTTTTAGGCTATCTAAATCTCTTTACCCTTAAACAAGACGGGAAGAAGTTTTTACAAAAAGTTTATAATAATGTTATGTGTTGTATGGAAAAACCATATCAGAAAGAAAGGACGCTTTTTTTAATAAAAGTTTATCTTAGACTTTTAGCTTTAGGGTTGATATTTTATTTTCTTATAACCTGGCTAAAACTACACCCAGTTTTTATTATAGTCGGTTTTACTTTAGTATATGCCCAGATCTTTTTATTAACCCTTTGGTATACCTTGAAAAGAAAAGAGATTTGCTAAAGGAGGCGAAAGATGGAACATCCTATCCTATTCTTAACGCTCATTTTAGAAAAACTTGGGTTACCTTCTGGCTTTCATTACTATGAACATGCAGACAAGTATGGTGTATTGGCCGTCCTTCTTGCACCCCACATGGTTCATAGCTATTTTGTTATTCTACTCATCTTACTATTAGCCATCTTTGGGACAAGAAAAAGCGAATTTATACCAAGCGGTGTTCAAAATCTTTTAGAAATTGCCATAGATAGTATTTATAACTTTTGCAAACAAAACCTTCCTCACGATAAAGTTGATGAGCTCATGCCTACTGTTTTTCCTTTAATAACCGCTTACGCCTTTTACATTCTCTTTTGTAATCTCCTTGGTTTGATTCCAGGCTTTATGTCTCCCACAGCTAACATCAATGTTACCCTTGGATTAACCCTAATTACCATAGTTTATTATCATTACCTTGGATTAAAATACAAAGGCTTAGCCTATTTTAAGGATTTCCTTGGTCCTATACCCTGGCTTATACCTCTAATGCTACCTGCCGAGATATTTAGTCATGTAGGGAGAATTTTATCCCTTTCCTTCCGTTTGTTTGGGAACCTACTCTCAAAAGAGATACTTTTGGGCATTCTAACCATGCTTGGCGGGAAGTTTTTTGCTCCTCTTCCCGTTATGATCCTTGGAGTTGCGGTTGGTTTTATTCAAACCTTTATCTTTGTGCTTTTAAGTTTGGTTTACTTTGCTGGAGCTGTTGAAGAGCATCATTAAGTATGAGCAAATCAGGGGGTATAAGACCTTCTGATTTAAGGGAAATAAAAATAAAAACTTTTAAAGGAGGTGTGGGTATGCGGAAGCTTTTCTTGCTGTTCTCTGTTGCTCTTTTGGGCTTGCTCTTAGGTTCACCTGCCTTTGCTGAGGAAGCAGCCAAAGCTGCCGCTGCTGTTGGTGACCGGATGGTTACAGGTTTTGGCATCTACTCAGCCATAATTTTAGCGGCAGGTATTGGCGTTGGGCTTGGTGCTCTTGGTTGCGGTATCGGTATCGGTCAGGCAACCCGCGGTGCCTGCGAGGGTATCGCCAGAAACCCTGAACTTTCCGGAAAACTAACCGTCACCATGATCCTTGGTATAGCCCTCGTTGAAACGCAGGTTATCTATGCCCTGGTTATCGCCCTTATCTTGCTCTATGCTAACCCAGTTGTTCCTAAGTTCCTCCAGTTCATCGGTGTAGGTGGCTAATATCTTACAAGCTCCTTAGAAGCTAAGGGCGGAGGGGTTTTGCCTCTCCCCCTTTTTTTGATTGATGCTAAGTAAAGTTTTAAGCTTTGCTGTTCTTGGTATTGAGGCCTTTTTAGTTGAAGTTGAGGTTGACCTATCTAAAGGTCTTCCTGGAATTACTATTGTTGGGCTTCCCGATAGTAGCATCAAAGAAAGCAGAGAGCGCCTGCGCTCAGCCTTAAAAAACTCTGGTTTTTCTCCATCATTAAGCAAAATAACCATAAACCTTGCTCCTGCTGACCTAAGAAAGGAAGGGTCTCATTTTGACCTGGCGATGGCTGTTGGTATTTTGGTTGCCGAAGAAATCGTTCTTCAAAGCGCTGTTGAAAGAAAGGCTTTCCTTGGAGAGCTTTCCCTTGATGGAAGCATCAAAGGAGTAAAGGGGATTTTACCATCTGTTATGTTAGCTAAGGAGCTAAACCTTGATGAGGTCATAATACCCACGGAAAACTTAAAAGAAGGAGCCTTGGTCAAAGAGGTGAAGGTTCGAGCATTTTCTCATCTGAGGGAGGTTTTTACCTATCTCACTACCGGTGAGGGCGGGCTTGAAGCCTGTGGCTTAGCGGAAGAGAGTTTTTTGCCCCAGTATGAGGTTGATTTTAGCGAGGTTGTAGGGCAGGAGCTTGCCAAAAGAGCAATGGAGATCGCCGCGGCTGGCAATCACAATATCCTTATCATAGGACCACCCGGTGCTGGAAAAACAATGCTTGCCCAAAGGTTACCTACTATCTTGCCTCCCATGTCAGATAAGGAAATTCTTGAGACAACTAAAATATATTCAGTTTCAGGTCTTTTAACCCCTGAAAGACCGCTTATTAACTTTAGACCCTTTAGAAATCCCCATTTCTCTGTCTCTGAAGTGGGATTGATCGGCGGAGGAAATCCGCCACGCCCAGGTGAGGTTAGCCTTGCCCATAACGGGGTCCTCTTTTTGGATGAATTTCCAGAGTTTAGAAGGGATGTGATAGAAGCTCTTCGACAACCCCTCGAAGACGGCTATGTGGTCATCACTCGGGCAAACGCAACCGTCACCTACCCTGCGAGATTCCTCTTAGTCTGCGCCATGAACCCTTGTAAATGCGGCTACCTTGGTCATCCCACCAAAGCCTGCCAATGCACCCCTCAAGAAATAAGGAAGTACAAAAGCAAGCTCTCAGGACCTATCCTTGATAGGATAGACCTTCATGTAGAGGTTCCACCCGTTGAGATAGGCGAGCTCTTGGCAGAAAAGAAGAGCTCTGGAGTGAGCTCCGCTGAGGTCCGGGAAAGGGTTTTATTTGCTCGAGAAAAACAGAAAAGACGTCAAGGTGATAAAACAAACGCCGAGCTCAAACCTAAGGAGATAAAAAAGATTTGTCTTCTTGAGCCCGGGGTAGAATCCTTCCTTGAAGCTTCAGCAAAAAGGCTTTCCCTTTCAGCAAGGGCTCTCCACAAGGTGCTAAAGGTTGCAAGGACAATCGCTGACCTTGAGGGGCGGGAACGTATTGCTAAGGAGCATGTGCTTGAAGCTCTACAGTATAGGGTTCTTGAAAGAAAGCTTTATGAAGTTTAGGCTTGAGGAAAGGGCGCTCAGTGCTAAAATAATAATCAATGTTAGAAAAGCTTGCCCTCTCAGAAAAGGTCCGAGCTTCGACTGAGCCTATCCTTATCCCGATTGCTCGTTTCTTACTTAGGCTTGGTGTAAAGCCAAACCATGTGACCTTAGCTTGTTTTTTAGGCTTTGTAGCTTCTTCTGTCTTTATTGCCCAGGGGAAGTTTCTTGTAGCAGGACTTTTGCTTCTCCTTTTTGCCCCTCTTGATGCCGTTGACGGGATGCTAGCAAGGGTTGGCAACATGGTGACCACCTTTGGAGCCTTCCTTGACTCAACCCTTGACCGCTACGGAGAGATATTCATCTTTCTTGCCTTTTGCCTTTACTACATATATGTAGGCTCAGGAGCAGGGATTGTCTTATCCTTCGTAGCCTTAACAGGTTCCCTTATGGTTAGTTATACCAGAGCTCGCGCTGAAGGTCTTGGGCTTCAATGCAAGATTGGGCTTTTTACCCGGTTTGAAAGGGTCTTTTTGCTCATCATCTCCCTTCTTTTGGAAGCCATCTTTCTCTATTTAACGATAATCTCCGTCCTAACTCATATTACCGCCCTGCAAAGGATCCTTCACGTTTACAAGCAAACGAGAAAATAAGATGTGTCTTGGATATCCCTTTAAAATTTTAGAGATTACTGGTCCTTTTACTGCCCTTGCAGAATCAAAGGGAGTAAAGAAGGAAATATACATTTCTCTTCTACCCGAAGAGGTAAAGCCAGGGGACTGGGTTTTAGTTCATGTTGGGTTTGCCATAGCCAAGGTCGATGAAGAGCAAGCCCTTCAAACAATAAACCTCTGGGATGAAGAACTTGAAAAACTCTGAAGTTCTTACTTTTTTCTCAGACCCCAAGGTATTAAAACCGCTCCTCTCAAGGCTTAAAGATAAGCTTTCCGGACTTAGTCTTAAAGATAGAATTAGAATCCTTGAGTTTTGCGGAGGACATACCCATGTCATCTTAAGGCATGGGATAGATGAAGCTTTGGGAGAGTGGATAGAGTTTGTTCATGGACCGGGCTGCCCTGTTTGCGTCATAGCTCAAAGTAGGATTGACTACGCCTTAAGCCTTGCCGAAAGGGAAGATGTAATCCTTGCCACCTACGGAGACTTGATACGCATCCCTGGAAGCAATGGACTTTCCCTTCAACAAATCCGAGCAAAGGGGAAGGATGTCCGAATAGTCGATTCCAGCCTTGCTACCATAGCCATAGCTAAGGAAAATCATTCAAAGAAGGTTATCTTCTTTGCCATAGGGTTTGAAACTACGACTCCTCACACCGCCTTCTTGGCTAAAAGAATTAAAGAAGAGGGCTTAAAAAACCTCCTAATCGTCTCAAATCATGTTAT
>WYEG01000026.1 GCA_009903935.1 Caldimicrobium sp. | reverse complement strand
CTCTTGAAAGAGCTGAATGAGAGGTTAAACTCAAGGAAGTTAAGGGGGTTTAAGGAGATTGAATCGGGGAACTACCATGCTCTTCCTGGAGAATTTTTTACACAATAAAAAGGACACTATGGAATTTGTTCCATTAGGCAAACCGTAGTTCTTGTTCTTATTAATTTTTATTGTTTCTTTTTTAGCGTTGGAAAAAGCTCTGGCTTCGGTTGTGAAAAAAGGGAAAAATCCATCGTGCTTGACTTTTCATCAAATAAGCCTAATAATATTTCTATGTTTCCAGCAGTACTTTTTGAAAGGCTTGATGATAACAAGGTGAAGTGCAATCTCTGCAATCATCATTGCATTATTCCTCTAGGTAAAAGGGGTATCTGCGGGGTTAGAGAAAATCAAGGCGGACATCTTTTTAGCTTAGTCTATGGGAAAATCATAGCGGAAAACGTAGACCCTATAGAGAAAAAACCCCTTTATCATTTTTTGCCTGGTAGCCTTTCCTACTCCATTGCCACTGTAGGATGCAATCTTCAGTGTAGCTTTTGCCAAAATTATGAAATCTCTCAGTATCCTCGGCTTTTTGAGGGAGAGATTCCGGGAAAAAGGAGAAGCCCTGAGGATATTGTTCAAGGGGCAAAAATAACAGGATGTAAAAGCATCTCCTACACCTACACTGAGCCAACTATATTCTTCGAGTTTGCCCTTGATACCGCAAAGCTTGCTGCTTCACAGGGATTAAAGAATGTGTTCGTTTCAAACGGTTATATGACTAAGGAAGCGGTTGACCTAATCAAGTCCTATCTTCACGGCATAAATGTAGACTTAAAATCTTTTAGAGAAAGCTTCTACCAAAAAATATGCAAAGCAAAGCTTTCACCAGTTTTAGAAACTTTAAAATATCTGAAGCGTTGCGGAATTTGGGTTGAGATTACAACTTTGATCATTCCTGGAGAAAACGATGACCCATCTGAGCTTCGAGAAATGGCAAGGTTTATCAAGAATGAGCTTGGGGCTGAGACTCCTTGGCATCTATCCCGCTTTTTTCCTCGCTTTCGCATGCTTGATAAACCTATAACCCCGCTTGAAACTTTACAAAAAGCCTACTACATAGGCAAAGAGGAGGGTTTGTATTATATCTACATTGGCAATGTTCCGGGAAACGAAACTGAACATACTTACTGTCCAAAGTGCCAAGGCTTGGTTATCAAAAGAGAAGGCTTCTTTATCGTTGAAAACAAGTTAGACGCAGATGGAGCTTGCCCCTTCTGCGGATACCGCTTGGAAGGAGTTTGGAGATAATACTCTTCGTCTTAGCTGCCCGCAGGCGGCAGATATTTCGAGACCTTTGCTTTTCCTAACCGTAGTTAGTATACCCCTATTCAACAGATACCGTTGAAAGGCTTCCACCCTTTCTGGCTCTGGTCGTTTAAAAGGTAGCTCAGGATGAGGATTAAAGGGGATAAGGTTTACCTTTACTTTTAAGCCCTTTAGGAAGCGATAAAGCTTCTCAGCATGTTCTTCTCCGTCGTTTATGTCTTTAAGCAAAATGTACTCAATAGTTGTCCTTCCGTTTTTTATACGGGGGAAGGCTTTTATGGACTCCCTTAAATCGGAAAGGGGATATTGCTTAACACCGGGCATAAGATAATCTCTGAGAGATTGGTCTGCTGAGTGGAGAGAAACTGCTAAAGCGGTAGGAAAATCCTTGGCCAGAGCCCAAATCTTGGGAACGATGCCAGCTGTTGACACGGTAAGCCTTTTTCTGCTGAAATTGAAACCTTCATGGTCGGCGAGGATTTTTAAGCTTTGGACAAGGTTTGTGTAGTTTGCTAAGGGCTCACCCATTCCCATGAAAACAATGTTTCTCAAGGGCAAGCTTTCTCCCCTCTCCTTCAACCATCTTTTAGCAAGCACCACCTGGGAGATGATCTCCCAGGTCTCTAAATTCCTTTTAAAACCAGAACGAGCGGTTAGGCAGAATTTACATCCCATAGAGCATCCAACCTGAGAGGAAACACAAAGGGTAAAGTGGTCCCTCTCTGGTATAAGAACCATTTCTATGACCTCTCCGTCTTTTAACAGCAGGGCAAACTTAGTAGTCCCGTCTTGCGCGGTTTGTATTTCTATTACCTCTGGGAGTTCAAGGCTAAACACCTCCGAAAGTTTGGCACGAAGTCCTTTAGGGAGGTCTGTCATTTCATCGAAGGATTGGGCAGCCTTGGCTGTTATCCAATGATAAACTTGCCTTGCTCGGTAAGGTTTCTCCCCAAGGGCTATAATATGATTAGTTAGCTCATCAAGGGTAAGACCGCGGGCATTGACCTTCATAGGATTTTTATAGCTCTAAGGCTTTTACTAAATAAACAGTAGGTTCTTCTTGTAATTCTTCAAGGGCTTCTTGGGTTGGAGGCTGGTCTAAGGAGAGAAGGATTATGTTCCTTTTTTTCATGGGGTCTTGCCCAACATACATTCTTGCGATGTTAAGGTTGTGCTTGCCAAGGATGGTTCCGATCTTTCCAATGACTCCAGGACGGTCTTCGTTAAAAATGAAGAGCATATGACCCTCCGGCAGGGCGTCAAGGCGAAAGCCGTTGATCTTCACGATCCTTGGTTCGTTTTTCCCAAAGATTGTCCCTTCAACCAAAACAGAATCTTTTGAGGACAGAACTTTTACTCTAATAAGGGAAGTGAAATCCTCCGCCGATTCTGTTTTAATCTCCGAAACTTTGATATTTCTCTCCTTTGCCCGGATTAGGGCGTTCACATAGTTTACATCTTCTTTAAGGTATGGGCTGAGGAGCCCTTTTACCAGGGCAACGGTTGCTGGCTTTACATCAAGCTTTGCTACCTCACCAAGATAAGTTATCTCAACCTCAGTGATTGCTCCTTCTATCAATTGAGCGGCAAAAAGCCCGAGCTTTTCTGCAAGGTTAAGAACAGGCTTCAACACTACTAAAGCTTCCCCGGTGATGGCTGGAACGTTTACCGCATTTCTAACAATGCCGTGCAAAAGATAATCAACCACTTGCTTTGCAATTTCAACCGCAACCACCTTTTGAGCTTCAAGCGTTGAAGCACCTAAGTGAGGAGTAACCACCACATTATCAAGCTTTAAGAGAGGATAATCTGGAGGCACAGGTTCTTTTTCAAAGACATCAAGGGCTGCTCCGGCAAGATGTCCTGAGACCAGGGCTTCATATAGGGCATTTTCATCAACGATCCCACCCCTTGCGCAGTTGATAAGATACGCCCCCTTCTTCATCTTGCTAATCTTTTCTTTATTTAGTAGATGGTAGGTTTCTTTGGTCAAGGGGGTATGAATGGTTACAAAATCTGATTGGGAAAGAAGCTCATCAAGGCTTACAAGCTCGATCCCCTTCTCTTTAGCAACCTCTGGCGATACGAAGGGGTCATATCCAAGGACTTTCATCTTAAAGCAAAGGGCTCTTTCGGCAACAATGCTACCAATCCTCCCAAGACCAATGACCCCTAAAACCTTACCGTTTAGTTCAACCCCCATAAACTTTTTTCTATCCCAGACCCCAGATTTAACTGCAGCGTTTGCCTGGGGAATGCGTCTTGCTAAAGAGAGGAGAAGGGCAAAGGTATGCTCTGCGGCAGAAAGAGTATTACCCCCTGGCACATTCATCACTACGATGCCCTTTTCGGTAGCTTTTGCGACATCAACGTTATCAAGCCCGGTTCCTGCTCTACCAATGACCTTAAGTCTCTTGGCATGCTCGATTATCTCTTTCGTTACTTTTGTTCCGCTACGAATAATCAAAGCATCGGCATCCTCGATTTCTTTTTTTAGTTCTTCTGAGGATAAGCCGGGTTTATAAACCACATTAAGCCCTGCTGAACGAAGTATCTCTAAACCTTCCTCTGAAAGAGAATCCGAAATAAGGACCTTCATACCTGCCTCCTAGTTAGTTAGATAAAAAGAATAGTTGATGAGAATTTTACTCCAATTTATGCTCTATGCCAAGAAAATTTTGAACTTTAACTCAAAACCACTGCCAAGGTGAGTTGAATGGTGGTGGAGTAGGCAGAGACGGGGGAATAGAATAAGGCTGGTTAGTTGGTGATGAAATCTTAGGGTGAATTTGTGGGTGAGGTTGAGATTGGGATAAAGGAAATGATTGAGTTGGGGGTGGAGGTGGGGGTGGGATGTCCATCTTAACAAAAAGTCTATCTTTGTCTTTAAAAAATATGTCTGCAATGTAAGGAACAGGATTAAGCTTGCTAAGTCCTGAGGTTATTTTATCTTTTAAGCCCTTTTTTTCTATTTGCTTAGTATCTTGGGCTTTAAAAGTCGTCTGCCCTAACATCGGTATTTCTTGCCTTTCTTCAATTAAAGCTTTTCTTGCCCTATCAAGGTCTGCGCTGAATTTTGTCATAAATTCTTGAGGGGAGAGAGCATCTGATGCTGAAAAAATCAGTTTATTCTCTTTGAATATGTTTATCTGATAGCTTGCCTTTTCTGGATATAGTGCAATGTTTATCTTGGCTTTCATCTGGGACTCAGGGATGCTTTCTCCAACCCTTGGGACTATGATGTTTGGGACTGTAAGCCTGCTTTCGATCATGTTGATCAGTCCACTTGTTAAGTATTTATACTCTTCAGCAGAAGAATAGGTTAGCTCTACGGGTAGCATCGTGGGTTTTGCATGCGATATAGGGACAAATAGAGTGTTAAAAAGAAGGAAGATAAAGATAAAAGGGAGGGCTTTAGGGGAAAGCCCTCCGCCCTTTGAATTACTTTTCCTTAGACCTTTGTTTTTCAAGCTCCTTTTCCTTTTCGGCTACGATTAACCTTGTTTTCACAATAGTATCAGGTGTTAAGCTCATGGAGTCGATGCCACATTCTACCAAAAACTCGGCAAAGTCTGGAAAATCGCTTGGTGCCTGACCGCAGATACCGATCTTTCTTTTCATTTTTTTAGCCGTCTGGATCACCTCTTTGATGAGCTTCTTTACCGCTGGATTTCTTTCATCATAGAGATGGGAAACAAGCTCTGAGTCTCTATCCAACCCAAGGGTAAGCTGAGTTAGGTCGTTTGAGCCGATGGAGAAGCCATCAAAGACCTTGGCAAAGTCTTCGGCTAAGACCACGTTGCTTGGGATTTCACACATTACATAGACTTCAAGCCCGTTTTCCCCCTGCTTAAGCCCGTATTTTTCCATGATGCTTATAACCTTTTTCCCTTCCTCAGGTGTTCGGCAGAAGGGGATCATTACCTTGATGTTGGTTAATCCCATCTCATCCCTTGCCTTTTTCAAGGCTTTGCACTCTAAGGCAAAGGCTGGCTCAAACTTCGGGTCATAGTAACGGGAAGCACCACGCCATCCGATCATTGGATTGTGCTCAACAGGCTCAAAGAGAAAACCACCTATCAGATTGGCATATTCGTTGCTCTTAAAATCTGAAAGCCTTACTATCACATCTTTAGGATAGAAGGCACAAGCAATGGTTGCCACGCCTTGGGCAAGCTTGTCCACGAAAAACTCAGCCTTATTCTCATAGCCATAGGTCCTATCCTCGATTATCTTTACCAGTTTTGCAATCTTTTTATCTGTCTTAGCTTTTTCTTTGAGCTCATCGAAGTAGACCAAAGCAAGAGGATGTATTCCGATGTGAGAGCCGATGATAAATTCTAAACGGGCAAGCCCTACTCCGTCGTTGGGGATCTGACCCTGAGCAAAGGCTTGCTCTGGAATTCCTACGTTCATCATTATCTGGGTCTTCGTTTTGGGTAGATGTTCAAGGTCAATCCTTTCCACTTCAAAGGGGACAATCCCTTCAAGGACTCTACCTTCCTCACCTTGGGAACAATCAACGGTGATCTCTTGCCCTGTGTTTATCTTTTTGGTTGCTACCTCTGTGCCTACAATGCAGGGTATGCCGAGCTCTCTTGAGACAATTGCTGCATGACAGGTACGACCGCCTTTATCTGTGACGATTGCTGAAGCCTTTTTCATAATCGGTTCCCAGTCTGGGTCGGTCATCGTGGTAACCAAAACTTCACCCTCTTTAAACTCTGCGATTCCGCTGACATCAAGTATCACTCTTGCCTTACCCTGACCGATCTTACTTCCTACTGCCTTCCCAGTGCAGATGACCTTACCCTCGCCTTTTAGTTTATATATTTCATAGAATTTTTGTTCTTTAGTAGCATGGACTGTTTCCGGACGAGCTTGAACGATGTAAAGCTTACCTGTGCCAACAGTTTTACCGTCCCCATCTTTTGCCCATTCGATATCCATAGGACGTCCATAATGTTCCTCAATGATCATCGCCCAGCGAGCAAGGGTTAAAATTTCTTCATCGTCAAGCACAAAACGCTTTCTTTCATCGTAAGTGGTTTTAACCTCTTTTAAAGGTTTCCTTGGGTTTGAACCATAAACAAGCTTTACATCCTTTGAACCAAGCCTTTTTGTGACGATTGGTTTATACCCAAGCTTGAGGGTGGGCTTAAAGACATAAAACTCATCCGGGTTAACTTTTCCTTGAACAACATACTCTCCAAGCCCCCAAGAACCAGTGATGTAGACAACATCCCTAAAACCGCTCTCTGTATCAAGGGTAAACATAACGCCAGAACAAGCAGAGTCGGAGCGGACCATCTTCTGGACAGCTACCGATAGATAAACATGGAAATGGTCAAATCCTTTATCCTCCCTGTAAGAGATAGCTCTATCTGTAAAAAGAGAAGCAAAGCACTTTTTAACATAATCAACTACCGCATCCTCGCCTCTTACATTAAGATAGGTCTCCTGTTGACCAGCAAAGGAGGCATCAGGAAGGTCTTCAGCGGTGGCTGAGGACCTTACGGCAACATCTAAATTTTTACCATACTCATCTTCAAGGATACGGTAGGCTTTTCTTATCTCCTCTTCAAGCTCCTTTGGCATTTGAGCGTTGAGAATGAGGTTCCTAACCATTCTCCCCCTACGCTGTAAATCCAGGACATCGTGGGTGTCAAGCCCTTTTAGGGCTTCTCTAATCTTGTCATCAAGATGATTCTTTTGAATAAAGTATTTATAAGCCTCAGCGGTGACGGCAAACCCATCTGGAACGTTTATCCCCTTTGGAGTAAGTTTAGAATACATTTCCCCCAGGGAGGCATTTTTACCCCCAACCAAGGGGACATCTTTGTAAGAGATATCTTTAAAGAAAAGGATGAAGGGTCTTTCAGACATACTCCCCCCTTGACTTAATTTTTTGAATATTAACAAAAGAAATAATACCTGTCAAGGCATGGTATAAAAGAAGGTTTTGTAGTAAATTGTAGAACATGGAATGGGGAAGGGGTTATGTGCAGCTTTACATCGGGGAGGGGAAGGGGAAGACAACAGCAGCCTTAGGGTTAACCATAAGGGCAATCGGTGCCGGGCTAAAGGTAGCCTTTTTTCAGTTTTTTAAACCTCCTACTTCATCCGAAGTAAAGGTTCTTGAGAGCTTCTATCCTCAAGTTTTGTATCAAAACTTCCACGCTGGTGGTTTTGTAATGGGCAACCTCTCTCAAGAATTGATAGAAGAAATTCGAAGAGGATGGAAAAAAGCTTTAGAAGTTGCAGAAAAGAGGGAATATCAAGTTCTTGTTCTTGATGAGCTTACCTATGCCCTAAATTGGGGTATAATCAGCGAGAGTGAGCTTATTTCTTTTTTACAAAAAAAGCCAACTTCCCTTGAGGTTGTTATTACTGGAAGATATGCCCCGCAAAGCTTAATTTATGAGGCTCACCTGGTTACTGAGATGAAGCTGATAAAGCATTATTTTGATTGCGGAGTTCCTGCAAGGCTCGGCATCGAAAAATGAAGGAACTTGAGAAAATAAAAGAAAAAGTTAAGACTGGAGAAAGGTTAACCCCTGAAGAGGGGATTCTTCTTTTTAAGCTTCCTCTTTATGACCTTGGAGCTCTAGCAAGAGAAGTCCGTTTTAGGTTGAATCCTCAGCCAATAGTTACCTATGTCGTCGATAGAAACATCAACTATACGAACGTTTGTATTTCAGGATGTAAATTTTGTGCCTTCTTTGTCCCTCCAAACTCCCCAAAGGCTTTTCTTTTAAGCTTTGAGGAGCTTGCTAAAAAGATAGAGGAAACTTTAGCCCTTGGAGGATACCAAATCCTCTTACAAGGAGGGTTGCACCCTGAGCTTACTTTAGAGTACTACGAAGACCTATTTAGGTTTATTAAACAGAGGTTTCCTCAGGTTCATTTACATGCTCTTTCACCGCCTGAGATTATCTATCTTAGTAAAACCTCGGGGCTATCAGTTGAAGAGGTTTTAAAAAGGCTTATCTCTGCAGGTCTTGATTCTATTCCTGGTGGGGGGGCTGAAATCCTTGTTGACCGAGTCCGAAAGCAGATTTCACCCCGCAAGGCAACCTCACAAGAATGGCTCTATGTTATGGAATGCGCCCATAGACTTGGTCTTAAAACCACGGCAACCATGATGTTTGGGCATGTTGAAACAGAGGAAGACATAATCGAACACTTAGATAAGATACGAAGCCTCCAAGAGAAAACTTCAGGTTTTACAGCCTTCATACCCTGGACCTTTCAACCAGGAAACACCGCGCTTTCCCATCTTAAAAAAGTAGGTTCGGCAAGATACTTGCAAGTCTTAGCCATAAGTAGAATCTATCTTGATAACATCAAGAATATTCAAGTATCTTGGGTTACTCAAGGACCAAGGATAGCCCAGCTTGCCCTTGATTTTGGAGGAAATGATTTTGGAAGCACCATGATAGAAGAGAACGTCGTTTCTGCAACAGGAGTGTCTTTTCGTTTAAGCGAGGAAGAAATTCGGAGATACATCATAGGAGCAGGCTACATTCCTAAGAGAAGAAGGATGGACTATACCCTTCTTGAATAGAGCCTAAATCAAACATGGAAGAAATACTAATCCATCCCAAGGAACACTACCTTTTTAGGGCAAAAGTCATCATTCCTGTCACCAAGCCTCCTATTTTTTCTGGTTGCGTTGAGATAAAAGATCAAAAAATAGTTGGTATCTATTCTTATAAAGAGCTTAAGCAAGCACCTCCCAAAGCCAAGTTCATAGACCTTGAGGACCTGGTCTTATTCCCAGCCTTAGCCAATGTTCACACCCACCTTGAGCTTTCAGCCTTAAGGTTCAGGGTTTTACCATCAGGCTCATTTATTAACTGGCTTCATCAAGTTATTAAAAAAAGGGAAACTTTAACTCCGGTAGAGATGGCAGAGTCGGCAAGGTTTGCTCTGCTTGAGCTTTGGAGAGAGGGAATTTCTATCCTGGGAGATGTTGGAAACACAGGTATAACTATTCCTGTTCTCAATGAATCACCGCTTCGAGGGTATTTTTTTGAAGAAATCCTCTGCTTTAAAGGGAATATAGAGCTTAAGGACAGGCAAAGCATCAATGGACGAGTAAAAACTACCTACTCAGCCCATTCTCCATACACTGTTACCCCCATCATGATCCAAGCTATAAAATCCTATACTCGGAAACATAAAACGCCCTTTATGATCCATTGTGCAGAATCTCAGGAGGAAGTAGACTTTTTGCTACGGGGAGAGGGTCCTTTGGTTAATCTTCTTGTTTCAAGGAGGAAGTGGGACGAGAGCATTACCGTAAAGGGGTTCACACCCGTTTCTTATCTTGAAAGCTTAGGGGTTCTTGACGAAAACACAATCTTGGTCCACTGCGTTCACTTAACAGAGGATGACCTTAGGATCCTAAAAAAACGAAACCCGATAATCTGCCTTTGTCCTCGGAGTAATCTTTACACAGGGGCAGGCATCCCAAAGCTTCCTCAGCTTTTAGCCTGCGGACTTAGGGTTGTTCTTGGGACGGATTCCTTAGCAAGCGTTGACAGGCTTTCTATCTTCGAAGAAATTAAGATTTTACACAGTTTTTATCCAGAAGTCTCAGCTACGGAGCTACTTCTTATGGCTACACAGAGGGGGGCAAAAGCCCTTGGCTTTGACGGCGCTTGCGAATTAACTGAAGGGTCAACCCCTGACCTTTTAGCCATAAGCCTTTCTTTTCCATTGACCGAAGACCCAGAAAAAGCCCTCATTGAATTTATCCGAGCCGAGAAAAAAATCGTCTATAGGATCCATGCTTAGGGTAGGCTTCCCTAATTACCTAAACACCTTGCCTTTTCTTTATCATCTTCCAAAGCTGAACGGAATTGAGCTTGTCTTTGATGTGCCTTCTCGGTTAAACGAGAAATTGGCTGTAGGGGAGATCAATTGTGGGCTTTGCTCAAGCGTTTTTTATGCTAAACACTTTGAAGACTACATTCTTATTCCTGATATCTCTATAAGCGCGGTTGGTAAGGTAAAGAGTGTTTGCCTCTTTCACAAACTTCCTCTCTCAGAGCTTTCAGGTAAAACCATTGGCATAACACCAGAGACTGAAACTTCCTTTGCTCTCCTTCGTCTTGTCCTTGAAAAGATGAAAGAAGTAAAGCCGGTCTATTTGAAGCTCAGCCATTCATCTCGAAGTTTAAGCAAGGAAGAGGCTCAAGCCTTTTTTGAAACTATTGATGGCTACTTAGCCATAGGTAACGAGGCGCTTGAGCTACTCTATAGCGGAAAGTTTCCCTTTGTAACCGACCTTGCTGAGGTATGGCTTGAAGAAACGGGCTATCCCTTTGTCTTTGCCCTCCTTTTGGTAAGAAAGGAGGTCCTGTCGACCTACAAAAAAGAATTAAGAATCCTTGCTGAAAACTTATACCTTAGCCGAGCCAAAGCTTTAGCCGACCTTTCTCTCATCATTAAAGAACATTCCTCCTCTTTGGATAAAACCTTTCTCCTCGATTATCTTCATCATCTTGAATTTGATTTCTCCGGTCTAAAGCAAAGGGCATTCCTTTATTACTGCCAAAACCTGCTTGATATGGGGATAATTTCAAAAATACCCATTCTTAAGTTTGTCCACTTTTAAGCATGGATAAAAGCACCGGTCATAAAGATTTTATGAAGGATAAGTTTGGGAAGATCACCCGGTATTATGACTTGGCAAATAGCATTTGTAGTTTTTGGCAAGACAAGGGCTGGAGAAAGGAGGTTTCTCAAGCCTTAGATGAGGTTGATCCTCCCATCCTTGACCTCTGCTGTGGTCCTTACACCTTGACCTTAGAGATTTTGAAAAGAAAAAAGCGTATAGCCTTGGGCTTAGACCAAGGGGTCCCTCGCTACGCTCGGGAGGACCGGATGGGAAAAAAGCGTATAGCCTTTGCCTTAGACCTAAGCCGGGAAATGTTAAAGTTTGGTCTAACTAAAAGAGCGCCTGACCTTTCTTTTGTCTATCCAGTTTGTGGTGATGCCGAGGAGCTTCCCTTTAAGGACGAAACCTTTGGTGCGGTAACCATTGCCTTTGGTTTTAGAAATTTGGTCAACCGAGGTAAGGCTCTACAGGAGATGCATAGGGTCCTAAAAAAGTATGGGCTTCTCGCAATTTTAGAATTTTCAAAGCCTAAACTTCCCATAATAAGGAATGTGTATTTTTTTTATCTAAAGAAGATCATACCCCTAATCGGTGGCCTGCTTACAGGGGATTATCAAGCTTACAGATATCTTGCTACATCCATAGAAAACTTCCCAGAGGTAGAAACAGTAAGAGAAATGCTAAGAAAAACAGGTTTTTCCGAGGTTTTTACAAAAAGTTTAACCTTTGGAGTGGTGACCTTATATCTCTGGAGGAAGATTTAAGTTTATTTTAGGATAGCCGAATAAAATAAATAGAAAATTTCTAAATTGTTCTAGTAAGCCTTAGCCAGGAGGATTAACATGAAGGTAGAACTTCAAAAACACATCGTTTTAGACCCCGGTATGCAGGCTCAACAAACCCAACAAAAAGAATCCATTCAAAGGGTTGAAAAAGCTCAAGCTCCTTCCTCATATAAGGATCAAACAAAATTAAGCCAAGAAGAGCTTAAGGAGCTTTCAAAAGCCCTCAACCACTTTCTTTCTCTCTTTAATCTTGAAACTAAGCTTGTGTACAACAAAGATGCTGGGCAGGTAGTCGTTCAGGTGATAGATAAAAGAACCAATGAGGTTGTTAAGCAGATCCCCCCAGAGGAGCTTTTAGAGGTAGCAAAAAAAATTCATGATTTTGTTGGGCTTTTGTTAGAAAAAAAAGCCTAAAAAAATTTTAACCTTAATAGTAACTAACCTTTTTTCCACCTATAGCTGCACCTTGGGAAGGAATATAATTTCCTATCGCCTTAATACAACTTGATCTTCTCCTTTCAAATTCACCTAATAGGCGTTGAAAGTTTATAGATGTATGCTATTTTGTCCAAAATCTTGAGTTTGGGGGAAGAAATGAAGGAATATACTGTGGCTGTGGTTGGGGCAACGGGTGCGGTTGGAAGGATGATGCTAACCGTTCTTGAAGAGAGGAATTTTCCAGTTAAAGAGTTGCGTCTTTTTGCCTCAACAAGGTCAAAAGGTATGCTACTTCCCTTCAAAGGTGAACAGATCCCTGTGGAAGCCTTGGAAGAAGCGAAGAGCTTTAAGGGCATTGATATAGCCCTTTTTTCGGCTGGTGCGCAAAGAAGCCTTGATTTTGCCCCGCTCTTTGCGAGAGACGGTGCCGTAGTAATAGATAACTCAAGCGCCTGGAGGATGGACCCGGATGTCCCTCTCGTTGTCCCTGAGGTCAACCCTCATGCAGTGGCTGGTTATACTAAAAAAGGCATTATAGCAAATCCAAACTGCTCCACCATCCAGATGGTTGTTGTTTTGAAGCCTCTTCATGATGTGGCAAGGATAAAGAGGGTTGTAGTTTCGACCTATCAATCTGTTTCTGGCGCAGGGCAGAAGGCTATCTTTGAGCTTATGGAGCAGACTAAAGCTTGGTGTGAAGGAAGTCCCATGCCTCTTCCTAAACACCTTCCTCAAAGGATCGCCTTTAACTGCATTCCTCATATCGATGTCTTTTTACCAAACGGTTACACTAAAGAAGAGATGAAGATGGTTGAGGAGACAAAAAAAATTATGGAAGACCCAAGCATAGCTGTTACTGCAACAACGGTTAGGGTCCCAGTTTTTTACGGACATGCAGAAAGCGTAAACATAGAAACCGAAAAAAAGCTAACCGCTGAGGAAGCTCGTGAGGTCTTGAGGAAAGCGGAAGGTGTGGTCGTCCTTGACGACCCTCAGAACAAGCTTTATCCAATGCAGGTCGATGTTGCTGGAAGGGATGAGGTGTTTGTCGGAAGGATAAGAGAGGACTTGAGTATCGAGAAGGGGCTTAACATGTGGATCGTTGCCGACAATATCAGAAAGGGTGCAGCAACGAACGCCGTTCAAATCGCTGAAATTTTGATTAAAAATTACCTCTAAAAAGACCTTGAAGATAGTCTTTGATGAAAAGGCTGTAAATTTTAGGTTAACAAACGAGATTTTAAAAAGAGCTCATCCAAGCTCAATTAATAGCTTGGATGTTGAGAAGTCTCATGAGGGCGAAAAGCAGGTTGAGGAGCCAGTCGTCTTTATAACCCCTTACAAAGGGGCTTTCGTAAAAAAATGTCCGGGGACTAAGCATTATCTATGTTGTGGCTATATTATCTTTCACTTTGCTGAGAACTGTCCCCTTGGTTGTTCCTACTGTATACTTCAAGCCTATTTCAATAAGCCTGGATTTAGAATTTGGGCAAACTTAATCGAGGATGGACTTACAAGCCTCCATTCCTTTCTTAAAGAAAGAACAGAAAAAGGAGAGCTTACACGCTTAGGGACGGGTGAATTTACAGATAGCTTAGTCTTTGAAGCTCTAACCGGTGTAGCAAGGACCTTGATAGAGTTTTGGATAGAGACTGACCCTTTTGCAGTCCTTGAGCTTAAAACTAAAACCGCTCCTTCTTCAGCCTTTTATTCAGAGCTTCCAAGCGATAAACGAATCATCTTTGCCTGGTCAGTAAACACGGAGAGGATAATAGAAAAAGAAGAAAAGCACACGGCAAGCTTAAAAGCTCGGTTCCAAAGCGCAGAGGAGGCTCTAAAGCATGGCTTTAGCCTTGCCTTCCATTTTGACCCTATCATTCTTTATGAAGGGGGAGAAGCCGAGTATTCTAAAGTTCTTGAAGAGATCCTAAACAGGTTTCCTCTGAATAGAATTGCTTGGATTAGCCTTGGGATGTTGAGGTTTCCACCTGAGCTTAAAGAGGTAGCGCCAAAAAATTTCCCTAAGACTAAGGTCTACGCCGATGAGTTTATAAGAGGTCTTGACCAAAAGTATCGCTATTTTATTGACAGAAGGATTAAAGCCTACAAAAAAATTTTAGAGCCTTTTAAAAAGTATTTAAACGAAATCCCGCTTTACTTTTGCATGGAAGGGAAAAGGGTCTGGCAGGAGGTTTTAGGGAAACCTTTTCATACCTCGGAAGAGGTAGCAAAGCTTCTTGATTCATACGCCAAAAGGACATGCTTTTCTTAGCCCTTCTTATAGCCCTTTTCCTATCATCTTGCCAGAGTATGCCTAATCTAAAAGTAAAATCCTGCCAAGACTGCCATGGAGAAATTCTAAAAACCGAGCTTAAGGTTAAGAAACACAACCTTTCTTGTATCCTTTGTCATGGTGGAAAAGATCAAGCAAACACAAAAGATTCTGCCCATAAAAACCTCGTTAAGTCTCCTTCTCCGGATAAGATTTTTTCTGTATGCGGCAAATGTCATTGGCAGGAAGCCAAAGGAATAGCTAAATCCCAGCATTACACCTATCAAAAAAAGGTAAATTTTCTACTCGCCCGCTTTGGTTTAGGTTTGAAAGCATCCTCTTTATCAGACCTTTTCTCTCTATCAGAAAATAATTCTTTAGATGGAAAGAGTAAGCTTGTTCTTGACTTTTTGGGGAAGCGTTGTTTCACCTGTCATATCTTTTACGAAGGTGAGGATTATGAATTGACCCGTCGGGGAAGAGGTTGTTTAGCCTGCCATAGAGTGCATACTTACGAAAAACCAAGGACCGAAGAATGTCTTAGCTGTCATTACAGCATAAGGGTCGGAATGGACTACTTAGGGAAGGCACCTCACAACTGGTTTGTAGATTATCGGTCTCCTTTTGTTGAAGGTAAGCTTCCTCCCCGTCCGTATGGAATAGAATATTATGACTTGAAAGCTGATGTTCATACAAGCCATGGTTTTTTCTGCACAAATTGTCATGGAAAAGAGGAGATAATGTTTAGCATGAAAAGGGCAAGCTGTCTTGATTGCCATAAAAAGGTTTTAGAGGAGAAGCTTATATTTCATAAAAAAAGCCTTTTACAAAAGGTAAGTTGTGCTGTGTGTCATGCAAGCTTTATCAATCAGGATGAGTATAAAGCCTGTGAGCTTGTGAGAAATGATGAGGATGCAGAAAAGTTCTCCGAGGTCTATGCTCAGGAATCATTTGACATAGAAAGGTATTTTCTTTCTCTTTGGGAAAGAAAAAAGCCTCTTCCTGCTATGAGGGATGGCTTAACAGGGAGGCTAAAGGATGGACTTTGGTTATGCTTTCTTGAAAACAGGACCTTTGAAAGGATTAACCTTGGCAAAGACAAAGATGGAAAACTATGCATTATAAGAAAAGAAAGAGTTAAGATAACCTTTGATAATGAGACGGTTTTTGCCGATTTAAGCTTGTGTAAATTTCCGCATACTATTAGCAAAAGGGCAAATCCTTTTCGGAGCCTTGAGGTGATAAAGAATGCACTATCCAAAGGTTGTCGTAAATAGGAAAGGAGTAGAGAAGATTTTAAAGGGGTATCTTTGGCTAACCTTTGATGAAGTAAAATCAGAAAAATCTCAGCTTGAGCATATTCCCCAAGGAAGTTTAGTGAGCCTATACAACGAGGAAGGCTATTTCCTTGCTCAAGGCTATTTTAATCCTAAGGTAAGGTATTGTATAAAAGTGCTATGCAGAGAAGATGTGCCAATAGATAAAGAGTTTTTTGCCAAAGCCTTTAAAAGGGCTTTAAACTTAAGAAGGGAGCTTTATCCGGGAGAGGTTTCCTTTCGCCTTATCTTTTCTGAAGGGGATTTTTTGCCCGGTCTTATCGTGGATGTGTTTGATAAGGTCGCTGTAGTTCAGGTCTATACCTTAGGAATAGAAAAGCTTTTAAGCCACATCATATCAGCTCTAAGAGAAGTCCTAGAACCTTCTTGCGTCGTTTTAAAGAACGATGCTCAAAAGAGGAAGGAAGAGGGGCTTTCGCTTTATACTGAAGTTGCTTGGGGGAAAATAGATGAACCTCTACTCGTTGAGATGGATGGTATAAAGTTTTTAATTCCAGTGCTTTCTGGGCAGAAAACAGGCTTTTTTCTTGACCAGAGGGATGCAAGAAGGTATTTGGCTAAGCTTTCGGAAGGAAAAGAAGTTTTAGACCTTTATTCCTATGTGGGAGGTTTTTCCTTTTATGCCTTGAAAGGGGGAGCGAAGAGGGCAATCCTTGTTGACCGCTCACAAGCGGCTTTAGATTTAGCAGAGGAAATAGCAAAGCTAAACGGATTTTCTGAGAAGGTCGTTTTGATAAAAGAAGATGTGCTAAACTATCTCAAAAATCCATCCTTTTTGGCTGACCTGGTCATTGCTGACCCGCCTGCTTTCATCAAATCAAAACGAGATTTAGACCAGGGCTTAAAGCTTTATGATACGCTTTACTACTCCTGTCTTAGACTTTTTGCTGAAAGATGCGGATTCTTAGCCCTTTTTTCCTGCTCCCATTTTCTTACCGAAGAAACCCAAGAGGAGATAATCAAAGGAAGCTTGGCTAAGCTTGGCTTTAGAGGAAGAATAATAAAAAAGCTTAGCCAAGCGCAAGACCATCCTATCAATCCTATGGTAAAGGAAACTCATTATTTAAAAGGGCGAGTGCTTTATTTGGAAAATTAGCTTTACTTCCCAAATAGACGATGAGGGATTATTTTTTTAACCTATGACTTCGCGTTTTAAGCTTCTTTTTTTAGGAGTAATCTGGCTAATCTTACTTATCTTTGGCGGAACCCTTGGCTATATGCTGATTGAGGGGGCTGATTTTTTATCCTCCCTTTTCATGACCGTTATCACCATTACCACGATTGGTTATCAAGAGTATGTGCCCCTTTCTACTGCTGGTAGGATCTTCACCATCTTTTTAGCCCTTGGGGGTGTAGGTTTTTTCTTTTACATGCTCTCGGTTATCAGCGAATTCGTTGTGCATTTAACCTTACAAACCTTTGAGGGGAGAGGAATGGAAAAGGAGATCCTAAAGCTAAGCGACCACGCAATTCTTTGCGGTTTTGGACGGATTGGCAAGAATATTTATGAGCTCATCAAAGAGGAGATTCCTGTGGTCGTTATTGAAAAGGACCCTGAGCTAATCAAAGAATTAAAAGAAAAGAAGATCTTACACATTGAGGGTGATGCAACGGAAGAAGAAGTCTTGCTTAAGGCTGGTATAAAAAGAGCAAGGCATCTTATCGCGGTTTTAGGGGATGACCCGCTAAATGTTTATTTAGTCCTCTCTGCAAGGATGTTAAACCCGACGATCAACATAGTAAGCCGAGCTGATGACCCTTCGGTGGAAAAGAAACTCTATCAAGCAGGAGCAAACAGGGTCCTATCTCCTTATCTTTCAGGGGCAAAGAAAATGGCTTTGGCTGTTCTTAAACCGCATGTCATGGACTTTATCGACATTGCCGGCTATGACCCTACAACAAGCTTACAGCTTGAAGAAATCTTGGTTGAAGAAGGGTCAGCCTTAGCGAACAAAACCATCTTAGAAAGCAGAATTAGGGATTTAACAAACGCTATTATCCTTGCCATCAAAAGAAAGTCTGGGGAGATGATTTTTAATCCAGCTGGAAACACCCTGATCTTAGAAGGGGATATACTTATTGCCCTTGGAGAAAGGGAAAGGCTTGAGACATTGAGCGAGCTTGCTAAAAGGAAGGGCTAAGATATTTTCCTTTTAAAGAATGCTTTCCAGCAGATTCGATAAGCACTTTAACGAGCTCTCCTTCAAGGTCTAAGCGTGGGGCTGTAAAGTTTACGATAACGTTTGTGGTAGTTCTACCTGTAAGTTGGTTTTCATCCCTTTCGCTCCTTCCTTCAACAAGCACCTCAACCTCTTTCCCAACATAGGAATGATAGACCTCTGCGGTAATCTTAGCTTGAGCCTCATGAACCCTCTTTAGCCTTTCTTCTTTAACTTCCTCAGGCACTTTGCCCTGGAAATTTGTGGCTGCCGCAAAGGGTCTATCCGAGTATTTGAAAGAGAATACTTCATGAAACCTTACCCTTTCAAGCATTTCTAAGGTCTGCAAAAAGTCCTTCTCTGTCTCGCCAGGGAAGCCAACGATGATGTCAGAAGTTATGGCTATCTCTGGGCAGAGTTCTCTTAATCTTTCAACCTTCGCTAAGTATTCTTCACGAGTATACTTTCTGTTCATAAGCTTTAGAATTTTATTTGACCCTGCTTGAAGCGGAAGATGGATATGCTTGCAAACCTTGGGATTTTCCGCAATAACCCGCATGAGCCTTTCCGTTAGGTCTTTAGGATGACTTGTGGTGAACCTTATCCTTAGGAGACCATCAATTTGAGAAACCCTCTCAAGAAGGTCTGCAAAGTCACCATAGCTTTTTTCTTTAAGCCCGTAGGAGTTTACATTTTGACCAAGCAAAGCTACCTCTTTTACCCCTTCCTCCTTCACCAGATATTCAACCTCCCGCAAAATGTCTTCAGGGGGTCTGCTTACCTCTCTTCCCCTTACATAAGGGACGATGCAATAGGTGCAAAAGTTATCGCAACCCTGCATGATGTTGACAAAAGCTTTAACTCTCCTAAGCTTTTTTGACCCAAGGACTAAAGGTGGCTTAAAATCAGGTTTTAGTTCTGTCCAAACAAAGGGTTTCCCTTCCTTTAGGCGGCGCTCAATTGCCTGCCTTATTTGATAAAAGGCTTGGGTGCCAAGAACTATGTCTACATAGGGATATCTTTCAACTATTCTTTCTCCCTCCTGCTGGGCAACACATCCCATCACCCCAATGAGGAGCTCCGGTTTTTTCTTTTTTAGCTCTTTGAACCTTCCAATTTCGCTGTATAGCTTATGTTGAGGTTTTTCCCGAACCGAACAGGTGTTTATCAAAATCAGGTCCGCAGATTCCGGTTCTTCTGTAGGGACAAAATCAGGCTGAAGAAGCGATAACACTATCTCCGAGTCCTTTTCGTTCATCTGACAACCAAAGGTCCTAATGTACACCTTCTTCATGGTTTTAATGATAATGCAGTACTTTAAGTTTTTCTATCTTCTGAGAGGTTCCTCGGCTAATGCCTCGGAACGACAAAAAGCTTCTAAAAGAGTTCTTAAGACGGATAATCCATAGTAGGTGGTGTTAAGAAAGGAAATGCCTTGAGAATTTCTTCCAAAACCAAAATCTCCGTTTAAGCAAGATAGGACAAAGCTTAGGGCTTTTTTAGAGACCTCTTTTTCAAGCCTGTTAAAATAGTAAAGAATGTTTATACTAAAGTAGGTGTTTTCCATAAACGAGGTCGTCCCGGGCATAAAACCAAATCCCCCATCAGGGTTTTGAGAGGAAAACACAAAATTCAAATTTTTTTCCACAAATTCAGGAAGGGGGGACAAAAGATAGTAAAGGAGCTCAAGGGTTAGCTTTTCTTCTTTAGGGAGGATTCTCAAAATCTCTTGTTTGATCCTTCCCTTAAGCTCTTTTAAAGAAGACCTTTCGCTTTGCTCCCTAGGGTCTAAAGTTTGGGGTATGCTAAAAAGTATGGCAAGCCTTTTTACAGAGGAACCTTTGGCTAAAAACTCATCCAAGTACTTTTCTAACTCTTTTGAGTTTGGCTTAGCCCTATCTAACAAAGCTAAAGCCTTAAGGTAGTAGAGAAGAGTTTCGGGTAGCAACTCCTGCCAGGAGATCGTTGAAAGGTAAGAAAGATGTTTGGCCTTAGAAATTTCATCTAAGGCTTGACAAAGGTCTAAGATGGCAAGACCAAAATAGGTATCCTCTACCGTAGGAGGAAGCAAAGGGGTTGCACCAAACCCTCCCCCTTCTTTCTCTCTTTTTTTAGCAAAGCTTGTCGAGCCCTTTTTAATTTGTTCCCAAAAATTAAGGGTCATCTCAGGATAGAAAGTTTATCCCATTGGGAATTTTTATCAAGAGCTTTTTCATTGCGAGCTTCAAGCTCTTCAGTAGGGGGAGCCTTTCTTACTTCATTGATCGCTTTGAGATGTTCTTTGTAAGTTTTCGAAAAGATATGCTTACCTGTTCCGTCTGCTACAAAGTAAAGATAGGGAACCTTGGCCGGAGTTAAGACAGCTTTAAGAGAGGATAAGCTTGGATTGCCGATGGGAGTTGGCGGAAGGTCGTTGTGTAAATAAGTGTTGTAGGGACTTTTCACTGAACGGTAATCCTTGTAAGTTAGTCTTCTAAAACTCTTTAAAGCGTAGTTTATGGTTGGGTCTGCCTGAAGGGGCATTCCTTTTTTAAGCCTGTTTAGATATACGGCGGCAATTATGGGCTTTTCCGAATCATAAAATGCCTCTTTTTCAACGATAGACGCAAGGATTACTATCTCCCGTAGTGTAAGATTGCTTTTTTGGGCAAGGGGCTCTATGGATTTCCATTTTTCCCAAAAGTTCCGGACCATCGTTGAAATAATTTGAGGACAAGGGGTATTTTTAGCAAAAAAATAGGTATCAGGGTATAAGAATCCCTCAGCAGTATCAGAAGGTATTCCAAGTTCTCGTAAGAATTCTTTGTTTTCAGCCCATTTTAAGAATTCTTTTTTAGAACAAAGTCCTTCCTTTTCTAAGATTTCTGCAATTTGCCACAGGGTTGCCCCCTCAAAAACGGTTATTTTGTGTTGAAAGATTTTACCTTTTGCGAGGATGTCTAAAATTTCCCTAATAGTTTGATAAGGATAAAAAGCATACTCTCCGGCTTTAAATTCTTTATATTTGCCTGAACGCAGGGCTTCGATTATAAAGACTACACGGTTTTTGATTATTCCATTTTGATAGAGTTTTTGGGCTATATCTATAAGTCCCTCTCCTCTTTGAATTTCAATGATTTTAGGAGGTAAGTTTTTATTCTGTGAAAGGGGTTGAAGTCCTTCGAAATAGAGACCGGCAAAGATAAAAAGGTGAAAGACAAGTAAAAGTAAAATGTAAACCTTTCTAAACCTTGTTAATTTCATGATTTAGGATATTTTTATTTATCAAAAATTATTAAGATTAAGGGGGAAGGCATGAACTTAGAAGAAATCATCAAAGTATTAGAAAAGGAAGCCATGGAAAATCCTCACGCCGTTTGGGCTCAGCATAGGCTTGCTGTAGCATACTACAACGCAGGAAAATTTCAAGAGGCCAAAGAAACCTTAAAAAAGGTTCTAAAGCTTGATCCTCACCACTATGAAGCCATGGTCAACCTTGGCATCATTTTAGCCCAAGAGGGGGAGCTCGAAGAGGCTAAAAAAGCTTTTACTTTTACGCTAAAGTTCTATCCCAATTCCTTTGAAGCCTGGAACAACCTTGGGCTGGTTGAGTTTCAGCTTGGAAACCTTGATAATGCCATCGAGTGCTATCAAAAAGCCATGGAGTTGAAGCCCGATAACCCTTCTCCCTACATAAATCTTTCAACCGTTTATATTGAAAAGGGAGATTTTGATACGGCAAAAAATGTCCTTCTTAAAGCCTTAGAGCTTGACCCTCAAAACGGGGTAATCTATAACAACTTAGCGGTATGCTATTTCTATTTAGGGGATAAAACCTTGGCTCAGGACTACCTTAGGAAGGCAAAAGAGCTTGGCTATCCTGTGCATCCTGAGTTTGAGCGGATGTGTCATGAAGCTTAAGCTACCCTATCCACCAACCTGCCCATTCTGCGGAAGCTTCATTCAAAAACCAGAAGTTATCCCGTTGCCCTATGTGGAGCATGAAGGCGGAGTTTGCCAATGCGGAGCTGTTTATGTTCTTTCTTCTACAGGCTATGATAGGGGCTCTGCTTTCATCTCAGCTCTCCTTTTAGCCCTCTCGGGAGATTGGGATTTAGCTTGGGACCTGATACCGGATGAAGATTATAAAGAGATTTGGATAGAAGGCTATGATCCTGAAAATCATCTTGTATATCCTGAAGGTGTGGACACAGGCAGAAAAATTCGTTCAGCATTGGTTTTTATTAAGCTTGCCGATGATGTTCAAGAGTTAAAGAAAGAAAACCTTTCTAAAATACTTAAGAGAGATGAAGCGCTTCTTGACCCAACTTTTAAAAAAAGGCTTCCTCGACAAGAGTTAGAAAATCTCGTGTGCGAGAGGAATTTCTCTGATTTAGTTAACTATCTTTTAGCAGAACCTAAAAATTTGAACGAACTGCAAAAGCTCCTCTACCATCCTGAAGAGAAAACAAGGCTTCTTTCTGCCTATAGTTTAGGCTTGGCGGCAGGTCTTTTAAATAAGCGAGAGCCCCAAAGGGTGTTAGATTTGATTAAAAGGCTCCTTTATGCAGGGGCTGATTCTGCCTCTTCAGCCTGGGGTGCCCTTCCAGCCTGCGGAGAGGTCATACGCAACACCGGAGACCAATACTCAGCCTATGTCAAAAACATTATTGCTTTTTTAGCTTTTAAGGAAAACATTCCCCACGCCCTAATTGCCTTAGCTCGAATCTCCGAAGTAAACCCTAAGTCCATAAAAGATAAACCTTATCTTAGGCTTATCTCGGTATTTCGCGAAAAGGTCCCCCTTTGGCAAGCCTACATAATTCAAATCTTCAGCAACCTTAAGGCAAGAGAGCTTCTTTCAGAGAGAGAATTCCTCTGCAGGGATGAGGTTAGAATTTTCGATTTCGAGATGGCAGATTACAAGATTGTTAACTTAGAAGAGCTTTGGTCAGATTATGAAAAGATTTTCAGAGACCTTCAAACACCTCGTCTACCAATATTTCTAATTCGATAGTATAAAGCTTAAATCTTTCGCCCTTAGTGTAAACCTCCGGAGGAAGATAGCCTTTATCAGTAAGAATAAAATTTCTCAAGGTATTCCTCTTCTGGGAACACTATAATGTATTCCTTTACGCCGAATTTTTCATAGAGTTTTCTTTTTTCCCGTTTATCTTTAATTAAAGTATGTTTGGAAGCTACCTCGATGATTAGGTCAGGAGCTCCTTCAACATGTGTTTCTTTCAACTTTGTTCGGTCGCATACGAGAAAGATATCAGGCTGAACCACATTGTAGTCATCTAAAACTACATCGGTCGGAGCAATCCCAATGTAACACTTGTTCGCCGGGGCAGTTTTTAGGAGAATAAAAAGGTTCCCTACTATGGTTTGGTGTTTTAAGCTGGTAGCAGGGGTCATGTCGTAGATTCGCCCCTCGATGACCTCCACCCTTTCGTCTTGGGGAAGCTTTAAGTAGTCCTTAAAGGTATATATCTTCGTTTCGTTATTAAGTTTTGATGCTGGGATAGCCACGATTCTTTCTCCAAAAAGGGCTTTATATCTAATTCTAATGTTTAGTTTTAAAATTTCCAATATGTTCTTTCGTGTGCTAAAAGGACTTAAATATCCCATCTCGGTTGAACATCGAATAAACTGATGCTATAATAGCCCTTGATACCCAGTAAGGGGGAATTTATGCCTGCAGTAGTTGTGGTAGGGGCTCAGTGGGGAGATGAAGGGAAGGGTAAAATCGTTGACCTGCTGACAGAAAAAGCTCATTATGTGATACGTTTTCAAGGGGGAAACAACGCCGGGCATACCTTAGTAGTTAATGGTAAAAAATACATCTTTCACCTAATTCCTTCAGGAATCTTGCATCCCCATACAGTTTGCGTGATAGGAAACGGTGTAGTCGTTGACCCAGAAGTTTTACTTGGTGAGATAGCAAAGCTAAAACAGGAAGGGGTGCCCATTGGTCCTGAAAAGCTTATAATAAGCGAAAGGGCTCATCTCATCATGCCCTATCATAAAGCTTTAGACCTTGCTCGGGAAGCTAAGGCAAAGGGTGGGAAGATAGGCACAACCGGAAGAGGTATCGGTCCATGCTATGAGGATAAGGTGGGAAGAAGAGGCTTCAGAATGATAGATTTGCTCAATCCTAGGTATTTTAAGGAAAAGTTAGAGGTGGTGCTTGAAGAGAAGAACCAGATTCTTCGCTACCTTTCAGCCGAGCCTCTTTCCTATGAAGATATTGTTGAGAAGTATCTTAGCTACGGTGAAGCCCTAAGACCTCATATCAAAGATGTATCTTTTATACTTTATCAGGCAAAAAGGGAGGGGAAAAATCTTCTTTTTGAGGGAGCTCAGGGCACCTTCCTTGACATAGACTTTGGAACCTATCCTTATGTCACCTCCTCAAACACCTTAGCTGGCAATGCCTGCTGTGGTTCAGGGCTTGGACCAACTGAAATAGACCATGTGATGGGCATTGTTAAAGCCTACACTACCCGAGTAGGAGAGGGACCGTTTCCTACGGAGCAAAAAAATGAAATTGGAGAGTATTTACGAGAAAGAGGCGGAGAGTTCGGCTCTACAACCGGAAGACCAAGGAGATGTGGTTGGCTTGATTTAGTGATGGTAAAGACTGCTGTCCGATTAAACGGTCTCTCCTCCATCGCTATAACTAAGCTTGATGTCCTCTCAGGGCTAAGGAAAATTAAGGCTTGTGTTTCCTATAAGATAGATGATAAGGAAGTGGATTATTTTCCGTCAACTATTGATGAGTTAAGCCGGGTTGAAGCAAAGTATGAAGAGTTTGAGGGCTGGGACGAAGACCTCTCTCAAATTTCCCGTTTTGAAGACCTCCCGAAAAACGCTCAAACCTATCTTCAGTTTATTCAAAGCTACTTAGGTATTCCCATCTACCTCGTCTCAGTTGGTCCGGATCGAGGACACCAGATCAAGCTCGGAGATTTCAAACTATTTTAGAGCTTAAATTCCCCTTATGAAGAATAAAGTCCTTATAGCCAATCGTGGGGAAATAGCCCTAAGGATTATGGCAGCTTGTGAAGAGCTTGGGCTAGACTACGTCTGCGTCTACACTAAAGGGGATGAAGGCTCCCTTCATGTCAAGCTTGCCAAAGAGAAGTATCGCATTTCAGATTATCGAGACATGAACGATTTGCTTTGCGTTGCTGATTATGCCAAGTGCACGGCTATTCATCCGGGGTATGGATTCTTGTCTGAGAACTACCGCTTTGCAAGAAGAGTCGTGAAAAGGGAAAGACCACTAATCTTTATCGGACCAAGCTGGGAAGCCATTCGTGACCTTGGCAACAAGCTTACGATGAAGCGGATTGCCCTTGAAGCAGGGGTCCCTGTTATCCCAGGGACAATAGAGCCCATCTACAACGAGGTAGAAGCGGAGATTGAGGCCGAAAAACTTTTAGATGAACTTAGAAGCCATGGCGTTGAAAACACTTCTTTGCTTGTAAAAGCCGTTGCCGGCGGTGGTGGAATGGGGATTGAAGAAGTAAAAGACCTCGTTGAGCTTAGACCCGTATTTCGAAGAGTTAGAGCTTATGCTAAGCGCCTTTTTGGAGATGAAGGGTTGATAATTGAGGCAAAGATTCCAGTTTTTCAGCATTTAGAAGTGCAGGTCCTTGGGACAAAGGATGGAGAATATGTGCATTTTGGCACAAGAAACTGCACCATTCAAAGCCCTTTTAAACAAAAAAGGATCGAGGTTGCCCCAGGCTTTGATTATGAAGGAAAGTTTGCGGTTTACAACTTTGACCCACGGAAGGTAGAGGCAGAAATAATCGAGCACTCACTAAAGCTTGCAAAACATGTCAACTACGATAATGTCGGCACCTTTGAGTGGTTAGTAACTCCTGAAGGGAAATACTACCTAATGGAGGTCAACACAAGGATCCAGGTAGAAAATGAAATATCTGCTCAGATTTCCTTCGTTCATGGAAAAAGGATCAACCTGATAAAAGAACAAATTAGAACAGCCTTAGGGGATAAGCTTGGATATTCTCAAAAGGATGTTGAGTTTAAAGGATACGCCCTGGAGTTTCGTTTGGTCGCCGAGGATGTGAAGAGGGGTTTTCAACCGGTAAGCGGAACCATAACCAGGTTTGACTGGGTTGACCATCCTTGGCTTACCATGAGAACGCATGTCCCAAGAAATGAAAGGTATGAGATACCAACTCAGTTTGACCCAAACCTTGCCTTAGCTATAATCTATGCAGAGGATTTTACACAGTTGATCGATAGGTGCGAAACCTTCCTTTCGGAAGTGGTTATTGAAGGAGAGACCTCTCAAGGAGCGCCCCTTCCAAACAACATTGCCTACCTTAGAGAAAAATTAAAGTTTATCTATCAGTTCATTTACTGAGGCTTAAGAAGGCTAAAGAATGGGTTAAAAGGAGAGATGAGGATCGAGAACCACAAAAGGCTTAAAGAACTTCTTGAGAGAGCTGAGTACATCCGGGATATCAAGGGTGAAGACTTTGAAGATGTTATGGAAGTATACGCCCAGCTTAAGTATGCCTTTGAGAATTTTTATGACCTTTCCGAGGAAGAGATAGATTCTTTGCTTAAGAGTTCAGAAAAAAGGCTTGAAGAGTTAACCATCCTTGGAGAAAAAACCCTTACTCCTTATGAAATAGTTAAGATTACGCGGCACCCTCAGAGGTTTACCCTTCAAGACATTTTAGAGAATGTTTACGATAGCTATGTGGAGCTTGGGGGGGAAGGGGAGATCAACATTGACCCCGCCGTTGTTTGTGCTAAGGCTATGCTTATCAGGCGAGTCGGTGATGATTTTCATGTGCATCAAGTTATGGTTATTGGGCATGAAAAGGGGAGCGGAGAGGAGTTTAGAAGGGGAGGTAGCGCTGCTCCTTGGGGAAATGAAAAGGCTTTGCGTTATATGCGAATGGCTGAAACAGAAGGCATACCCATTCATTTTTTCATCTTTACTCCAGGCGCTTATCCTATTGAGGATTATCCTGGTGCTGCACAGCAGATCGCTCGGAATCTTTATGCTATGTCCAAGCTCCAAGTTCCGATGATATCCTTCATATCTGAGGGTGGTTCAGGAGGTGCTGAAGCTATAGGTTTAGCAGACCTTAGGCTCATGGCTGAAAAGGGCTATTATTCAGTGATAAGCCCTGAGGGAGCAGCCGCTATCGTTGCCAAGCTTCGCGATGGTCGTCCACCAAGGGAATTGGTAGAAAAAATGGCTAATGCCTTAAAGCTAACCGCTCGGGATAACCTTGAGCTTGGCACCATCGATAGGATAATTCCTGAGCCACCACTTGGCGCAAGAAAAAGGGACTATGAATTTTTTAAAAGGCTAAAGATTGAATTAATCAAGGCAACGGATGAGGTCGTTTTAAGAACTCGAGGCTTTAAAACCTTCACCAAGCATGCCCTTTCTAAACAAACAACAGATAACTTTAGCTACTATGTAGATTGGGACCTCTCAGAAGACGAAAAGGAAATCCTCGTTGAGCTACGGTATGAAAAGTATCGCAAGATGACCCAATGGGCAGTTGTTATTCCTAAGGGATTAACCCATACTCTGAAAGAAAAAGGAGAGAATTTCCTTAGAGTATTGGGAAATGAAATCAAATACAGGGTTTTAAAAAGCGGGCAAAAGACTTTCAAAAGGCTTATTGACGACATTTTGAGCGAATCAAGCCTTCTTTTAAAGCCAGTCTCAGACCCGGTAAAGACAGTTTACAACCTTATTGTGGGAAAAAAGGTTAAACCCAGGCTTCCTACAATACCTGAGGAAGAGGGAGGAGTCTACGAGCTCCCTGTGGCGTTAGAAGATAGAACTGTCACTTGCCCTCAAGCTGAAAAGTATGGCTGTCCGGATATCTGGGTGCCTGACCTTTACGGTGAATTCTGCGGGGTTTGCCCCTACTGTGGTTATCATTTCTTCCTTGAATACCAGTGGTATCTAAACAATGTTTTTGACAGGGGTTCCATAAAATTCTTCGATGAGGAGATCGCTTCCACTAATCCCTTAAACTTTGACGGGCATGCTGAAAAGCTAAAAGAGGACAGAAAAAGGACAGGTCTTAACTCAGCATTTCTTTCCTTCACCGCAAAGGTTGGAGGTATATCGGTGGTTTGTGGGATGCTTGTTGCCGATTTTAGGCAAGGCACAGTTGGAGCTGCTGAAGGAGAAAAGTTTATCCGGGCTATCCAGCTTGCCAAGATTACTCGTCGTCCTTTCCTTATGTTTGTTCATAGCACAGGAGGAATAAGGATCCAAGAGGGAACGGTAGGAGTAGTTCAAATGCCAAGATGCACCATGGCTGTTAGGGACTATGTAGATGCTGGTGGTTTATATCTTGTAATATATGATAATAATTCTTATGCTGGTCCGGTGGCAAGCTTTCTTGGGTCAGCACCCTATCAGTTTGCCTTAAAATCAACAAGGCTTGGCTTTGCTGGACCAAGGGTTATCCATGAAACAACCGGTCAGCCCCCACCGCCAGACTATCACTCAGCAGAAAACGCCTTAAGAAGAGGACATATCCAAGGCATCTGGGATAGAAGAGAGTTGAGAAAACGCATATTCCATGCCCTTTTAACCATGGGAGGAAAAAATCTATACTACAGGTAAAGGAGTATATATCCATATGATATCCCGACTCAATGTATTTTGCTACTACGGCTCTTTTGTTAGCCTGAACCGCAAAGGCAAGGGTTCCGTGCTTTCCTTTGGGGTGCCAAGGTAGAGAGGTAAAGATATGAAGGTAGACTTTAAAGAAATAGATAGGCTTCTTCAAAAACTTAGGGCTAATCCCTATAAAATTTTCCCAGTTGAAACGCCCCACACGGGATACATCAAAGAATTTAAAGTAAAGGAAGGAGACAGTGTTACAGGTCCAACTGGCAAATGGTTGGAAAAACCGGGAACCCCACTTTTTATCCTTGAGAGGGAACGGAACCCAAAGATTATAAGAGCTCATACCACCGGGATAGTTCAAAATCTTAGAGAAGACCTAAAAGGAAGATTTGTCCAAGCTTTTGAGACCATCCTTGAGATAAGGCATCCTCTTTCTCAAGAGGAAGTTATAAGCGAAGTTCTGCTTTCAGCTCTTCATGTTATATACGCTGAGGAAACGGCAAGGTTTATCCTCGTTCCTGAGATAAGTCATAGGATAGAGAAGCATGGGCTAAAAAGGGCTGAGGTTCGAGGAGGCGAGGATATTTTGATCATGACCTTTATGAAGAGGGAACACTTTATCAAGATTAAAGAGGAGGGGCGTTTTATTATTTATCAAGTCTACTTTAAGCCCTTTGAGCTTGTGCCCAAGGGGAGCCCCTTAATTGCCCTTTGTCCTTCTGAAGACCTACCCGTTCTTGAGAGGATTGTAGCAAGGATCAGGGAGGAGTGGCCAAGCTAAGCTGGGTAGTCGGGCAGGAAATTTGGTTCTTTAAGGAGATCCCCCGAGCTATGTCCTTAGCAAAGCAGATCATTGATGAACTTCCCCGAAGTGCTCATGGACGGGTAATCGTTGCCGAACGCTTAACTTCAGCCAAAGGTCGGTTTGACCGGAAATGGTTTGCTGAAAAAGGCGGGCTATGGCTTGCTATCTCTCTTTATAATGAGATCCTTCCTCAACATTTTGGGCTTTTTTCACTCCTCTTTGGTCTGGCTATGGTTAGAACCTGTCATGAACTTTCAGCAAAGGAAGTCAAGCTTAAGTGGATTAGCGACCCTCATTTTCGAGGAAAAAAGCTAGGCGGGACCCTTATTGAAAGCTATAAGGATTGGTTTATCGTTGGTTTAGGTTTAAACCTAAACAACGAACCCCCAGAAGGGCTTCCTGCAGAAAGCTTAAAAAGGCTCATCCGAAGGGAAATTCCTCTAACCACAGCCCTTTACCTACTTTTAAAATGGATAAACTACTATTATGATGCCCTTTTATCCTATGAAAGGAGATTTTTTGAAGAAGATGCTGCTTCTTGTCCCATAATTGAAGATTTTTATCATCTTAGCGACACCATCGGAAGATGCGTTGCCTTTTCTTACAACCTTGATGAAGAGGAGTTTATCGTTGGTAAAGTTCACGATATCTTGCCAGATGGTTCACTTCTGCTCAAGGTAGAGGGTAGCCTGCTTTCTTTCAACTCAGGAGAGGTTATCTATCTGTTTTAGTCGCATAGTAGTTGCATGGTAAGGTCTTATAATAATCCTGTAAAGCTGAGTAGGAGAAGCTTTTTTCCTTTAGTCTTCTTATACTGCAAACCATGGCTCGAGCGCCAGAAATGGTTGTAGCATAGGGGATATCAAGCTCCATCGCATATCTTCGGATAAGGTAGGCATCAAGTTTACTAACCTTTCCTTTGGCCGTGTTTATCATTAAGTCAATTTCTTTGTTTTTAATAAGGTCAAGGATGTTTGGGCGCCGCCCCTCTGAAATTTTGGGGATGACCTTTACTTTAATGCCAAAGTCTTCCAAATACTTTGCCGTCCCCTCGGTGGCTACTATTTCAAACCCAAGGTTTTCTAAAACTTTGGCAATTTCCACGACCTGTGGCTTATCTTCATCCTTGACAGAGATAAAAACTCTTCCTGATAGAGGAAGCCGCATGCCTGCCGCAAACTGAGCCTTGGCATAAGCTAAGGATGGCTCCCAGTCAATGCCCATAACCTCACCGGTTGACTTCATCTCTGGTCCAAGGGTCACATCAACTCCCGGGAAACGCTTAAACGGAAAGACAACTTCTTTCACAGAATAATACTTTGGCCAAACCTCTTGAGTGAAGCCAAGGTCTTTTAAGGATTCTCCAAGCATTATCCAGGTTGCAAGCTTGGCTAAAGGCACGCCAATAGCTTTTGAGACAAAGGGGATAGTTCTTGAGGCCCTTGGGTTTACTTCAAGAACATAAAGCTCCTCATCCTTTATGGCAAACTGAATGTTTATCAATCCTTTGACCTCTAACTCCTTAGCTAAAACATGAGTTGCCCTACGGATTTCATCTATGAGCTTTGGAGGGATGTTTACAGGGGGCAGAATACAAGCCGAGTCCCCCGAATGGACTCCTGCTTCCTCGATATGTTCCATAATCCCCGCCACAACTACGGTTTCACCATCTGATATGGCGTCAACATCAACTTCAAGGGCATCCTCAAGGAACCTATCGATGAGTATTGGATGCTCTGGCTGAACTTTTACCGCCGTCTCTATGTATTCCATAAGCTCCGCTTCAGAATAAACAATCTTCATAGCCCGACCACCAAGCACATAGGAAGGTCGGACCAAGACTGGATAGCCGATTTTACGAGCTACTTCCAAAGCTTCATCTGCGCTTCTTGCTATACCAGCCTTTGGTCTCTTTAAACCTACCTTTTCCAAAAGGGCGTCAAATTTTTCTCTGTCTTCTGCTCTGTCTATCTGAAGGGGGCTTGTTCCAAGGATTTTGACGCCAGCTTTGTAGAGGGGCATGGCAAGGTTAAGTGGGGTTTGACCGCCAAACTGAACTATTACTCCGTCTGGCTCTTCTTCCTCGTAGATGTTAAGCACATGCTCAAAGGTTAAGGGCTCAAAGTAAAGCCTTGTTGAGACATCGTAGTCTGTGGACACCGTCTCAGGGTTTGAGTTGATCATAATAGCGTCTATGCCGCGTTCCCTTAAGGCTTTAACGGCATGAACACAGCAGTAGTCAAACTCAATGCCTTGACCGATGCGGTTTGGTCCCCCTCCAATGATGATGACCTTTTTATTTTTGGAAAGCCTTGCCCGGCTTTCGTTTTCTACTTCATAGGTGGAATAAAAGTAAGGAGTGTAAGCCTCAAACTCAGCCGCGCAGGTATCAATAAGCTTATAGGTTGGCTTAATCCCAAGAGCTAACCTTCTTTTTCTAACTTCTATCTCGGTTGAGCCGGTTAAAAAGGCAATCTGATAATCTGTAAAGCCCATCTGTTTTAGTTCCTTTAAATCTTCCGAAGAGATGGTTTCAAGAGGTCTGCCTTTTAGCTCCTCGCTAACAGTAAAGACCTGCCAAAGGTTGTAGAGAAACCAGCGGTCAATGTAGGTAAGCCTGTATATTTCATCAATGGTTAGCCCAGCTTTAAAGGCTTCTCTGATGTAAAAAAGCCTTTGGCTGTTTGGACGGGCAAGTTTTTCCTTGATAAGCTCAAGGGGTAGGAATTCTCCTATGTCTGAAGGGGATTTTCCGTCAGCACCAAAGCCAAACCTCCCTATCTCAAGCCCTGCGATGGCCTTCTGTAAAGCCTCCTTAAAGGTCCTCCCGATGGCCATCGTTTCCCCTACAGACCGCATGGAGGTTGTTAGCTCATCCTTAGCCTCTGGGAATTTCTCAAAGGTGAACCGAGGGATCTTTACCACCACATAGTCGATGGTTGGCTCGAAGGCGGCTTTGGTTTCTTTGGTTATGTCGTTTGCCAGCTCATCAAGCGTATATCCTACAGCAAGCTTGGCCGCGATCTTCGCGATAGGATAACCCGTTGCTTTACTGGCTAAGGCTGAAGAACGGGAAACCCTTGGGTTCATCTCAATCACGACCATCTCGCCAGTATCCGGGTTTATGGCAAATTGAATGTTTGAGCCCCCTGTTTCAACGCCGATCTCTCGAATAACCGCTTGAGCAGCAACCCTCATCCTTTGGTATTCTACATCTGAAAGGGTTTGCGAAGGGGCAACGGTTATAGAATCACCAGTATGAACCCCCATAGGGTCAAAGTTCTCGATGGAGCAGATGATAACCACATTATCCTTGAAATCCCTCATCACCTCAAGCTCATACTCTTTCCATCCAAGGACTGACTCCTCTAGCATTACTTCGTGAATAAGCGAAGCTTCAAGCCCTGCAGACACTATTTCCCTTAGCTCTTCAATGTTGTAGGCTACACCGCCCCCTGTCCCCCCAAGAGTAAAGCTCGGTCTAACGATTACCGGAAAACCTATTTCTTTAATCGCCTTTTCCGCCTCTGCTAAAGATTTAACAATTGCGCTTTTTGGAACCTTTAGCCCGATCCTTTCCATCGCCTTTTTGAAATGTTCCCTGCTTTCTGCCTTCTCAATGGCAGATTCCTTGGCTCCGATAAGCTCAACCTTGTATTTTTCTAATACGCCCTTTCTTGCTAAGGCAAAGGCCAAGTTTAAGCCTGTTTGTCCACCAAGGGTTGGTAAAAGGGCATCCGGCCTCTCCTCTTTGATGATGTATTCCAAGACCTCGGGGATAAGCGGTTCTATGTAGGTGCGGTCAGCCATTTCAGGGTCGGTCATGATGGTTGCAGGGTTTGAGTTAACAAGAACGATTTCATATCCTTCTTCCCGCAGGGCTTTGCAAGCTTGACTTCCAGAATAATCAAACTCGCACGCCTGACCGATAACTATCGGTCCAGAGCCGATGATCAGGATCTTTTTTATATCCGTCCTTTTTGGCATACTACCCCCTAAAACCCCTCTAAAAAATAAAAAAGCCTTTTTTAAAGCTGTTTAAACAAAGGATAGATCTTTATGCTCTTTTTGTCCTGAAGGTCTTTAAAAAGGGCACGCTGAATAACCTCTTTCTTAAGCGAGATTAAAGCCTCTTTAGCTAAGGAAATTTCCTCTGGCTTAAGATTGGCCGGGTTTACTACCCTTTCAAGATAAAGCACTTGAGTTCTATCCTCTAAGACCCTTGGCTCTTCGATAATCCCAAGCTTTAGGTCCTTTCTTAGACCTATCTGTGGGTCGAAATCCTTTCTCTTTACCGTAGATTCCAAAATCTTAAAACCCTTAGCTTGGGCTGTTTTGACAAAATCTTCACCTTTCTTAGCTAAGGCAATCAAGCTCTTAGCCTTATCTTCACAGAGGGCTTTTCCCTTCTCTTTGAGATAGTCCTCTTTTACCTTCTCTTTTACCTCGGAAAACTCCAAGTTCCTCCTTTCTTTTTTATCCTTTATTTCTATAAGAAAAACACCTTTTGGAGTTTGAACGGGAGGAAGATAGGCCCCTTTCTTTTCCTTAAAGACCTTATCCAATGTCTGCGGATCTTGGATAAGGTTTAGAAGCTCCTTTCTTGTCATGTAAGGTGTTTCCATAAGTTTTAATCCTTCTTTTTGGGAAAGGTTTGTTAGCCCGTCCTCTTTGACCACTTTGGTATAAAGCTCATTTGCCTTAGCTATAACATTAGCCTTTATCTTTTCCTGCTTTAACTCAGAGATAATCCTGCTTTTAACCTCTTCAAGCTTTAAGAGCCTCTCAGGTGATATTTCTTCTACACCAACGATGAGGTAGCCCCCCTCAACCTTAAGAGGACCTAAAATTAGACCGGGTTTGGCAGATTTGATAAGATTTCTTAGCTCCGGAGGAAGAGAATTTTCATCATACCATTGGGAGATGCTCCTGTGCTTTGCAAAATCTTTAAGGTCCTTTATCTCGGCTCTTAAGCTTTGGGCTTTAGTAAAGGCAGATTGGTCTGTCCCTTCGATAAAAATTTCTCTAAGCTTCACCTTGAAGGGTTCTTTAAACCTTGTGAGATTTTTTTCGTAATAATCTTTTATTTCTTTTTCGCTTACCTCGGTTTGTCCTTCAAAGGGTAAGAAGTGATAGACAAGCTTTACCTTTTCTTCTTCAGTGTATAAATCTCTTCTTGTGAGGAAGAAGTTTTCAAGGTCGGAATCCGTTGGTTTAAGCTCTTTCGCGCAAGAACTATAAGGGAGCTCTGCCAATTTAAAATGAAGGGTTTGAAAATAAAACTTAGCAAAGTCTTCGGCTTCTTTTTTTGTGGTAAAAAGGGCTGAGTTGAGAAGGGAAGAAAGCTTTTGCTCTAAAAGGTCTTGCTTTAAGAGCTCTTCAAAGAACTTAGGAGTAACGCCTACTTCCCTAAGAAGGGTTTGATACTTCGCAGGGTTAAAGGCGCCTCTATCCTGGAAGGCTGGTATTTGGGCAAGATACATTTCAACCTCTTTTTCGCTTACCGAAAGACCAAGACTTTCAGCATACTTGCGAAGAAGCCTTTTTCTGATAAGGTCAAACAGGACCTCTTCTTTAAACTTTGGGTCCTTGGCTATCTCTTGGGAGCCCTCCCCAAAGGCAAGCTTTAGTTGATAGAGCTGGTAGTTGTAGTATTCGCGAAACTCTTTGGCGGTGATTTTTTCTCCTGAGATTTCAGCCACAACTTGAGACCTATCTCCAGTAAAGGTGCCTATCCCCCAAAAGACAAATACTATGATGATAACCGCAAGGAAGATTTTGGCAAAGATTGAGGTTGCGCCTTTTCTTAGGAATTCAAACATTTAACACCAAAATCGAATTTTGCTAATTATACCATTGATAAATCTTTATGCAAGGAAGAAATGAGAACATACATTTTTACGCTCTCTTTTACACTCAAGCCTTCTTTTTATACTCAAGTTCCTTTTTTTCGTCCGCTGCCTTTTTTTGTCTCCCCGAGGGCAAGCAAGGGTCTCCAGTGGAGATTCCTCGCTAACCCTAGGGTCTCCTCCTACGTTTGAGAAGATATGGAGGGAGGGTCTTTATGAAACAGCTTCTCCATTTGTCTTGACAAATCTTATAAAGAATTATATATTTTTTAAAAGCTTAGCGGAGGACGAGGATGAAAAAAACTTTTATTTTATTTTCCCTTATCTTACTTATTCTGTTCAGTTTGACCTACGCTCAAAGTAGAGTTGATTTTAGTTTCCAAACCATCGATGGAAAAGTCTATAAGCTTTCTAACTTTAACGGGAAGGTCGTTCTCGTAAATCTTTTTGCTTCGTATTGCCCTCCCTGCATGATTGAGCTAAAGGTTTTACAAAAATTACATGAGACCTGCAGCGTAAAGGGGCTTCAGGTGGTCTCCCTTATGGTTGATTTAGACGGTGCCCCCCTTCTTCCCCGGATAATAAAATCAAGAAACCTTACTTATCCTGTTGGTTTAGCAAATAAGGCTGTTTTTGAAACCTTTAAAGATTTTTCTACTACGCCCACAACTTATGTGTTTGACCAAAAAGGGAACCTTGCTAATAAGGTCGTGGGCTATCAAAGCTTTGAAGAGTGGAAGAAGACCCTTTCAAGCTTAGTAAAATGCAACTAAGGTAAGACCTCTATTGAAGGAGCTCCGGAAACGACCTCTCCTATCTGATAGAAAGAATAAAAACCCCTCTCAATAGCAGTTTTTTCAAATTTTTCTTTTAGCTCTCTTGGGACGCAGAGCAAAACCCCGCCTGAGGTTTGAGCATCGGCAAGAAGGATCCTAATTTCGTCCTTTATTTCAGTTGAGATTTTTACAAGATTTTCGCAGAAGTTAAGGTTTTCGTAATCTCCTTCAGGTATTATACCCATCCTTGCAAACTCTAAGGCGCTTTTAAGATAGGGGACTTTGCTTGCGAAGATGATGAGCTTTTTCTGGCTTGCAAAAGCCATCTCCAAGGCATGTCCAAGCAGCCCAAACCCTGTAATGTCAGTTGCGCATCTTACGCCTACCTTAACCATTATTTCAGAGATCTCTTTGTTCAAAGAGGTCATGATGCTAACCATCTCGCGGTAAGGTGGGTCGTTTTCGCTAAAAAGCTTACCCTTAAAAGCTGTAGCCAAGATCCCCGTGCCTAAGGGTTTAGTAAGGTAAAGGAGGTCCCCTTCCTTTGCCTCCCTGTTTGTGATAACCTTATCCGGATGGATTATGCCAACTACCGCAAGTCCATACTTAGGCTCCGGGTCATCAACGCTATGCCCCCCAACTAAAAGAGCTTCAGCTTCCTTGAGCTTAGTTAGCCCTCCTTCTAAAATCCTCTTCAAAATCTCCCGTGAAAGCCCTTTCTTGGGAAAGCTTATGAGGTTTAGGGCAAGAAGGGGCTTCGCTCCTGCCACATAGATATCAGAAAGGGAGTTTGCTACCGCAATCTGTCCGAACACAAATGGGTCATCAACTACAGGAGTAAAAAAGTCTGCGCTAAAGACTAAGGCTATATCTGGGGTTAGGCGATAGACTGCGGCATCAGCTCCATGCTCAAAGCTTTGGATAAGGTCAGGGTGATAGGGAAGGGGGAGCTCCTTAAGTATCTCCACAAGGAACCCTTGTGGGAGCTTGCTTGCTCAGCCCGAAGCCTTAACCATTTGCGTGAGCTTAACCTCTTGCGCACTCATACGTGTCGCCCTTAATCTTTCTTACGGCATGTTCAATGATTTCTGTAAGGTGGGGGAAGATCTCCTCTATGGCTTTTGGGCTGCCGGGAAGATTAATGATCAAAGTTTCTCCGCGGATCCCAGTCCTTGCTCGGCTAAGCGCTGCAAGGGGAGTCCTTTGAAAGCTGAGAAAGCGTATGAATTCAGCAAGTCCTGGAACTTCCTTTTCTATTACCTGAGAGGTAGCATCAGGGGTTACATCCCGAGGATGAACGCCCGTCCCACCTGTGGTAAGAATTAGGTCAGCCTTTAGATGGTCCGCTAAAAAGATGAGCTTTTCAGCGATCAAATCCTTTTCATCGGGAAGGATTTCGTAGTGCTTTACCTCCCAGTTAAGTGCTTGGCAGAATTTTAGAAGGAGTTTCCCCGATAGGTCTTCCCTTTCTCCACGGCTACCTTTGTCGCTTAGGGTAAGAATAGCAACGGATGGGTGAAGTTTGTTCATGTTTATTAATATAGTATTGAAATTTGGGAAGGCAATCTATTATCGTTTTGTAGCCCTGAGTATCCCCGTGGCTTGTCACCCCTTGGGCTTTGCCTAAGGAGCGTCCCTAAGGTGCCTTTCCGAAAGAAGTGAGGCATCGCTTGGCAGTGCGTACCTCTTGATGCCACAGTGGGAGGTGTCACCCCGAGCCTCAGTGAGCGTTTTCCTAAAAAATTAGACGACCAGCTGGTCGTATCTCCGATTGCTATTTTTATAGCCAAACGCCGTTTCCCTCCACATTTTGAAGCTTGATTTAGGTCAAGTAAAATAAAAAGCATGTGCTATATTATAATTTATAAAAAATTTAAAGGAGGGTAGGTCATGGCAGAACTTAAGGTTGATGATGAACTTTGCATTGGTTGCGGGACTTGCGTTGAAATTTGTCCAGAAGTCTTTGCTTTAAACGAAGAAGGCAAGGCTTATGTTAAGAACCAAGAGGGATGCTCAACTTGTAATTGCGAAGAGGCGATAAATAGTTGTCCTGTTTCTGCTATATCTTGGGATTAGTGTAAAGGATTAATGTAAAGAAAGAGGTATAATAATGAAATAAATAAAGAAAAGACAAAAGTCAAAAAATATTATGCCTGTAAAATTTTTAAAAGGTATTTCATGTTCGAACTCTTTAGAATAAAAGTAGTAAATGATATAAAGCGTAGCAATAAAGGCAATAAAGAGAAGAAAATAGCTTATAATTAATATATAAACATTTGAAATTTGTAAATTTAATGCTTGTAGAAATTTAAGTTCTAACAGATTAGTTATAGTATTTAAAAATTCATCCAATTCTTGTAAGAAATACTTTAAGCGAAAGATAAGCTCCCCTGTAAAAGCAAGAGGGATTATACTTGCTATAGCAAGGTTAAATCTGCCAAAGATTGGGTCTTCAAAGACTCCAAGAATAAGAATGGTTAAACGAGAAAGCATTAAAATAGCAAAGGAAAGGAATAGAAAAAGCAAAGTAAAAGCTATCTTTTCGTCTAAATAAATCTGGCTTAAAAAGGCTTTCCAAGAAGAAGATTCCACTAAAAACCTTGAAATCTGAGAACCAATAAGAAAGGGGACAATATAAGAGCAGGTAATACCTTTACCTTTGTTTGAGATAATTTCCTTTAAAGGATGCCTCAAGTAAACCCTTGGGGAATCATTAGGACAAAGAAGAAGACAATGTCCGCAGATAAAACAATTAAGATTATTCTGCACGGATATGGCTCCCAGATAGACTGGACAAGGGGAGATGTTTGGAGTTGATTTTTTACAGTATGCACCCTTACAACCCTTACAAACGCTATGATTTGGACGAAATTCAATTAAAGCCATGGTAGCTGAAACACCGGTTATTCTACCCAAAGGGCAAAGATATCTACACCAAGCATAGCCTTTGTATAAAATTCCGAACAAGCCCGCAAATCCTACTACGGAAAGTATGAGGAGGGCAGTATATCGAGGAACTTGAGCTAATGGGGTAGCTGTTTCAAGCCAGATGATGACAAAAAAGAAGGTAGTGGCAAGGTGGATGCCGTATTTTTTAAGCCATAAAGGGGGTTCTTTTTCAAGAGAAAGTTTCAATCTTTGAAAGAGCCTTGCCACGCCTGGGAAGGGGCAAAAGGCGCACCACATTCTACCGAGAAAAAACCAAGAAAGCACAACGGAGGGCCACCAGATTCCCCAGGTTAAAAAAATAACCGGATTTTCCTCTTTAGATTGAGGTCCAAAAAGACCGTAAAGAATTATAAAAATAAAAACGATGTCCCCAAAGGTCCTGATGTAAGCAAAGTTCTTACGGTTATAGAAAAAGCTTTTAATTCTTTGAAATCGAAATAGATCCCATCTAACCTCTGCTATGTTATCTGGAAAAAGTATAGACCGGAGCTTTTTTAACATAAATTTAAAGCTAAGGGGTTTAGGTAAAAGTAAAACCTATATGAGAATATTTGCACAAAGTTAATTTATTCATACTTCTTTGGTGAAATTATGGGAACAATTACCCTTTGAAATTTCTGAGGCTGTACTAAAAATGTTTTTTGTGCAAGCTCTCCTGCTGTCGCCCCGAGGCGTCAGCCGAGGGGTCCCTCGGCACTTGCGTGCCTCGGGAGGACATCCCGAAGCACTGTCCCGAACGAAGTGAGGAGGGACGCCGTCCCGAACGAAGCGAGGGATGCTTAGCTCACGCTCGGCAGGACAAAGTAGGGGGACTTTTTTGAACAGCCTCTTGAAATTTCTTGACCTTTAGAAAGGTTAATTTTATAATTATTTTTTACTAAACCTACTGCATCCATTTTTGTTGAGGTTTCTATGAAAATATCCATGCTCATCGAGGAGATGACATCTGAAGAGTTTAGCGCTTCTCTTCAGCAGACTGATAAAGTGATTATTCCTGTTGGTTCGGTCGAAGCCCACGGTCCACATCTCCCCTTAGCCACAGACCTTTATACTATTTATGAGCTCTGCAAGCTTGCCATAAAAGAGGTCAAAGCTCTACTTGCCCCCCCTATCTATTATGGGCTTTGTCGAAGCACTCATGGGCTACCCGGAACGATCAGCATAAGAGGAGAAACTTTAAAACAACTTCTTCTTGATATTCTTTGTGAGCTTCATCATTTTGGCTTGAAAAAATTTATCATCCTTTCTGGACATGCAGGCGGAACTCATCTTTGCTATCTTGTTGATGCCTGCGAAGAATTCGTAAGAAATCATCCAGAAACCAAGGCTTTCGTTGCGAACATCTGTGACCTCTTAAAAGAAGCCTTTTCTGAGTTAAACATCCCCTCTTCAGATTCTCATGCCGGCGAATGGGAAACCTCTCTAATCCTCTATCTTAAGCCTCATTTAGTTAAAGAAGGTGGTTTTGAGGATTATCCCAAGTTTCCAAGGCATTGGGTTGTTGCCAACAAAAAAGAATATTGGAGCTCTGGCATCTGGGGAAGACCAAATCTTGCCAGTGCAAAGAAAGGGGAAATTTTAGCTCAAAGGTTTATTTTGGCTTTAAAGCAAGCCTTGGCTGGTTTTTAATAGGCCTTACCGACCTGAGAGATAAGCTCATACACAGGTCCGATAAGGGCTATGATGATAAGAAGAAAAATTATCCCTGAGATGGTAAGAATGACCGGTTCAAGTATTTTGGTTAACTGGTCCATTAGGTTCTTAACTTCCTCAAAGTAAAAAGCGGAAAGCATCTTCATCTGAGTATCAAGCCTTCCAGTTCTCTCTCCCACTGCCACCATCCTTATGTCAATCGGTCGAAATACTTCATGCTTTTTTAGAGTATCAGTAATGGTTTCTCCTCTAGTTATGCCTTCCTCCATCGACAGGACTATCCTTTGATAATATCTGTTGGGAAAGGCTGATTTCAAAAGATAGAGTATCCGTCTTAAATCAAGCCCTGCAGAAAGCAAAAGGGAAAAATGCTCAAAAAAGAAGGCAAGAAAGCTTGTCCTTTTGACCCGTCCGAGGATTGGAGTTTTGAGTAGAAACCTTTCCATAGGAGCCTGAGTTTTGGGGTGCCGATAGAGAAAAACAAACAAGAAAATAGCACCGATAAAGATGAAGGGTAAAATAAACTTTATGCGCAGAAAAAAGTTGACGATGTTCATTAGTAGGATCGTTGGCGTGGGAAGCTTAATGTTCATCTCGGTAAATACCTTAAGTATTTGTGGAAGAACATAGAACATCCAGAAGGAGAAGGCTCCAGTCATGGCAAGGAGGACAAAGGAAGGATAGATTAAAGCCCTTTTAGTTTGGGACATAATCTCTTCTATGCGGTAGAGATGTTGAGAAGCCTCTTCAAAAGTCCTGTCAAGCGTTCCCGATTCCTCGCCGATCTGGATTAGGGAAAGGACGATGCCGCTGAAAACTCCCGTTCTTTCAAAGGCTTCTCGAACGGTTGCCCCCCTTCGTAAAGATTGCCTGATATTTCGCACAACTTCTTTTAAGATTTTATTTTTTATCTCTGGTTCTAAATCCTCAAGGGCTGAAATTAAGGGAATTCCGCTTTTTAAGGTAATCGAAAGTTGATGAAGAAGCTCTGCTATCTCCTTTCTTTTTACTCTTCTTGAGAAGAACTTTGGGAGGAGGCTGCGTTTTTCAGTGTATTCGAGTAAAAAGGCACCTTCAGCCCTTAGCTCATTAAAAAGCTGTTCAGGGTTCTCGTATATGCCCTCATCCTCAGCTATACTTCCATCAGGTAGCAAGGCCTTAAATCTGTATAGAGGCATCTTTAAGACCTTTTAGTTGTCTATCCGACGACTCTCTTAATCTCTTCTACCGTTGTTATTCCTTTTAGCACCTTATCAGCTGCATCTTCTTGTAAAGTTTTAAAACCTTTAGCCTTAGAAAGAGCATATAGTTCAAACAGAGAATGACCATTAGCAATCTTGTTTGATATTTCTTCATCTATGTAAAAAATTTCACAAACTACCGTTCTACCCAAGTATCCCTTGCCACGGCAATGAGGGCATCCTCTCCCTCGATAGTAAACATGGTCCTTAGGTAGTTTATAATACTCAAGAAGCGAGGCGGAAGGGCTATACTCTTCTTTACAGTAGGGACATATCCTTCGGACTAACCTTTGGGCAATCACCCCTTTTAAAGAACTTGCTAAAAGGTCTAAAGGAACCTTCATGTCCCTCAGACGGGATATGCTTGAGATGGAGTCGTTTGTGTGAAGGGTAGAAAGGAATAAATGGCCGGTAAGCGCAGCTCTTACTGCCATCTCTGCTGTTTCTTCATCCCTTACCTCACCTACAAGGATGACATCAGGGTCAAGTCTAAGAAAGCTTCTTATCGCTCTGGCAAAAGTATAGCCTATTTCTTCGTTTACCTGAGTTTGTCTTGTGAGGGGCAAAAGATACTCTATCGGGTCTTCACAGGTTAGCACATTCTTTTCAAAAAGATTTATTCTTCTTAAACTTGAAAATAGAGTAGTAGTCTTTCCGGACCCAGTTGGTCCGGTAATTAGAAACATCCCATAAGGTTTAGCTAAGATTTCATCAATCATCTTAATTTCCTCAGGGTCAAACCCAAGGTATTCGAGGTTTTGCACCTGAGCCCCAGTTGGAAGATACCTTATGACCACCGTTTCTCCAAAGGATGTCGGGGCAGTTGCCACCCTTAAATCGTACCTTTCCTCTAAAAAGGTAAAGGTGGTTCTACCATCCTGAGGTCTGCGTGTTTCAGCAATGTCCATTTGCGACTTGATTTTAATTACATTTATCAGTCTTCTTAAGATCGCTGCTGGGAAAACTACCGTTGGTTCAAGAACACCGTCAATTCGGTAAAAGACCTGTAAGCTCTTTTGCGTTGGGATTAAATGAAGGTCCGTTGCTCTTTTTGAAATACCAAGGATCAAAAGATTGTTGAAAAGCTCATCCACATCAAACTCAAGTGTAGGATTAAGACGTAACCTTTCAACCAAAGAAAAGATCTTCTCTTCAATAGGGTTTTCTTTGAAAAAGTAGAATTGTGATATAGCCTTTTGCAGACTTTTCTGCCCAGAAATGTAAAATTCAATTTGCCTTCCAGCTACCCTATAAACAGCGTTCATCAGATGATGATTAAAGGGATCAGAAATCGCTACTTTAAGTTTATCCCCCTCCATGGCAAAGGGGCAGACTAAGTTGTTGATGGCAAAATTATAGGGGATGAGAGATAGAGCTTGATAATCAGGCTGGATAAGAGCCAGGTCTATAAAGGGGAAATTTGCCTGCTCTGCCAGAGCTACTGCTATCTCTAAATCAGTGGTGATACCCATCCTGATTAGGATCTCTCCAAGCTTTTCTCCTGTTGCCTTTTGTTCAAGAAGGGCAAAGTTTAAAGCTTGGTCCGTGAGATAGCCCTTTTCCTTTAGAATTTGACCAAGAGGTTTTCTTTCCACGATTAAAATCCCCTCGAAGAACAGATATCCTTGACCAAGGTTGCCTCCTCTAACTTTTCTAACTCCTTTTGTGATTCTCTAAACATTTGACAGGCAAATCCATACTGGTTAAGCTTTAGCTTAGCCATAATCAGGTTAAGCTTGAAGGTTGGGTCTTGTCGTAAAGATAAAGCCTTGGCAAAGGCTTTTTCTGCTGATTTATAATCCCCAAGCAAAAAGAGAACGCTTCCATAGTTGTTGTAAACTTCAGGTTCTTGTCTATAAGCTAAGTATCTCTCGTAGAAAACTTTAGCCGATTGATAGTTTCCCTTAGCAACTTCTTCCTCAGCGTTTAAAAGAAGATTTTTCAACAAGCCCTCTTCCCGAAGTATGGGCGGACCTTCTTGAGGAGAATAGACATCTGTATGAGGTTTTTTAGCAAATAGAGGCTTTTCTTTAGTTTTCTTTGTTGGTTTTATCTCTTTTTTTCCTTCTTCAGTTTTTGTAGGAAATTTAGTAGGAGTTGTTCTTTTGGTTGTATTTGTAGCTATTGCAGTCTTGGTCCCTTCGTTAGCTTTAACGCTTTCTTTTTTTGTATCTTCCATGTTAGTGTGTGTTACATTTAAGGCCTCCTTTGATTTTGTTAAAGCATTTCGTTGAAGGAGAGCTTCTTTTTGCCCTAAATTGTTCTTTTTTATAGATACAAAGTTTTCTAATATTTTTACCGTTAAATAACCTCCTATTACTGAACTAAAAAAGAGAAGGATTAGTAATATTCGAAGAGCTATATTTTTCTTTCTTTGATAGGAAAATTCTTCAATTTGATGTTCAAATATGTTCCTAGAGAATCTTTTATCAATTTTCTTTTCTCTTAACTTTTCTAAGATTTCACCAAGCTTGCTCATCAGTCTACCATCAACCTTATTACGATTACAAGCTCTGAAAGTTTACCCCCACCTACTTGAGAACGAAAAATATTCTCAAGCAGAGGTATTGCAACCCGTCTTTCGGTGTTCCTTTGCTTGTCTAAAATTAGCCCCCCTATTACTATCAAGTCCCCCGGTCTTGCCTTAACAATAGAACTCATCTCTCTTAGATTTACAGTAGGAAGGGTAATAAAGTAATCAACGCCAAACTTTACATCCTTTAACTCGACTAATTCGCTTTTGATAGGGACAATGTGTAGATATATGTCTTCATTATCTAAAAGATAGGGCACGATACCAAGCAAAACTCCATCAAACACTGATGAAGTTTGAGTAGTGTAAGTAATAACTCCGGTAGTAGTTCCAGTTGTTATATCCCTTTTGAATTCTTTGATGTAAGAAAAGGTTGTGCCAACGCTTATTATGGCTGGTTGAGAATGTAAAACCCTGAGCTTAGGATTCTGTAAGACTTTGAGCTCTCCATATTGTTTAAGAAGGTTTAGAAGCACATTAACATTAGGTTGCCCGCTTATGGTTAAGCTTACCGAAGGCTGGTCCGTTCTCGTAGTTATACCTAGGTCAAGGGTGTTAAATGATACCCTGTTATTCCCCATAAGATAGTTGGTGATTTGAAACCAATCTATCCCAAGAGTATGTTCTTTATTTAGTTCCACCTCGATAATTTGAGCATCAAGAACAATTTGTTTCCTATACTTTGCCGAAAATTCTTTAATAAACCTGTCTATCGCTTTAACATTGCTTGGTCTATCCTTAACATACAAAATACCAGCTGAGAGGTTTAATTGATACATACCAGATTTAGAGAGCATCCCCTTCACAGTTTGTTCAAGGTTTTTATAAACTTCAAGATAGCTTCGAGAAAGCTCCGAAGAAACGGAAAATTCTCCTTTTAAGGGGGAGGGTAGGCTTGCTCCTCCGCCACCTGTAGTGGTTGCTATGTTGCCTAACACATCGCCACCAAGGTTTGCTCTGCTTTCTTTTACCACAGGCAGAAAACCAAGATTAAAGATCCGTTCCTCATAGGGCAAAATGTAAAGAACCCCCTTTTCAATCTTTGGATATACATCCAAGACCTCGCAGACCTTTTTTATAACCTCTTCCAAGGGTTGGTTTACAAACTGAAAGGATAGCCTTGCTTTATCCTCAGGGATGACCTTTTTTACCTCTGGGTCAAGGATAAAGCTAAGCCCTGCTTGGATACTTAAAAAAGAAAGGATGTTTTCATAGTATTCCTGATGAAAAGCTACATTTATCCGCTTTTGTAAAGGAGAAGCCGGAACAAACTTTGGCTTAAGCTCAATCCTTTCTTCTTTTCTTTCTTCCTTTGGTTGTGGGGTAGTTTGGTTTTCTAAAATTTCCCTCCATTTATTGTAGGTTTCTTTTGTTTCTAAACTTGGCACTTTAGCCGTGCAGGAAATGAAAATAAAGAGGCTAAAGAGCCAAAACGCCCCCCACCTCAAGCTTAACCCGCCCTTTAGGTCCCTTAAGCTCAACATAGTATTCCCCTATTTTATAAATTTTATACCCTTCAACTACACTTCCTACATAATAGGGTTTATTGTTAATTATGCATACCTTTCTTTCAGGCATTTGGATGATGCTTGATAATCTTAGAATAGTTTTAGGTAAAGATTGAGTATCTGATATACCTAACTTTGAAGACTCCTTGTAAAAAGGATTAGTCTTTAACACCGCTAATTTTACTTCTTTAGGTTTAACTGAAGCTTCAACCTCCTGAACAACGCTTAGAAGCTGTTTATGCTCCTCTGGCAAGTTTAGCTGAGTTTTTGGATTATATTTTACATATTTTATGGGGAGGTAAACCATAAAAAGAATGTAGATTAAAGCTGGACCCCAGAAGATTAAAACTAGCTTTTGGAACAGGTTAAACGTAAACTTCATACCACCCTTTAGGACCCTTCACTCTGAAAGACCACAATTTCCCCAGTTAATTTGAGCTTTGGTATATCATTTTCCTTTATCAGCTTTAACTCGCGTATTACTAAAAAACTTGCATTTGATTGAGTAAGATTTTTAACATTAAAGATTGCTTTGTTTAAATCTCTTAAATCATAGGTTCCGTTAAATGGTATACTAATCATTGTTTGAGTAGCCTTTAAATTTATCCTTTTTAATACTTCTTTTAGTCTCACAATCTCCTTAGATAATTTGTAATAACTTTCTTCTACAGTCGCTTGACTTTGTAGATTAATTGTTAATTTTTTATACTCTTTTATACTTAAAGATAAGCTTAAACCTAATAACAAAACCGCACCTAACCATAGATAAAACTCCTTTTTGTAGTACCTTAAAACTTCCTGTTTGATTAGATTCCTAATCATATCCTTTCTACTTCTTTGACTTTATTATCCCTTGGATATTTAGGGTAAAAGTATTATTTTCTACATTATAATGATTTGTGCTGTTATTTATGATTATAAAGCTACTCATTTTATTCAAAATATTTTGATAAAAATTGGTTATACCCTCAGGCTCAACTTTTTTTTCAAGTTGAACCCGGATTTGATAATCCTTACCTACTCGTCCTACCGTTAGTTCGTTTATTCTATAATCTGTATCAAGGTTTGCTAAATTATAAAGTATTTCGCTAATAGAAGGATAGGTTTGAACTTCTTTTTTTTGCAGAACATAATTTTCAAATTCTTTGATTTTTTCCGACGGATATTGGCTTAACAGTTGGTTAATGCTTTGGATAGTCAACCCCTCTTTGTGGCTTATCTCTCGTTCAATGTTTCTATTCCAATACCAAAAGGCACAAAAAAGGGAAAGAAAGATTATGGATAACCCATACATGCCGTAGGCTAATTTTTTGTTTATCTCCATAAACCTTAAGACTGAAAGCTCTTCCTCGGAAAGGAGGTTAAACTTCTGTGATACTTCAAATATAGTCAAGTAGAGGTTAAAGTTTTCAGCTAAAGAAATGTTTTGAGATCCAACGCCTTCCAAACCTTCTTTTAATTCAGGTGAGGTCACCGATACGATATTAGCCTCCTTTCCGGTATCACCCCGGTAAAGCCTTTGGAAAAAGTTAATACGGGAGCTCAATATAGCATAATCAACCCCTACCATTTCATCAACAGGGATAAATTCTACATAATAAGGTATAGCCTTTTCTGCAAGGGTAAGCCATAATCCTTCCTTTTCTTTATGGACGATGATTTGGGGCTCAGCACTTGAGAGCCTTGCAAGCAAAAAGGGTAGAAAGGTAATGAACTTAATTCTTGCTTTTGCAACCTCTTTAAGAGGAATAACAATTGGGTCAAATTCGTTTACAGGGATAGCAAGCAAAAAAACAGTGTAAATTGAGTCTGTCTTTTCTAAAACCTGCCAAAAGAGCTTATATGGTCCGCTCAAGAAGCCCTGGGTATCTATTCGGTCTCTTAACCTCAAGGTCATAGCCTGCTTATTAAATACCGGCATGTTTACTCGGTAGATTTCAAAGTAGAAGGTCTTTGGTTTTAGAATAAGATAGACATATTTTCCCCTAAGGTCCTCTACAGTCAAGGAGGGAAATTCTTCGAACACAAGCTTGCCAGGCTTACCCTCAAAGGTAACACCTTCAAAAAAGCCTGTATAGGTTGGTTTTAAAATGTAATTTTTAAAACTTTCTTTCATTTTTAAAAAATCTTACTCAGTTTAATTTAAAAAATCAAGACAAATCATGGATTACCTTTCATATTATCAGGTTTTCAAAGGTTGCCTTGGCTTCTTTCAGATGCTTCTTAGTTATAACTCTTTCTCCTTTAGTGTAGGCGAGGAAGAGCGCGCGGTCCATAAGCTTGTTGATAAGCCTTGGAATGCCTTTTGAGGACTTGTAAAGGGTCCTCAAGATGTTTTTGTGAAAATTTATCTCTGGTCGGTCGCTTACCTGGTTTATACGGAACCACAGATAAGGCAAAATTTCATCCTTATCCAAGGGTTTTAGCTCCTCAAATACAGAAATCCTTTGTCTTAAAGGCAAGAACTTTGGGCTTGCAAGCCTTTCTCGCAGGTTTGGTTGCCCGATGAGTAGGATTTGAATTACCGGATCCGTCCCTTCGTTAAGGTTGGTGATTAGCCTAAGCTCTTCTAAAGTTTCATCCGGCAAAAGCTGAGCCTCATCTATGATGAGAAGAAGCTTAGCTTGTTTTGTCTTAAGCTCCGTTAGCTTTTCTTTTAGAAATTTTAACACCAAGTCCTTTGTTAATCCTAAATCTTGCAAAGTCACATTGTTTGCGCGAGAGGTTTCTTCTTTACTTATGTCACCTAGATTCTTTCTTTCCATTACCCCAATGTGGCTCGTTTCTTGAGATTCTTCGACTCTTACAGGCCGAGGGATGATAGGGTGTTGATTGTTACCCCGAGCGTAGTGAGAGGTCTCCATACCCCAAAAGATGCTCTTTAGAAACTCTTCCGGGCTTAATGCAGGGTTTAAAATCTCAACCTTATGATAGCTATCTTGCGGGAGCCTTTCAAGAAGCGTAAGAAGAGCCTGTGTCTTGCCAACCCCAGGCTCCCCCACGATTACCGAAATCAGGCTCCCCTGAAGGATGGAAAATTTGAGGATATCAAGGATCTGCAGATGTCTCCTTGATGGAAAAAAAAGCCGTGGGTCCGGCACAAGGCTAAAAGGGGGCTTCCTTAAGTTAAAGAAGGAAAGATATAAAAAAGAAGAGTCATAATTTTCCACAACCATCACTCCCAAAAGATGTTTTAATTATATATTTTAACAAAAACTATAAGATATGTCGAGCCCCTATTTTATATAAGTCTTTGAGGACAACCGATTAGTCAATAACTTTCTCTATATCAAAATCAATCAATTTCGTAGGAATAGTAAACTTTTATAACCCTCTCTTTGATATAACTCAACCTGAGATGAAGTTTGATAGGTCACAACTACAAGAACCTTTTTACAGCCACCTTTCAGTATTTTCTAATCAACCTACCTTCCACCTTAAGCCCGAAGTCTTCTCCAAGAAGCTTTGGTAAAGACTTTAAAGCTCTTTACTTCGTAACAGCTATAGCAAACTTTGCAATCGTTTAATCACTCCTCACTTGAGCCTAAGCAAACTATGCCATGGTTTCGGGAAATTTTCTACCCTTTAGCTTTGCTTCTAAAAGTCATCCCTCGTCACAATTTTCCCTAAATACTTGAATAAGCTTAAGTAAGGGGGATTTAGTCGTTCGGTCTAAACTTTCAAGATCTTCTAAAGGTCAAAGAGTATAGCCTGCATTAAATTCTCGAAAATGTTTAACATTTAATAAGGACATAGACCAACCTTTTTGTTTTTCCAACCGAAAGAAAGAGTCTCCGAGGGAGATACTTTGCTACTCCTTGGCATGTCAAGGAAGAAAAAACTTTGTAAGGGGCAAGCATTTTAAGGAACCATGAGGGTGCCTAAGGACCTTAAGAACCGCTAAGGATGGTTAGATTTTTTAAATTTTTATACTATAATAAGTGAGCACTATGCCTATCCCTAAAAAATATCTTCAAAGAATTGTTCCCTATCCTCCAGGGAAAAGCCTCGAAGAGGTAAAAAAAGAGCTTGGCATAACTGGGAAAATTATCAAGCTTAATTCCAATGAAAACCCACTCGGTCCTTCTCCAAAAGTGTTATCAGCTCTAAAAGAGCATCTCTCTCAAATTAACCTATACCCTCAAGCAAGCTATTTTACTCTCAAAGAAGCCATAGCTAAACGCTGGAGTGTTTTCCCAACTCAGGTTGTCCTCGGCAATGGTTCAAACGAGGTCATAGAGTTTGTTTTCAAAGCCTATCTTTCTGAAGGAGACGAAATCATAGTCTCCAAGCCAAGCTTCTTGATGTATGAAAAGTTTGCCCAAATATACGGAGTTTCAATAAAAGAGGTCCCCTTAACAAAGGAGCTAAAGCATGATTTAAAGGGCATAATCAAAGCGTTATCCTCAAAGATTAAAGCCATATTCCTTGACCATCCTCACAATCCAACGGGTTCAACGCTAAGCAGAGAAGAATGGGATGAGTTCTTAGAAAAATTAGAGGATGATGTGCTCTTAGTGATAGATGAAGCTTATGGAGAGTTTATAGATGATCCGTCCGTCCCAAGTGGGCTTGAATTTCTTAAAAAAAGAAAAGCAGCCTTGATCCTAAGAACCTTCTCCAAGGCATACGGTCTTGCTGGGCTAAGGCTAGGCTACGGGATAGCTTCCGAGGAAATAGCTAACACGCTTGAAAAGGTTAGACAACCTTTTAATGTTAATACTTTAGCGGTGATTGCAGGGCTTGCTGCTCTTGAAGATGGGGAGTACCTTCGCAAAACCATAGACTTAACTTTACAAGGTAGAAAATATCTAACCGAAATCTTAACCAAGTTCGGTTTTAGGGTTTATCCCTCTCAGGCAAATTTTATCATGGTTGACTTTGGAGAAAAATGCGACGCCATCTATCAAGAATTGCTTCACCGAGGGATACTTTTGCGACCGCTTAAAGCTTACGGATTTACAACTTGTCTTCGCATCACCATCGGGCTTCCAGAAGAGAACGAAGTTCTGATTTCAAACTTAAGAGAGATACTCAAACTCTAAGAGACTTTTCCTACTCCAGTCCCGTAAAATTCTACAATTATTTTGGTTGCTCTATCAACGGGAAGGGGGGTTGATACTCTTATACATCTCTCAACCGCTCGGTCAAATTCGCTAACTCCCGAGGCTTGGACAAAGTGATAGCTTAAAATACGCCCAGAACTATCAACTTCAATTAAAACTCTTGCTTTGAGCTCAGACTTTGCTCTAAGATAAATAGGTATCTCAAAGTTAGCTTGAAGCTTTCTTTTAACAAGGAGTAAAAATTCGGTCGATAATTTTGTGGAAGAACTTGGAGTAGAAGCCGAGGATTCAGCCTGTGAACCTATTTTTCCGCCGGTCGTAGATTGCGAGGAGCTTTCTCCTCCTTCCTTTTTAAGCTTTGCTAAACGATTTTGTAAGTAGTTTAACTCTTCTTCAGTAAGGGCTTGCTCTTTACCCTTATTTTTTTCTTGTTTTAAGGCTTGAATTTTCCGCTTTAAAAATTCTTCTTCATTTTTGGTAAGAAACTTCTCTTTTTTAGCTATTTGTTTTGGAACATCGTTTTTTGAAATGCGCTCCTTTAGAGGTTTCTCTTCTTTAAGTTGAGTTTGTGTGCTGTCTAAGGAATAGGGTAGGGATGGTAAGGCTTTAGTGATCACTTCTTTGGTTCGTGGTTCAAGAAGTAAGACCTTAACCTCTTCTTGTTTTTTGTTTTTTAAAGTATAGGCAGAAAGAAGAATAAAAGTTAGGAATAGGAGATGAATAACTAAGGAAAATCCTGCGGATAGAAGGGCTTGCATTTCACTCAGGGATAGTGAGCAAACCTACTTGGGTAAATCCTGCCCTTTTTACCTCAGATAAAACTTTGGCTACAAGACCGTAGTTTGCCTCTCTGTCTGCCTCTATTTGAACCTCTTTAATAACGCCTCTTTCTTTAGCCTCTGCAAGCCAAGCTGAGAGTTTGTTAAGGCTCATCGTCTCGCCTGAGACCTTTATCGTTCCGTCTTTGAAAATGGTAATTCTAAGGGGCTCGGCTTCCTGCCTACTAAGGGGAGAGTCTTTTGTTTGAGGGAGATTTACCTCGATGCCAGCTGTCATAAGAGGAGCTGTAATCATAAAAATTATCAAGATTACAAGGACAATGTCAACAAGAGGGATAATGTTTATCTCAGCTTGAGGTTCACGAACTAACTTCATGTTAAAACCTAAAGTTTTCCTCTTTTAACAATTCGTCTCTTATGTAGATAAGCCCTTTTTCTAAAAGTTTCTCGGCTGGGAGCTCTGCATCTCCTTTAGTAAAGGCAGGATGTCCATCTTCCTTTATAACTTCTTTTAAGGTGTCAAGGTCGTAAGCTAAAAGAAATATCTCCTCTAAAAGGTCTCCAGTTAAAGGGATATCCTTAATCTTTTGACGTTGGGAAACAATCTCACCCCAGAGGTCGTTAAAGTAAATGTAGTTGGGAATTAAACCTTGTTCCTCCAGATAGTTTTGGACGGTAATGGGACGGTTTTCATAGTGCCCTTTACAATGAGTTTCTCTCCAGATTTTGAAGACTTCAACCCTTTCTCCATTCTCCAAAACAGCAAAATATCTTACTAAGGGATAGAACCTGCAGGAGCTTGGACGTGCTGGATAAACCTTGCACCCCTCCTCTTTATCGAGGAAGGGGCAAGCATAATCGATGGGTAGCATGTTCACGGAAACAGTTGGCAGCTGGGTTACTTCACCGATGTAAACTTCGGCGTACTTTTCAACAAATTCCTCAGTAGTCATACCAAGATGGGTCCGAAGCCTTAGAAAATCGTAGGGGGTTAATATTAGCTTCACATCATAACAGCACTTATTGAAGCAAACGATTCCTTTATAACATTTAAAGTTAAAAGCATCATTTAAAGTTAAATCCTTTGGGTCTAAGACGATGTTGTAATGGGGAATGTGCATTATTCAGCAACCTCACCCTCTGTGGAAAATTTGGGCTTCTTTTCGTCTACGAGCTTAAAGCGGTCCTTAAGCTTTTCTAAAACCTTGGGAAGAGTAGTGTATTCCATTTCTTCTGGAGGTAGTCTGTGTGGTTCAAATATACCTTGGCGTCTTAAAAGATTAGCCATTACGCTTGCCTCTTGTCTTGCATAATCAAAGGCAGGGTCATCGAAAAGGTCGTTAGGACCGATAAGTTGCCCTTCACAAATTTGATAACCAGCGGCAATTACTCGAGGTGGTCCATCAAACCTTGTTGGCTTCGCCTGAGCAAATGATACCGGCATCAAGGGACCAACATGCGAGCCCCTCATCCATCCCTCAACAAACCACGGTCTTGCAAAGGGTTCAAGGGCTTCTCCTACTGCTGGGAAACCGCTCTGGCATCTAACGATAAGAACCGGGTCATCCTTCCCCACATACCTTCCAGCCATTAGAGAGAGCTTCTGAGTTGAAGCAACGGCTGCTATTTCTCCATCCCTCTTGCGGTAGACTGCTCTCACGCAATACCTGCTTGTCGCTCCAATAAAGACGAGAAGGTCGTAAAGCTCTTCAGGTGCTTTAAGCTGGATTGACATGCCACTATACACATCAAAAACTTCGAAGATAAAGCCATCGTGCATGGAGGGGTCGATGACTAAGCCAGCGGTGTTCATCGGGTCGGCAAACATTTCATAAAGAGGGAGGTTCCAGGCGCTAGGTGAGGTTTTATCTGCAAAAAAGACGATCACCGGCTCACTTTTTCTCTCTACGAATTCCATTTCCGCAACACCAGGCCCCATGCCTTTTACATTACCGGAAAAGGCGTCGCTAAGAAGGTCTTGCCCTGCGCCGTACATCTTTAGTTTCTTTGAGACTTCGGTGCCTGCAACAAAGGCATTCCAAGCAAGCTCATGGATGTCTGGAGAGTCAACGCCCTTGGTATGGGTCATAACTAAAGCAATATCGTCCCCGCAGGAAAGCACAGAAACATCAATTATTTTGCCATCACCTTTGGCTTCCTCTACCACCTCTTTTACTCTTTGCAAGACTTCAGGATGAACTGAGGAATGCCCCACATATCCTCCAATATCTGCTTTAATCACCGACAAGGTAATCTTGCCCATAAAACCCTCCTTTTGGATCATATCTTCTTTCCGAAAAGTATAATAATAATGAAGGATTTTAGCAAGACCAAAGGGACAATAAATTCCAAATGAAGGAAGAAGAAAAGCTAACCGTTGCTTTAAAGTATGAAGTAGAAAAGGGGACACCAGAGGTTGTAGCAAAGGGTAGGGGCAGACTGGCAGAGCTTATTTTACAGATCGCTCGAGAACACAATATACCTATTAAGGAAGACCATAAGCTTGTAAAAGAGCTTTATAAACTTGAGCTTAACAAGCCCATTCCACCTGAGCTTTATTATGCTGTAGCTACTGTTTTAGCCTGGGCTATAAGGTTAAACAAAAGGTTACAAGAAAAGGTTTTATCCCAAATAAAAAAAAGCGAATAGAATTTTCATTTAAGCTCTTGTCAAACTCAAAAAAGAGTTTATAAAAGACCTTTAACAATTTTTAGAACTTCAAATTAACTTAAGGGGGTTTGCATGCGGATACTTGACGACAGGCTCTATTCTGAGAACCATCTTTGGGTGAAAAAGGAGAGAAAAAAGCAAGCTAAGATTGGAATTACTGAGTTTTTCTCTGTAAAAGGAGAAGAGATTATAAACATAGACCTCCCGGAAGAAGGAGATGAGTTTGAAAAAGAAGATATTTTTGGAAGCCTTGAAACAGTTGAAGAGGTGTACGACCTTGCAATGCCAGTTTCTGGCACTGTTATTTCCGTAAATGAAAAGGTCTTAGATAATGTTGATATTCTAAACGAAGACCCTTACGATGAGGGTTGGCTCATCAAAGTTGAGCTTTCTGACACCTCCGAGCTTGATGAGCTTCTCCCCCCGGAAGACTACGAATTGAAAATTTCTAAGGAGTTTGAAGAGATCATTCCAGAAAAGATTATGGAAGAGGAGGAATAGGTTGATTGCCTTTGTCTTCCCGGGACAAGGCTCTCAATACCTAGGGATGGGCAAAGATTTCTATGAAAATTACCTTGAAGCTCAGACAATTTTTGAAAAGGCAGAAAAAATTACGGGAATTCCAGTTAAAGCTTTGTCCTTTGAAGGACCGTTGGAGGAATTAACCAAGACAGAAAATTTGCAAGTTTGCATAACAACTGTAAATCTTGCTTGTTTTGAAGTGATTAAAAATCAATTTGGAGAAATTTTGTCTAAGCTTCGTTTCGTAGCTGGTCATAGCTTAGGGGAGTTTAGCGCCTTATATGCCGCCGGGGTTTTAACTTTGGAGGAGGCTCTTTTAGCGGTAAAGGACCGTGGACGGGTGATGGGGGAAGTTGGGTCAAGTAAGCCCTCCGGGATGTATGCGGTCATCAATCTCTCTTTAGAAAAGCTTGAGGAACTTGTGAAATCCGCGGAAGGGCTTGTGGTTATTTCTAATTATAATTCTCCTAATCAATTTGTTATAAGCGGTGAAGAGCCCTATTTAACTGAAGTTGCAGAAAAGGCAAAAGCTCTCTCGGCAAAGGTTGTAAGGCTTAAAGTAAGCGCAGGCTTCCATTCACCTCTTATGGAAAGAGCGCAACAGGTTTTTACCGAATTCTTAAAAACCTTGCATTGGTCTGAACCTAAGGTCTCCTTTATTAGCGCAGTAACCGGAAAAGAAGAAACTTCAGCAACGAGCATTTTTGAAGTGATGACTAAGCAGATTGTATCCCCAGTTAGATGGATATCCGCCGTTGAGTATATGTATGAAAAAGGCGTAAAGATATTCGTAGAAGTAGGACCTAAAAAGGTTCTCTGCGGTCTTATTTCACAAATCTTAAAGGATAAAGAACATAAAGTCTTTAATGTTGAAGATAGAGGGACATTAGAGCAATTTTCTAAAGAGGTTTGGGCTTTCTTATGAAGATTAAGGTCAACGAAGAAAGATGCAAAAGCTGCGGACTTTGTGTAGCCTTTTGTCCAAAGCAAGTCCTTGCCATTTCTGACAAGAGAAACCTTCATGGATACAAGGTAGTTTACTTTAAGCATCCCGAGAAATGCAACCTTTGTGGGGTCTGTTATCTTATGTGTCCGGATGTCGTTTTTGAAAGGGTAGGGGATGACGAATAGGGTTTTGATCAAAGGAGTTGAGGCGGTTGCCTTAGGGGCCCTTGAAGGGGGATGTGACTGTTATTTTGGATATCCTATAACCCCTCAGAATGAAATTCCTGAGATAATGTCTGTTGAGTTACCCAAAAGGGGGGGAGCCTTTGTCCAAGCAGAAAGCGAAACCTCAGCCATCAACATGGTCCTTGGAGCAAGCGCTGTAGGAAAAAGGGCTATGACAAGCTCTTCAAGTCCGGGGATCTCTTTGATGAGCGAGGGATTTTCCTATCTTATTGCCCTTGAGCTACCCTGCGTGATCGTTAATGTGATGAGGGGTGGTCCGGGGCTTGGGGGGATAGAAGCCTCTCAAGGAGATTATTTTCAGGCGGTAAAGGCTCCAGGCCATGGTGACGGAAGGTTTTTAGTGCTTGCTCCTGCAAGCTGTCAAGAAGCCTACGAGCTCACGGCTAAAGCCTTTGAGCTTGCTGACAGGTATCGGAACCCAGTGATGATACTCATGGATGCTATCTTGGGACAGATGAAAGAATCAACTGTATTAAAAAAGCTAAACATTAAAAGCATAACCAAGGATGATTGGGCTTTAACTGGGGCTAAAGGAAGAGAAGCTCGGATTATAAAGAGCCTTTTTTTAGATTCTGCTGAGCTTGCCGAAAGGAACCTAAAATTAAAAAAGAAATACGAACAAATGGAAAAAGAGGTTCGTTTTGAAAGCATTTTAGATGGGAACGAAGAGGTTTTAGTTTGTGCCTTTGGGTCAATGGGAAGGATAGCAAAGGAAAGTGTTCTTAAGCTTAGGGAAAAAGGCTACAGAGTAGGGTACTTTAGACCAATCACTCTTTTTCCTTTTCCTAAGAAAGCTCTATCAAGCATTTTTGAAAAAAACAATTCTCTTAAACAGATCCTCGTTCTTGAGCTAAACTGCGGGCAAATGGTTGAAGATGTAATGATCTCAGTTTGTGGGAAGGCTGAAGTAATATCCAAATTCTATCCTCCAAGTGTCCTTCCTTTTCCTGAAGATATTGAAAGGGAGATCAAAAAATGCTTAAGGAAAGTTTATTTCGTTTCCCCAAAAGTTTAAAAAGAACTAACTTTCATTACTGTCCAGGATGTCATCATAGCCTTGTTCATCGCATACTTTGTGAGGTTATCGATGAGCTAAATTTAAGGGAAAGAACGATAGGCATTGCCTCCATTGGGTGTGCTTGTTTTATCTATAACTACATCGATGTAGACATGGTTGAAGCCCCACACGGTCGGTCGTGCTCTGCTGGAACTGGTATAAAACGGGCTCGGCCTGACCTTATAGTTTTTACTTATCAGGGTGATGGTGACTTTGCAGCCATAGGGCTTGGAGATAGTCTTCATGCAGCATCTCGTAGTGAGCGGATTACGGCTATTATGATCAACAACACTGTGTATGGCATGACGGGAGGGCAGGCTTCCCCTACTACCGTTATTGGACAGAAGACAACCACAACCCCCTTTGGAAGAAAACCAGAGGAGCAAGGCTATCCTCTTAAGGTGGTAGAAATTTTGTCTAACTTTGAGGGGGTTGCTTACGCAGCCCGGGTAGCAGTTAACAACCCCAAGAGAGTTATGGAAACAAAAAAAGCTATAACCAAAGCTTTCTTAGCTCAGCTTGAGGATAAGGGTTTTGCCTATGTGGAGGTGCTCTCAGCCTGTCCTATAAATTGGAAGATGGACCCTGTTTCTGCAACAAAATATGTGGATAAACTAACGGAAATCTTCCCCCTCGGGGTGTTTCGGGAGACTTTTTGATGAAGAAAGCGAAGAACTACAAAATTGAGATAATATTTTCTGGCTTTGGCGGGCAGGGCATACTCTTTGCTGGCAACCTTTTTGCTTTAGCAGGAGTTTTAGCTGGTTATCATGCGACCTTCCTTCCTGTATACGGTCCTGAAATGAGGGGAGGAACTTGCAATTGCACAACGATTATCTCCCAAACTGAAATAGCCTCTCCAGTAGTCAAGGAGCCCGATGTATTAGTGCTTTTAAATCTTCCATCTTACCTGAAATTCATGCCAAGATTAAAAAAGAAGGGACTTGCCATTTTAAATTTAGACCTGATACCTGAAGAGGTAATCCTTAAGGACGATAAGCTTAACCAAGGAAAAAGGATTTTAAAAATTCCAATGAATTCCCTTTCAGAAAACATTGGATATCCTCAGCTTGCGAACATTGTCGCTATAGGTGCTCTTTGGGCAACTCTTAAGCCTTTTGACAAAAAATACATCGAGGAGGCTTTAAAAAAGATGCTAAAAGGGGGCAAAGAAGGACTCCTTGCCCCCAATTTGGAAGCCTTTAAGGCTGGAATAGAATTCCTAGCTAAGGAAAAAACTAAGTAGTCAAGATCTGCTTTATCTCATCAACCGAAAGCACTTTTCCTTGGGACACTACGCTTCCATCAACCCAAAGGGCGGGTGTCTTAAATACTCCGTAAAGAGCCATCTGTTTTAAGTCTTTGATGTACTCTATCTGAGCTTCGATCTTTAATTCCTCCAAAGCTTTAACAACATTTTCGTATAGAGCTTCGCATTTCAAACAACCTGGCCCGAAAACTTTAATAACTCTCATCCTTCCACCTCCTCCTTTGTTTTTAATATGTTTTTATCCCCTAATCAAACCAAATAAGTACCCGCAGATGGAACCTAAGGTCAATACCAAGGCTCCGTATACTAAAGTCTTTTTTGGACCCCAAATGCTCTTTAGAACCAAGAGGCTTGGTAGGCTGACGGCTGGACCGGTTAGAAGAAGGGCTAAAGCTGGTCCATATCCCATGCCAGCACCCAACAAACCCTGAAGTATGGGCACCTCGGTTAAGGTGGCAAAGTACATCAATACCCCGATCAAACTAGCAAAGAAATTGGCAAAGATAGAATTTCCACCAACTAAAGCATAAACAAAAGAGGACGGAATGATTGCTTCATGACCGGGTCTTCCAAAGAATAAACCAGCTATAAAAACGCCGAGGAAAAGAAGTGGAAATATCTGCTTTGCTAATAGATAAGTATTTTGAAACCACTCTGACATCTCGCCTTTGGTCGTTGAAAGCGCATAAGAAAAGCCTAAAACCCCGATTAAGAATGAAATTTCTTTTTCAGAAATAACAAGATATGAAATAATTACAGAGAATGCTGTAAAAATAATCTTCATTTTCGATACATTAAACCAGAAAATAAGAACTATTCCTAAAATTATTGCAAACAAGGAAACAAGATACCATTTTATGGAATAGATGGTATAAGCTATTCCTTCCTTTCCACCCCAGGTTGCAAAAATTAAAATACCTGTTAATAGAGCAAGAACTGAAATTCTTTTGTAAAGCGGAAGGCTTTCTTTCTCCCCCTCAAATTCAATGCCTTCAAGCCTTGTTTTTTCTTCTTTTCTAAAAATAAATTCCATGATTAAACCAATGATTATGCCCCCAAGGATGGCTCCGAGTGCCCTTGCTAACCCAAGGTCAGAGCCCAGTATCTTGGCGGTAAGCACTATGGCTAAGACATTTATCGCAGGACCGGAGTAAAGGAAGGTAGTAGCAGGACCGATGCCAGCACCTCTTAAATAAATCCCAGCAAAAATAGGAAGCACGGTGCATGAACAAACCGCTAAAATTGTTCCGGAAACGCTTGCCACAGAGTAGGAAAGATATTTAGGGGCGTTAGCACCAAGATACTTCATCACAGAGGCTTGCGAAAGAAATGTGGTTATTGCCCCGGCTATAAAAAGCGCAGGAATCAGACAAAAGATTACATGTTCTCTTGCATACTCATGGGTAAGGTATACGGCTTCTTTTAAACCTTGTAAAAACCTTTCTTCAAAGGGTAAAAAATAGAAAAATAGAAATATCAAAAGTGCAGATACTATATACTTTAGCTCCTTTTTAAGCACTTCCCCCCTCCTTTAAAGTATTGGTTTTTAAGCTCTGGAATAAGAATTGTGAATTTGGCGTAGTTTTAGAGATTATCTCATCGTATAAACCTTGTTTTTTCAATTCTTCAAGTAAAGTATCTAAAATTTTGTGAGTAAACTCATCCTTTGGGGAAAGCTTGTAGATGATGAAAAATTTAGATTTTTCAAAGGAGGTTATCCCAGCATCTGTTAACACCTGAAGGTGCCTTGAAATAGTTGGCTGAGAAAAACCGATGATGTTTACCAACTCACAAACACAATGTGGTCTAAAGGAAAGCAAGGCAACTATTTCAAGCCTTGTAGGGTCAGAAAGGGCTTTCAAAACCTTTGTAAGCCTTATCAAATCCATTTTTTTCTCCCCCTATTTTAGGATCATCGTTGCTACTTTATAAGCAGTCACGATTACGATTAAAAGGGCAAAAATCTGCTTAATTCTCCCGCTTGGAACATAAAGGCTTGTTGCCCTTGCCCCAAGATAAGAGGATATTGCCCCCACTCCTACTAAAATCATAGTAAGATTAAAATCCCATTTAGCCGTGTTAAGATGGGGTATAAGGGCTGAAAAGGAAGGAGGACATACTGCAAAGGCGTTAATTCCTGCAGCTCGTTTCGGGTCAAACCCACACAGGATAAGGGTTGGCATAAGGAGAAAACCAGGCCCAACTCCAAGAAGTCCGCTTAAAACTGAGATAGGTATAGCCAAAATTGCAGCAAGCTTAAAATTTTCTTGACCTTTCTCTTTTGGTCTTATGGGTTTAAAAAGTCTATAAGCAAGGAAGACCACCGCAAAAAAATAGATGATCCAGATGATGGTTTGAGGGATATAGTGAGCTAAGAGTGCACCAGCTGGGGCTGAAACTGTAGTAATAATGGCGAGTAAAATAGCTTTTCTCCAATCTACCAAACTGCTTTTAGCAAAGCCAATAGCGCTTAAAAGAGCTGTAACACCGTTTAACAGGAGACTTAATGGTTGAACTTGATGAACAAGGTCTTCCATAAAGAGCCCTAAAAAAGGAATGGCTGCAAAGGCAACGCCTAAACCAAGCATTCCAGAGATGAAAGAGAGGACAGCAATACCAAGGGGGATTATCAAACTGTTCATAAACTTCCTCCCATTAAAGCATAGAATTTTATTTAATACTATATAGCAATATAGCTATATGTCAAGGGATGCTTGGCAGGACGCAGTCCCGCTTTTTATTTAACTTCCGATAAGATATATTATGTAAAATTCATAACGAAAAAACTTAACGGATAGGAATTGTAAATAAATTTTACAGAGCTTTGGGAACCCTTTTTTCAGATGGCGTGCTATAGGAGCTAATGATAAATAATCTTTGATTTGAAAATTCTGCTAATTCTCCCTCAACCTCAAACACCATTTCGATGACCTCAGAGATTACCTCACTTGTAAATCCTTTCCAGAGGAGCTTGCCATCCTTCATGAAGAAAAGCTCATCGCCATACCTTAGGGCTAAATTCAGGTCGTGTAGCACAAGCAAGGTGATTAAGTTTACCCTATAAGTTGTTGTTTTAATAATCTCCAGGATCTCTATCTGGTTCTTTGGGTCTAAATGGTTTATAGGCTCATCGAGAAGAAGCACCTTAGGTGTTTGAGCCAGGCATCTTGCAAGGAGAACCTTTTGAAGCTCACCTCCGCTAAGCTCATCAACGAACTTATTCTCAAATCCTCTAAGTTTAAGCTCCTCAATGATGGAGTTAACTATTTCTAAGTCTCCATTCCCAGGCCCAAATGTAAAATAAGGCTTTCTCCCAAGGAGTATACTTTCAAAAACGGTCATTCGAGGAACGTTGTTTGACCGCTGGGGTAAATATGCGATGAGCTTTGCTATTTCTTTTAAGCTGAGATTTTGCAAATCTTTGTTAAAAAGACGGATTGTGCCTGCTCTTGGTAGTAGAACCTTAGCCATGGTTTTTAAAAGTGTTGATTTCCCTGACCCGTTTGGACCCAAGATTATGTTAACTCTTCCCTCTGAAAAAATTGCATCTATACCCTGAATAACTAAGCTTCTGTCATAACCTGCGTATAACCCTTTTACCTCCAAACTCAAAATCTATTCCTCCTTAATAATAAAGTTAAAAATACCGGAGCGCCTATGAAAGATGTAATGATACCTACGGGTAGAACTATGGGAGAGAGGATCGTTCGGGCTAACAAATCTGAGGCAAGAAGTAATCCAGCTCCTGCCATTGCTGAAAAAGGGATCAATAAAGTATAATCATTTCCTATTAAAAGCCTAATGATATGAGGAGATATTAGACCAACAAACCCAATTATGCCTAAAAAGGCTGTGGGCACTGCTGTCAGTATGGCACAAATCAAAAGAGAAAAGATTCTCAAAAATTTAGGATTTGTTCCTAAATTTTTAGCTGTTTCATCTCCCCAAAGCATGGCGTTATAATTCCAACGATTTACCCACAATAACGCAAAGCTTATACAAAAAGTGAGAGCCATAATTTTATTTTCCTGCCAACCTGCCTTACCCACATCTCCAAATGTCCAGAAAACCGTTGAGGCTACTCTAACTTCATCTGAAAAATACTGAAGAAACATGGTCGCTGAAGTAAAAAGACTGCTTAAGGCAACGCCAGCTAAGATGATGGCTTGAGGTGAAAGACTTCGCAAAAGGGACAGCCCAAGTATTATCAATACTGTAAGAAGAGCTCCGCAAAAGGCTGAAAAAACTACTGGCACTCCCTGAAGTATAGAAAAACCTTCAGGTCCTACATTAAAGGTTTTACCTGCTCCAAGAACAATTATGGCAAAGGCTGCCCCAAAGGCTGCACCATGAGAGATACCAAGGGTAAAGGGTGAGGCTAAAGGATTTTGTAAAACATTCTGCATCACTGCCCCAGAAACACCTAAGGATGCTCCCGTTAATATCCCACCTATAGTTCTTGGAAGCCTTATCTCCCAAACGATGTAAGCCTCCTCTCTATCCTTTTGAAATAGTAAACGCATAACATCTAAAAAAGAAATATTTACCGAACCATAACTTATGGATAAGAACGCTAATAAAATCATGAGAAAAAGAAGAAAAAGCCCCAAACTCCACTTGAAAGACATTATTTTAACAAGATTTCCCTTTCGGTAAATTTCACTTTTTTAAAGGCTGGGTAGGTGCTTACAAGGTTATCATAGGGGTCAACCCCAAGAAAAGTTTTTAAAATCTCCCTTGCTTTTCTCTCGAAGTTCAAGTCAACAAAGCCTTTTTCGTGCACCGTTTTCCCGATAAAATAGGAGTTGATTAGCATAAGCTCAATGTTTGCCCTGTAAAAATTAAACGGAAGTAGCGTGTAGACCTTTTCATTCTTTACAGCCTTTAGCCGTTGATAAAAAGTCTTATTTTTACGGTAATCATCCGCAACGAGCGAAAAACCGTTTGCATCGATAAAAATGTAATCAGGGTTCCATAAAAGTAGCTTTTCCCGGTCGACAAAAACATGTCCTTTTGCTCCTAACTCATCAACCACATTTTTTAGGTTTAACCAAAGTAAGGGTGGATAGTTAGCCTGCGTGCTTGTAAATCCGTGATGGCCACGCATGCTAACTGCCCCAACATAAACAGTTGGCATCCTTCCATTTCTTTCTGAACGCTTCTTTAAGTCTTCTATGCAGGCTCTTAGGTAGTGTATTAGCTCTTCTGCCCTTTTTTCCTTGTTTAATAAAATTCCCAAAAATCTTAAAAGTTCATATACATCTTCTATTTTAAAGCCTTGAGTTCCTATTGAAGCTAAAACTACTACAGGGATACCTGTTCGCTTTTGAATAATATCTGCAAGGTCAGGCTCATGGGTGAAGATAACATCCGGTTTGACTGTTATTAATTTTTCAAAATCTGGAAGTTTACCCGGCCCGCCCTCTCCAATTACTGGAAGCTTGTCAATCCTATCAGCTATGGCGTTCCAGTATGCTCGACCTACAGCTGGATTTCCTTGAATAGACCTTTGTTTTTCAAAGCCTTCTATGCCTACCACTTTATCAAAGGCTTTCAAATAGACGATATATCTTAAGGTCCCATGAAGGGCTACTATCCTTTCGATTTTCTTGGGAAGGACGACCTCTCTACCCGCTTGGTCGGTTATCTTGATGGTTTCATTTTTAGCAAGAGAAACGCCAAAAAAGTAGATGACAAAGAGGCAACTAAGAAAAAACTTGGCTAATTTAAATCTCAAGGCTCCTTGCATAGTTCCCCCTTTAAGTAGGAAGCAATATTCTTGAAGCAAGTTCCTTTGCAGGAACCATTACTTCATCAACTAACCCAAATTTACCTAAAATTGAAGCTTCATATACTTTGGAGGAATAAGGAAATACTGCATCAACCTCTAATCCATTGGCCTTGCATAATTCTAAAACTTTTTCCCGAAGCTCATTTGGTGCTTTGTTCAAAACAAAAAAGGTTCTTTTACTGAGCTCTTTTGCTAAATTGTAAGCTCTTTTCGCTACTTCAATGGAATCAAGATAAGGCTCGGCAACGACGATAACAGCATCAACTTCCTTTTCAATTCCCCTACCAAAGTGCTCTACGCCCGCCTCTGTGTCAAGAAGAAGTATTTCCCCTTCTTCAAGGGCGATTTTTTCAAGAAACATTTTTGTCAAAAATCCATACGGACAGGCACAACCTTCAAGGGACTTTCTAATCTTTCCAATGGAAACCAAAGCCATGTTCCCTTTTTTTAAAACATACTCCTCTGGGAAATCAGAAAGCTTAAAGGTCTTTTGGTTGAAGGGGTTGACCTCCTCAAGCGTTGGTTCAGTGTTTGACTGAAAACTTTTCCTCAGAACTTCCTTTAAAGCAGGTTTTCCTCCCAGAAAGTCAACCAAGGGCTGAGGAGCTGAAGGAAAACCAAAATATTTGTGAAGTGAAAAGTTACTCTCATCTCCATCAACCACGATAACCTTAAAACCTTGGTCTAAAAAGGCATTAGTTAAAACATAGGTAAGAAAGCTCTTCCCTACCCCACCCTTTCCGCAAATTGCAATCTTTTTCATTTCTACCTCCTAATCTTACTTAAGCCTAATCTAGCTTAAAATCTAAAGGAGAGGCTTCCTCTTACCGTAAACGGAGCACCAACTCCGTAAGTAGTTTCACTCACCGCATCATCCATCGCATTGATCACTGAAATATACTTTTTATCAAAAAGATTATCAACTTCAACCGACACCTTAAAGTTCTTTATAAATCCAATCCTTTCCCGTAAATAACTGACCCTTAAATCACAGACTAAAAACGATGGTATTCTCTCAGTATGTTCGACATTACCGTAACGTTTGCTTAGAAATCTTACTTGGGGCATGATTTCGAAGTTATTATAATTTAGTATTAGACCAGAAGCTACTGTCCATCTTGGAACATCTACAACCTGTTTTCCCTCACTTTTCAAGGTCTTACCAGCATAGGTAATGTCTTTATCATAGGTCAAGTGGTTGTAAGTTGGATTTAAGTAAAAAACCAAGCCATCTCTGAGATAGAGATTTCCTGCTACTTCAACCCCATACCCTTTAGCCCTACCTACATTTTGTTGATAGTTTACAGGTTTCCCTGTTGAGGGGTCAATAACTCTTGGGTCTGAGATAGTAGTAAGAAGTTTTCTATGTTTTGAGTAAAATAGCGTTGAAGTTATGTCGAAAAATTTACCATGCATGCGGAATCCTAAGTCAAAGTTATCAGACCTTTCAATATCAAAACCCTTAAAAAGGTCGTTCAAAGTTATTCCAGCACTCCTAAATTGAGGTCTAAGCCTGTTGTAAAGGGATACAAGGGGTAAGTAAGCATAAGGTCTAATAAAATTTCTTCCATAGCTAAAGTATGCTTCAATGTTTTCGTTAAGTCTATAGGATAAACCTACCGTGGGAAGCAAGATGTGGTAGGTTTTTGCTTCCCTATCAAGGTCTGGGGCTCTCTGAAGCTTTAAAGTAGTTGTATTAGTAACAAAGCCTTCACTGCTTGGGTCTTTGAATTTGAAATATTTCAGTCCTGCCTGCCAGTTAAAATTGCCGAAGTTCCCTGCAATCTTTATATAAGGCGAGTGGATATAAGATTTCCCAGAAGTAGCAAAAACACCAAAGCCGCGATAGAGTAGAGCACCTGTCCCGTTTACTATTAAGTAGTTTTCAGTGTAGATATCCATATCCGCGCATTCATAATGATAACCGATAACAGCAAAATGATTGTTTATCGCTAAATTCAGGTTCCCAATAAAGCCCTTTCTTTCGATGTCCCTTGTTCTCTTTTGAACGCCTGGTCTACCCTGAAGGTTTGAGGTTCCATCCCAAATTTTAGCATCCTCGCTTGAGTAATATGGCTTAAGAGTAAGGGTCACATTCTCCAAAAGCTTGCCATCTATCACCGCAAATAGGTCTCTGTTAAGATGCTTGGCCTTATTGTATTTGTAATAAAGATAATCTTGTGTTGGATTACCCGTTAGCCATTTGTTAAAATCAAGCCGACGGTGCTTCTCTAAATCTCTTGCCTGAGAATAATCTAAATACCTATACTTGTCGTAGTTTATCTCGTTGAAGTTGGCAAAAATCTTCACTTCAAGGTGCTCTCCAATGGGTTGAACAAAGGTTAAATTTAGGTTGTTTCTTGGTCCAAGGTTTCCTGGTCCTTTCCATTTATCAGATTCTGTATATGAATAAGCTGCGGATAACCTTGAACCAAGGTTATGAAGCTTGCCTGTGTCTACCCTTACATAGGACTTGTAAAAGTTAAAGGATCCAAAGGATTGCGATAATGTTATACCTGTTTTTTCCTTAGCCCAAGCTGGTCTGAGCTCGATTGCCCCAGCCCTGTTGCCAACTCCAACCCCAAAATCAGCTGGAATAGCACCCTTGTAAACCGCTATGCTTTCAAAATTCTCAAGGTCATAGACATAGGACCGCGGACCTATGGGGTTTGCCCCATAGTTTGGGATGCCTTGAACCGTCAACCCTCCAAGATAACCTCTAATTCCCCTTATCCTTACATTAGTGTTCTCAGCAGCGAGATTGCTTGGGTCAGAGCTTTCAAATACAACTCCAGGCAGGATGCTAAGAACTTCATACACATTAAGCGTTCCTTTTATCCCAGAAAGTTCCATCCCTCTTTTAGTTACCTCAACCCCAGTGTAAACAGTTTCTCCAGCTTGTTTGGTAGGAAGAACTATCTTCTTTTCTTTAATTACTACCTCTTCGAGTTCTACCTCTCTTTTATCAAAGCTTGAAACTTCCGCAGAATATGCAAGGTTCGAAAATAAAAGAAGTCCAGAAATCCCTTGAACTAAGCGCAAAAAGGTAGGAACCTTCATAACCCTCCTCCTTGGACATTTGTTTAATAGAATAACAAGATTTTAAATTTTTGTCAAGTATAGTGTGAATTTTTTATTTTTCTTATTACTTCTGTTTGATCGATTTTTACTTAGTAGTAAAAATAGTGGTAGAAAAATAAAGACCCGGAAACATGAGATAAAAAAACTGGGAAATAACGATTAACGAAAAATTAAAAGCTCTTTTACCTCAAGGGCTGGAATAATGATAGTTCCGTCAATTCCTGTTAGACATTCTGCAAGGTTTAATTTGTGAAAAAAACCTGTAAATAGACAGGCGATGGCATCAAGTTCATCCTGCGATGGGTAATCTACTTTTAAGCTTAAACCAAAAAACCCGCTTAATGTTTTATAGAGAGCCTGTATGGTATCTCTGTCTTTACGCTTTACTCCAAAAACATCGTAGAAGGCTCCCGGAAATACCTCATAGACCTCTTTACCAAGCTTAGAAAGCATTTCCCTAAGCTGCATACCTCGCTGAGTAAGCATCCTCATCGGACCAAGGGTAATGGGAAAAAATTTTATCCCCCTCTTTCTTAAAAGTAGGTCGCACTCCCTAAAATGATGCTCGTTCCTAACCTCAAGCGAGTTCCTTCCATGAGGAAGAGTTAGTGGGGCATCAATATAAATAAACTGAAATTTTTGCATAATTTTAAATAATTCTTTTTCATTTCTAATAATACATGTTACGATCGAATTGTTTTCTATAAAAGATATGCCAGTATTCCTTTTTTCAGAGCCTGCAAGGTCAACCCCGAGGAAAAGTTCATAATCAATCTCTGTTGCTAAATTTCTAAATTTTTCTTTATCCATTCCAGCAAGGATGGTAGTTTTTCTTCTGTTTCCTTCCTTTTTATTAGGAACAATTTAATCTCATCGCTTAAATCTTTAAACTTTCTTACATAATGCTTAGCGTAAGGCTCTTCTCTAAATCCTCCGTAGGAAATAATGAGCAAAATTTTCTTTAATTTCACGCCCCTTTTTTTACAAAGAAAATAAAAATAGGTGATGGGCGGACAGTTTATGGTCCATTTCGGAAAGACAAGGATTAAATTTTCGCTTTGAGGGAGGGGGACTTTTGAGGGTATAGGTACCCCAGGGATAAAAGATAAGGCAAGCCAGGCTAAGTAAGGTAATCTCGGTGGCTTAATTTCTTTAATTGGTAGGTTTAACTCAGTTCCTAAAAATTTGGCGATCTTTTTGCAGGTTCCAGTATAGCTAAAATAGAAAACCTCTGCTTTTGTCAAGTTTAAATAAATTCTTTATTTTTATATTTTTCTTCTAATTCTGCTTCCTCTTCTTCCTTTTTTTGAAGATAAAGCTCCCAGTCTACTCTTTTTTCAAAGTTTGCTACCTCAGTGGCGATAAGCTTATCTTTAAAGCCTGGTCTCGTGATGTATGGAAGCACAGCCTTTAAAAAATTCTCTTTTAGGCTTTGATAGATAGCTGAGACTTCTCCTTCAGGGATAAAGGTTCTTTCCTTTTGATAGCGATAATAAAGGAAACCATCTGTTTTTTGAAGGAACTGTTCATAATAAAAGGTTGATGAAAAATCCTCCCGTCTTGGTTTAACTCCTACTTGAGCGAGAAAACCAACCAACCAGCGGTCTCCAGCAAGCTTTCTTGAATAATCCCAAATTTCCAAAATTAAACCGTTGCCAAGGTCGATCTTTTCAAGCATTTTGCCCTCCCAAAGTGGTTTAAAGTTTTTACTTGGCGGTTGCCAGCGATAGCTCATAGGTTAGAACTCTTAGTTAATGAAAGTTTACTACTTGACATCCTTTGCTTTTATTATAGATTAAAAAAGAAAAAATTGGGAGGTGGTCTTGTGTTTGCGGTTATCAAGACTGGTGGGAAACAGTATGTTGTGGAGCCGGGCATGAAGCTTGTCATCGAAAAGATAGAAGGAGAGGTATCCCAAGAAATTGAGTTCCCTGAGGTTTTATTAGTTAACAAAGGAGATGAAGTTTTGATTGGACAACCCAAAGTGGAAGGGGCTAAAGTTGTAGCAAAAATTTTAGAACACTCAAGGGGTCCTAAGGTCATAGTTTTCAAAAAGAAGCCCAAAAAGGGTTATAAAAGAAAAAAGGGGCATAGACAGTGGTATACTCTGGTAGAGATTAAAGAAATCGTTGTTTAGGGGGTGAGAAAGCATGGCTCATAAAAAATCGGGTGGTGCTTCAAGAAACGGACGAGATTCAGAATCAAAGCGCCTGGGAGTAAAAAGGTTTGACGGTCAATTTGTGAAGGCTGGCGAGGTTATCGTTCGTCAGAGAGGCACTAAGGTTCATCCAGGTTTTAATGTGGGTCTTGGCAGAGACTATACAATCTTTGCTAAGATTCCCGGCGTGGTTAAGTTTGAAACCAGACACGGAAAAAAGGTGGTAAGCGTCTATCCGGTATCTCAAGCCTAAGGCAATAGGGGGTTAAAATTTGTGAACCCCCTCCCCTTCCTTTTACTTGCCTATCTTTTAGGTTCCATTCCCTTTGCCTTGGTTGTAAGTCTTCCTCAAGGGGTTGACCCGCGGAAAGCTGGAAGTAAAAATCCAGGGGCTACGAATGTAGCAAGGCTTCTTGGCAAAAAATGGGGCGTTATTACTTTCCTTGGAGATGCCGGAAAGGGGATTATTGCCCTTTTCATCGCTAAATTTGCAACCGGATTAAGCTTTCACGAAGCACCGAGCCTTTATGCTGGAGTAGCTTTTTTTGCTGTTCTTGGACATATGTATTCTCTATTTTTAAAACTTAAAGGTGGAAAAGGAGTAGCTACAACCATTGGCACTTTTTTAGTTTTAACTCCCCTACCCTCTTTGCTTTCGCTTATTTTTTTTCTTTTAATGGTATATTTAACAAACTATGTATCCGTAGGCTCGCTTGCCTTCTCCTTAGTTCTTCCAATCTTGATCTATTTTTTTAACTACCCTAAAGAATACTTCTTTAGTAGCTTAGCTTTGACTTTATTGATCTGGATAAAACACCGAGATAATATTAAAAGACTTATAAAGGGAGAGGAAAATCCTTGGAAAAGGAAGAATTAGCTGATAAAAAAACTTTCCTAGAGGAAGGATTAACCTACGATAATTATGTCTTTAGAGTAACTTCAGATAAAATGGTTGTGCTTTTAGAAACTCCTTTGGTAACAAGGGAGGATAAGCGAAAATTTCTTAAAAACTACCCCAAAATTAAAGAGTTTCTTATATCTCAGGGTATACAATTTGTCTTAGAAGAACCTGATGAGCTCGACGGAAAACTTATCGTAGCCATGGGGCATCCCCCACGAGAAGGTCATCCTGAGAGAATAGAATTTCTGCCTAAATTTGAAAGATTGATAAAGAAAACCGAAGAAGACTTGATAAAAGAAATTCCTGAAGATGAAGGAAAAGCGGAAGATTTAAGGGAAAAGGTTCAAAAAATCCTTTGTGTCAAAGAGGGAGAAGCGATAGCTAAATGGCACCCTCTTACCCCTCCAACTCCAGGGATTAATGTATTTGGAGAAGAGATCCAACCACCCCCTTTAAAGGAAGAAAAAAACTTTGAACTTTCAGATAATGTTTACCTTGATGAAAAAGAAAGGCTCATAAAGGCAAAGATTAGTGGAGTAGTGACTTTTGAAAAAGGTAAGATTGATGTACTACCGGAGTATGTTTTAAAGGGAGATGTAGATTTTTCTGTAGGCAATATCTATTTTTATGGAAAAAAACTAACCATTCAAGGGGATGTAAAGTTTGGCTTTAAAGTAATAGTTGAAGGAGACCTTGAATTAAGAGGATGCACTGAAAATAAGGTTAAAATCGAAGTTAAGGGTAATTTCATAGCCGAGGGCGTAATAAGAGGTGAGGATACAACTGTTGAGGTTTGGGGTGAGGCTAAAATCAGGGGGGCAGAATTTGCTAAAATTTTGGTGCATGGAAACCTCTATGTAAAAGATTATTTAGTGTTTACTGATACTCTTGCGGAGGGTGACCTAATAGCCATTGAGGGTAAGGGGTTGATTTATGGTGGCGAGGTTAGGGCAATCGGTAATGTTGAGGTTAAGATAGTTGGACATACTGCTCAAACCTTAACCATAATTGGGGCAGGCTATTATCCCGATATAGTTAACGAGTATTTAGTAACTTTTGAAAGAATAGAAATTCTAAATAAGTTTCTTAAAAAAATAGATGATGGATTGAAGTTAGCTTCGAAGCTGAAAGAAGAGGGAAGGTTAACTGAAGAAAAGCTAAAGTATGTAGAAAAGCTGATTAATGAAAGAAAAAGAATAACTGAAGAAATTGCAAAGCTTGAGCCTATTCTAAAAGACCTATCAACTAAACTTACAGATTATAGAAAGAAGACCATAAAAATTCAACAGAAAATTTATCCAAATGTTATCCTTAGGATCGCTGAATTCACTTATACCAATAATGAAGAATTAAATGGTCCGATTGTTTTTTATTTAGATGTGACAGAAATTAAATTTAAAGAAGGTGGAAAATGATGAGTACTATCAAAGGTTGGGAAGATATAGCTGAAACTTTAAGCTCTGAAGTTAAAAGAGAAATTGCTGAAGAGTATTTCTCTGAAAAAAAATTTTTAGAAGAAAGCTGGGAGAACTATCAAAGAGATATCAAAGAAATGGATAAATTTGAAGAAAGATTACTAAAAAATGTTTGTAGACTTGTTATGATGTTAAGAGATGATGACCTCATCGAAGAGTTCAAAAAAATTACGGGGTTTGATTTAAAGGGATGCTATTTTCAACAGATCTTGGAATCCGAAAACATAAAAAAGATACTGTTTAAGAAATTAGGGGCACCTTTTGCATTTACTACTAAAAATAGATTTGTTAAGCTCTTTTTAGAAATTTATAAAGACTTGCAGGAATCAGCAAAGGCTTATAATGAAAAATTAAAGACATTTCAAGAATACTATGAAGAATTAGTCAAAGATACAGAAGCCTTTCACAAACGCTTTGATATTTCGGCTATTTTGGGTTTTTTTAGTAAGTTATCAAGTGGTGAGCAACCAGAGATTGGTGAGACTGAAGATAAAGGACAAATCTATGAAGAGCTTTCTTCCAAACTAAAAATTAAAAAAGCTCCTCCTCCTACGGCTATATACACTGAATATGGCGAGCCAAGACCTCTTCGTGATATTTCTGGCGAGCTAATCCGTCTTGCTAAGACTGCTTTTAATAGGCATAAGAGGGAAGGAAAGGAACTTTTAGACCTTGCTACTGCGAAGGATTAAAAGATTTATTGAAGAGAACAATCTTTTTCAGCCTGGAGACAGGGTCCTTGTTGCGGTATCAGCTGGGCTCGATTCTGTTGCCCTCCTTGACATTTTATTAGAGCTAAGAGACCACTTTAACCTTAAGCTGTTTGTCTCTCATTACGACCATCGGATTCGGAAAAATTCCCTTGAGGATGCTCTTTTTGTATACAGGTTATGCAAAGAAAAACGATTGCCGCTTTTTATCACCTCTGCTCCAGTTCCAATGTACGCTAAGCGAGAGGGATTAAGCCTTGAAATGGCGGGGCGAGAATTAAGATATCGAGCCTGGTATGAATTAGCAAGGATCTATGACTTTCAAAAGATTGCTCTTGCTCATCATCTTGATGACCTGACAGAAGAGATATTCATGAAAATTATCCGAGGCACGGGTAGAAGAGGTCTTGCGGGTATTCCTTTGAAAAGAGAGGATTTGATAGTTCGTCCCCTACTTTTTCTCACTAAAGAAGAGATTAAAAAATACGCTCAAGAAAAGGGTTTGAGTTGGAGGGATGACCCTACCAACGAAGACCTTCGTTTTTTGAGAAATAAAGTGAGGCATGTTTTAATCCCCTTTTTAGCTAAAGAGTTTAATCCCAAGATTAAAGAGGCAGTTAGAAAAACTGCAGTCATCATCGCTGAGGAAGAAGAGCTTATAGAAGGTTTAGCTCATGAAACTTTTAATAAAGTTAAAGCCACTATCGATGACGATTTAGCCCTTAAGTTAGCAGAGTTAAAAAAACTTCCTTCAGTTATCAGGAGAAGGGTATATTTTTTAGCCTTCCATGAGAGGGGGCTACCCCTTTTTAGAATCACCTCACGACATATTTTTCAAATTGAGACACTGTTAACTGGGAAAGCTAAAGGTCCTGTATGTTTACCCGGGAATTTTTGTGTCTACCGGGGTCCAGGATATATTAGAATAAGCCAAAGAATAACCACTGCAGAACCCTTTGAATTGGTTATCTCCTCCCCTGGGATTTATGATTTGCCTTTTAAAAATTTAGGTAAAGTTTTAGTTGAAAAAATTAGCATAAAAAGCCTACCTGACTCCGCTTTTTTACAAAGGGCTATCCTCCTTGATGCCAATAAGGTTGCTTTTCCGATAATTATCAGAAACCGGAGGCCAGGAGATAGAATATCCATTCCTGGCTTAGGGCATAAAAAATTAAAAAAATTCTTGTGGGAAAAAAGGGTGCCTGCTTATAAACGAGACTCTTTATTAATCGTTGAAAAGGACGGGGAAATACTCGCTGTCTATGGGCTGTATATTCATCCTATGTTTAGACCCACAGAGACTACTGGGGATGTGCTTCTTATAAGGTTAGAAAACTCTAACGCTTGAATTTGAGAAGAGATTGATATAGAATTTTTATAAAGAAAAAAAATTATAAAGGGTAGAAAATGAAAGGGATATCTAAGCTTTTATTAGTTTGGTTAATAATTGGAGCCTTGATCCTCGTAGGTTATAATTACTTCCTTCAGGAATTGAGTCTTTCTCCAACTTTAAACCTTAACTATTCTGAATTTTTGTCTAAGCTTGAAAATAACGAGGTCGTAGAGGTTGTTATAGAAGGTAAACATGTCACTGGAAAGCTAAGGGACGGTAAAGAATTTTCAACCTATATACTCCCAGAGGACAAAGATTTAATAAGCAAATTAAAAGAGAAAAACGTAAAGATTACAGTTAAACCAGATGGTCAAGGGGGATGGGTCACAAACTTTCTTATTTCTTGGCTACCATTTTTTGTGTTGATCATACTTTGGGTCCTTTTTATGCGCCAAGTGCAACCAGGAAACCGCACTTTCTCCTTTGTTAAAAGCCGTGCAAGATTGATTAAGGAGGGGGAAAGCAAAGTTACTTTTAAGGATGTAGCAGGTGTTGAAGAGGCTAAAGAGGAACTGCAAGAAGTTGTTGAATTTTTAAAGAACCCACACAAGTTTACCCGTCTGGGAGCAAGAATTCCTAAAGGTATCTTACTTGTTGGACCGCCTGGGACCGGGAAGACCTTATTAGCTAAGGCTGTTGCTGGCGAGGCTGGCGTTCCTTTCTTTAGCATCAGCGGGTCAGATTTTGTAGAGATGTTTGTGGGTGTTGGAGCAGCAAGGGTTAGGGACCTTTTTGCTCAAGCTAAAGCTCATGCTCCCTGCATAATCTTCATTGATGAGATAGATGCGGTGGGGAGGATGAGAGGGGCTGGGCTTGGGGGTGGTCATGACGAAAGAGAACAAACGCTAAATCAGCTTCTTGTAGAAATGGATGGATTTGACACCGCGGAAGGTATCGTTGTTCTTGCTTCAACGAATAGACCTGACATACTTGACCCAGCTCTGCTGAGACCTGGAAGGTTTGATAGGCATATTTATGTTCCCCCTCCTGATGTTAACGGGAGGGAAGCAATCCTAAAAATTTACGCTAAGAAAGTAAAGCTTGCCCCAAACGTGGATTTAAGGGTGATCGCTAAAAGCACACCTGGTTTTACAGGAGCAAATCTTGAAAATCTAATGAATGAGGCAGCACTCATTGCGGCTAAAAAAGGAAAAGAATTAGTTGATATGGAAGACCTTGAGGAGGCAAAGGATAAGATATTGATGGGAAAGGAAAGAAAAGGATATGCTATGAGCGAAGAGGAAAAAAAGATTATTGCCTATCACGAAGCAGGACATGCCTTGGTAGCTTACTATTTACCAGACCCTGACCCAGTTCATAAGATCAGCATTATTCCAAGGGGAATGGCTCTTGGGGTTACTCAACAACTGCCCATTGACGACAGGCACATTTACACTGAAGACTATCTTTTAAAAAAGATAACCGTGCTTCTTGGGGGAAGAGTAAGCGAGGAGTTGATCTTTAACATGCTTTCCTCAGGTGCAAGGGATGACCTTAAGCGGGCTACCCAAATCGCCAGAAAAATGGTCTGTGAATTTGGCATGAGTAAAACCTTAGGTCCTTTAACCTATGGGAAAACAGAGGAGCAGGTCTTTCTCGGAAAGGAGCTTTTTCAGCTAAAAGATTATTCTGAAGAGACAGCAAGGCTAATTGATTTAGAAATTCGAAACATTATTACTGAGTGCTATCAAAAGGCTAAGACTATTCTTACAACCTATGTTGATAAGCTTCACCTTGTAGCAAACACCTTGCTTGAAGAGGAAACTATAGAGGCTGAAAGGTTTAAGCTTCTCCTGCAGGGAAATTAAAAAAATTCCCTTCGAAAGCTATTATTTATTTTATGCTGAAACCTTTAAAAATTAGGGACAAATTGTTTGATTGGAAAGAAGGTCCCTTTTTTATGGGAATATTAAACGTTACTCCTGATTCTTTTTCAGATGGAGAAAGATACTTAGCTCTTGAAAAAGCGTTAGTTCAAGCTGAAAGGCTTTTACAGGAGGGAGCTGATATCATCGATGTAGGCGGAGAATCTACAAGACCTTTTGCTGACCCAGTTTCAGAAGAGGAAGAGCTAAAAAGGGTTATACCTGTTATAAGAGAACTAAGAAAAAACTTCCCCCAGGCGATTATATCCGTTGATACTTATAAGGCTAAGGTTGCAGAGTTAGCCCTTAAAGAAGGAGCAGACATAGTAAACGACATAAGCGCTCTTAGGTTTGACAATAGAATGGTCGATGTAGTTAAAGATTTTGCCTGTCCCGTTATCATAATGCATATGCAAGGAACACCAAAAACCATGCAGGTCTCACCGACCTATCATGATGTCGTAAAGGAAGTTAAAGACTTTCTATATCAGAGAAAAGACTACTTGATTTCCCAAGGAATATCGGAAGAAAAAATTATCATCGACCCTGGTATTGGTTTTGGGAAAACCTTTGAACACAACCTTACCCTTCTCAGGAATTTATCATCCTTTAAAGAGCTTGGTTCACCTATACTTATTGGGGCTTCAAGAAAGGGGTTCATAGGTGAAATCATAAAAAAGCCCCCTTATGAAAGGGATGCAGGAACTGCCGGGGTTACGCTTTGGTGCTACCTTCAGGGTGTAAACATCTTCCGTGTCCACAATATAAGCATAAATAAAGATGCTTTAGCCGTTTTTAAGACCTTACAAGGGAGAAAACCTTGTTTGCCTTAAATTTTCCCCAAGAAATTGAACATTTTATTAGTGTTTTTCGTTCTATACAGTTGAAAGATGTAATAGATATTTTAGTTGTCGCTTTTTTAATATATAGAATTCTTCTTTTGCTTCAAGGGACAAAAGCCTTACAAATGTTAGCAGGCTTAACTGTTATTATTCTGCTTTACTTTTTTTCGGAGATTTTAGAACTTTTAACATTAAACTGGATACTTCATACTTTTATGTCTTCATTACTAATACTCATAATCATCGTTTTTCAAGATGATATTAGAAAAGCTCTTGCTAAAATAGGAACAGTTCCTATCGCAAGGATTCAGACTGAATACTCATTTGGTATAGAAGAAGTGGTAAAAGCTGTTACTAAACTTGCTGAAAAAAAGGTAGGCGCCTTAATCGTGTTTGAAAGGGAAATAAGTCTTAAGGATTATCTTGAAGGAGCCGTGCTCCTTGATGCTAAAGTTTCTGAAGAGCTATTGATAAGCATATTCAATCCTAAATCCCCACTTCATGATGGGGCAGTTGTTATAAGCGGTGGAAAAATAGTTGCAGCCGGCGTAGTTCTTCCTCTTTCTACAAATCCGGATATTGCTAAAGATTTAGGAACAAGACATCGAGCAGGTATTGGGATAACGGAGGTATCTGATGCTGTCGCTGTTATCGTATCAGAGGAAAGAGGAGAAATCTCATTAGCAGTTGGAGGAAAGATTTCGAGAGACATAACACCAGCTACATTAAGAAAGATGCTTTCTCAACTTTTGGGATTTGAAACTCTCCAGCCATGGTGGAAAAGATTACGGGTTAAAGAAGATGAAAAGAGAGCATAAATACAAAATTTTAGCATTAATTTTGTCGTTTATTCTATGGTATTTTGTGGTCTGGGGAAAACCCATCGAAAAAATCATCCAAGTCCCTATTGAACCAAGACTATCTTCAGATGGAAATTATATAGTAGAGCTAAATCCATCTCAAGTAGATGTAAAATTAGAAGCCACAAGAAGTAATTTAAGAAATGCAGATATTAAAAATTTGAAACTTCAGATCGACCTTACAAGATATTCTCAAGGAGTATATCAAGTGCGAGTTCCTATTGAAAGTTTAAAAATGAATAATATTAAAATAAAAGAAGTCACTCCATCATACATTATGGTTGTAATAAAGAAAATTAGTTCTAAAAAAGTTCCTGTTAGGATACAATTTAGTCAAAAAATAGTAGTTAAAACAAAACTACTTGTTGAACCAAGCTTTGTAACTGTAAAAGGAAGCTGGGATGATATTAAAAATATAAACCAAATAAAAACAGTTCCTATAGAGCTTGATGAACTAAAAAAGGAAAAGGTGATGTATGTTGAGCTTGAAAATCTTGAAAATGGGGTTGAGATTGAGCCAAAAAAAGTTAAAATTGTTTATCTATCACGATAAAATTCTTCCTTCTCTGTTCTTTAGTTCTTGAGAGGGGTTAGCATGCGGAAGCTTTTTGGCACTGATGGTATTAGAGGAGAAGCGAATATCTACCCAATGCTCCCTGAGGTAGCCCTTCAGGTAGGTAGAGCTATAGGATATTTGTTTAGGGGAACTTTGGGTCAGCACCAAAAGGTTATTATCGGTAAGGATACGCGAATCTCAGGCTACATATTTGAGTCTGCCCTAACAGCAGGACTATGTTCTATGGGGATTGATGTCTATCTGGTAGGTCCTCTCCCTACGCCTGCTATTGCCTTTTTAACTAAGGACATGAGGGCAAGGGCGGGGATTGTTATTTCAGCCTCCCACAATCCCTACTATGATAACGGCATCAAAATCTTTGACCATACAGGCTTTAAGCTACCCGATGAGCTTGAGGAAAGAATAGAAGCTTTGCTTGAAGATGAGGGATTTAAAGAGATAAGGTCAACTAAAGAAGAGCTTGGCAGAGCTTTTAGAATTAAGGATGCCATAGGAAGGTATGCTATTCATTTAAAATCTGTCGTCCCTCCAAACATTGATTTCGAAGGTCTTAAAATCGCTATCGATTGTGCAAACGGGGCCTGTTATTATATTGGACCTTTGGTGCTTGAAGAATTAGGTGCTGAGGTTGTTAGGGTGGGATGCCAACCAAACGGGATAAACATAAACGAAAACTGTGGAGCCTTGTATCCGGAAGTAATACGAAAAAAGGTGATGGAAGAAAAGTGCCATGTTGGGATTGCGCTTGATGGAGACGGAGATAGGATTGCTATCTGCGATGAAAAGGGAAACCTTTACGATGGAGACGACCTTTTGGCAATCTTTGCTACCTATTTTCTTAGAAAGGGCTTGCTTAATCCAAAGATAGTAGTAGGGACAGTAATGACGAATAAAGGGTTAGAAGTATATCTTTCAAAGCTTGGAATTGAGCTTATTAGGACCTCTGTTGGAGATCGGTATGTTGTTCAAGAGATGAAGGCTAAGGGTTGTCTTCTTGGTGGCGAGACATCTGGACATATCATATTTCTTGACAAAACCACAACTGGGGATGGATTGCTTACAGCGCTAAGGCTCCTATCCATTCTAAAAGAAGAAGGGAAGACCCTCTCGGAATTTCAAGGTCTTTATGAAAAATTCCCGCAGATAATCGTAAACATTAAAGTTAAAGAAAAAAGACCTGTTCATGAGATAGAAGGGCTCATAGACCTCATTAATAAATTAGAAAAAAAACTCGGAGATGAAGGGAGAGTGGTAGTTCGTCCTTCGGGAACCGAACCTAAATACCGAGTTATGATTGAAGCAAAGGATAGCAATGTGGCGAAAGAGTTTGCTGAAGAAATTGCTACCTACATCCAGAGGAAGTTAGAATGAATAAGTTTTTAAAATATATACCTATCTTCTTTTGGATAATAGCTATAGCTGCCCTTTTAATTGGTTTGTTAAACTCAGGTTATCAGTTTGTTCAATCGCGAGGTGCAATTCTTTGCCTTTCCTGTATGGGACTTGAAGAAAATGAGGATTTTTAAGCTTCGCTTTCTTATTCAGGTAGCTTCAACGCTCTTTCAGAATAGTTCCTTTCAATTTTTAACCACAAAGGGTCCTTATACAGGTTTTCTTAAAAGTTTCTGCTCCTTTGGGTTGAATTGCTATTCTTGCCCTATGGCTTGGTTTTCCTGCCCCTTAGGTATTATCCAAAATCTTTTTGCCTCACTTAGGACGCTTCCAACTCAGGTTCTCATTTCAGCTTTTTCTTATTCCTTGGGTTTGATACTTTTGATGAGCCTTGCCTTGGGAAGGGTGATCTGCGGGTGGCTTTGCCCTTTTGGGCTTTTTCAAGAGCTTTTGTATCGTATTCCCTTTTATAAAAGGGAAATCCTTCTCCCCTACTCCTTACAAAGATATTTAAAGCATCTTTTTTTGATTTTTTTTGTTATTCTTCTACCATTTTTATACCTAACTGAAATAGGTTATGGTTTAGTTTGGTTTTGTAAGTTTGTTTGCCCAGCTGGGACTTTGGAAGCTGGGTATTTAAATTTAATACTTCAGCCGCATTTGACCAAGAATATAGGCTTAACCTTTTATCTAAAAACAGCATTATTATTAGGATTTTTAATTCTATGTATTGTAGACCTTAGGTTTTTTTGCAAAAATTTATGTCCGCTTGGTTTGATATATGGGATTTTTAACAAGTATGGGTTGTTTAGGCTTAGATGGAACGAAAAGAAATGTACCCTCTGTGGAGCCTGTGAGAAAATCTGCCCAATGAGTTTACGCATCCCTAAGGAGTTAAATTCTGTAGAATGTATCAGATGTTTAAACTGTTTAAGCATCTGTCCAAGTAAGGCGATAGTTTTAGAGAGGTCTCTATTTTACCTTCCTCATGTTGATTTAAAATCAATTACCATAAAGGAGTTGAAACATGCCAAGAAGTAGGGAAGATTTTGAAAAGCTACGCCCTGTTAAAATTATTCCTGATTTTCTGCCCAACCCCTTAAGTTCTGTATTGATAGAGTTTGGGAACACCAAGGTTTTGATTACTGTCTCCTTAGATGATAAGGTTCCACCCTTTCTAAAAGGCACGGGAACAGGATGGATTACGGTAGAGTATGCCTTTTTGCCAGGGGCAACCAAGACCAGAACTCCCCGGGAGGTGCTTCAGCGTAAAGGAAGGTCTCTTGAAATTCAGAGGATGCTTGGGAGGGTTCTGCGTTCAGTAGTTGACCTAACCGTCCTTGGAGAAAGAACCCTATGGGTTGACTGCGATGTCCTCAATGCTGATGGGGGAACAAGGTCAGCTTCGGCAACCGGAGCCTTTGTAGCTCTAAAAATAGCCTTTAAAAAACTTATAGAACAAGGGCTCATTGATAGGGACCCAACCCTTGAATACTTAGCTGGCGTAAGCGTAGGAAAGCTTGGGAACGATTTTTTGTTGGATTTAAACTATGAAGAAGATTCGATAGTTGATGTTGATGCTAACTTTTTTATGACCGAATCCGGTAAAATCGCTGAGATACAGGCAAGCGGAGAAAAATCTCTTTTCAGTTGGGAAGAATTAGAAGCGATGAAAAATTTAGCCTTTAAAGGGATCACTGAACTTATTCAAAAGCAAAAGGAGGTGCTTGGTGAAGCCTAAAGAGATCTTGATCGCCACCACCAACCTGGGAAAGGTCCGGGAGATTGAGCCTATGCTCAAAGACCTTGGGTTCTTGGAGATAAAGACCTTAAAAAATTTTCCCCCTATTCCGTCTCCTGAAGAAAAAGGAAACACTTTCTTGGAAAATGCTTTAGAGAAGGCAAGCTATTATGCTAAACATTTCAATATTTTGACTTTAGCTGATGATTCCGGGCTTGAGGTTGAAGCCCTTTCCGGAGCACCAGGTATACACTCTTCCAGGTTTGCTGGTGATAAGGCAACAGACGAGGAAAACATAAAAAAGCTTCTAAAACTACTTGAAGGGGTGCCGTTTGAAAAACGAAAGGCAAGGTTTGTTTGCGTAATCGTGGTTTATCATCCTTCGGGCAAGTGGATTTATGCTGAGGGAGAGTGGCAAGGCTACATCGCTGAAGAACCAAGGGGCACTCAGGGGTTTGGCTATGACCCAGTGTTTCTTGTGCCTGAGTATAATTTAGAAAGGACAGCTGCTGAACTTTCAAAGGAGGAAAAGAATAGGATAAGTCATCGGGCAAAGGCTATAAGGGCTATTATTCCGAAACTAAAAGAATTTTTGGAAAAGATCGAGGATTAAATTCGCATGGATAAACCAAGGTTTTTCTATCCTCCATTGTTTGAAAAATATAAAATTAAGGGGTTTTTTAGCACGGCTATAGCTCCAAATATAGCCCCTACCCTACTTTTGAGAGCTATGTATCCAGGGTATGAGGTTTTTTTGCCATCACAAATACATAGTGCAGATGTGCTTTATTTAGATGCCTTGCCATTTAAGAAAAGCTTTCAAGGTGATGGAATAATCACTCGATTGTCTAAGGTGATAGTTGGAGTAAAGACTGCAGACTGTGTCCCTATATTGATAGCTACTAAGGATAATTCTCTGGTTGGAGCCATCCATGCCGGTTGGAGAGGAAGCATTAAACAGATACTTTATAAAGCTATACTTAAAATTTTGACTTTAGGATATACACCTACGGATATTTTGATTGCCATTGGTCCGCATATTAGACCTTGTTGCTACGAAGTAGGAAATGAAGTTCTAAACCTGCTTAAGCAAAATTTTCCAAATTTTATGGATTTTATCTTAGGACTGAACGGTAGGATTCATCTAAATCTTACTAAGTTAAACCTATTTCAAGCATTAGTAAGCAAAGTTCCAGAAGAAAACATATGGGTATCTAATGATTGTACCTTTTGTCAACATGATATATACTACAGTTATCGTTATCACGGAAAAACCAGAGGCTACCAACTTTCTATCATCTTTAAAGAATAAACTAAGCATAGAATGTGGCTACTACTAGAATTTTATAGTCTTATTCATCTCCTTCTATTGCCTCTGATTTTTCCCCTTGAGTTGCGAAAAAGAGACCCTAAAAGAAGGCTCGTTTGGCTTAAAGAAAAATTTGGCTTTATTTCTTCACCAAACTTTAGAGACAATAAGCAAACTATATGGGTTCATGCGGTTTCTCTTGGAGAAGTAAGGGCTATAACAAAGTTCTTAGAATTGGCAACGCAGGAGTTTAATATTTGTCTCACAACGACCACAGAAACAGGAAGAAGCTTTGCTGAAAAGCTCATGAGAAAAAATCCTAATCTTAAAGTATACTACAGCCCCTTTGACCTTGAATTCGTTATCAAGAGATTTTTAAAAAGCCTAAACCCTGCAGCCTTAGTCTTAGTGGAAACAGAGATTTGGCCAAACATGATCTATGTCTCCTCGAATTATATCCCCGTCTTTCTAATTAACGCTCGCCTTAGCGATAAATCTTTTATAAAGTATAAAGCTTTGTCTTTTTTCTTTAAACCAATCCTCAATAAAATTTCAGCCATTTGCGTTCAAAATGAAAACTATTTACATAAATTCAAATCATTAGGTGTAATTTCTGATAAATTATATCTAACTGGAAATTTAAAGTTTGATATTACGATACCTTTTATAAAATTTGAAGAATTAGAAATCTTAAAAAGACCTATAATCATTGCTGGAAGCACGCATGAAGGCGAAGAAAAGATTATTCTAACGAGCTTTCTTCAAATAAAAGAAGCTTCAAGCTTACTCCTTGTGCCAAGACATCCTGAGAGGTTTGAAAGAGTTTATAAGCTTTGTCAGGAGTTTATAGATGCAGAAGATGTGATCGTTTTTAAGTATTCAGAGCTTTTAAAGAACAAACCTCAGCAGATGTTAAAGGAATGGCAAGAAGGAAAAAAAATGGTGGTCGTAATTGATAAAATAGGTATATTAGCAAGCCTTTACCGAATTGCTGATGTGGCTATAATAGGCGGTAGTTTCATTCCTCATGGAGGACAAAACCCGCTTGAAGCCATCTACTGGAAAGTCCCAGTGATAGTTGGTCCTTATATGGATAATTTTCCTTTTGTTGCAGAATTTGTGAAAGAGGGAGCAATCCTTCAGACAACTCCTGAAGGGCTAACTGAGGCAATTCATGTAGTTTTAAAGGATAAAGAATACAGAGAACGGCTTGTCGAAAAAGCTTATGCTATGTTCATGAGATTAACGGGAGGGAGCAAAAAGACTTTAGAAATTATTACTTCATTGCTTAAATCAAATCAAAAAAACTAAAAATTTATTTTTACCGAAGCCCGATAGATGAACTATTAAGCGAACATTGACTTAAAACACTTCATCTTATCCTGTTTGGTAGTTTGAATTAATCGTTTTTTTTGGTAAAATAAGTAGCACCAATTTTAAAGATACAGGAGGGGCAGATGGAAGAAACGAGGGAGCTTCCTAAGCTTGAAAAAAAGCTTGAAAAAATGACGATTAAAGAACTTCGGGAAATTGCCTTACAGATCCCTGAAATTCAAGGCGTTCATGGAATGACAAAAGAGGAGTTGATTTCTGCCCTAAAGAAAGTATATGGCATCGCAGAAGAGCCTAAAAAAGTTGGAGCTTCATTAAGAGAAGTAAAAAGTAAGATTAAAAAATTTAAAAAGTTAGCAGAGGAGGCAAAGCAGAATAGGGATTTTGAAAAATACGAAAGGTACCGTAAACTGGCAAGTAAATTCAAGAAACGCTCAAGAAAGCTTGCTAAATTAGCAAGAATGTCCTAAACTATCCGTGGGAAACATATGTCCAATCCTGTGGTCTATACAAACATACCAGATGTTCCGCTCCTTCACCGGGGAAAAGTACGGGATATTTATGACCTTGGCGATAGTCTTTTGATCGTAGCGACAGACAGAATTTCCGCCTTTGATGTCGTTCTACCTACCCCTATCCCTGATAAAGGGAAAATCCTTACTAAACTCACCCTCTTCTGGCTCAACTTTCTCAAAGACATAGTTGAAAACCATCTAATCACTGCCAACATTGATGAATATCCTGAGGTATTAAAAAAGCATCGAGATGTCCTTGAAGGAAGGAGCATGATCGTTAAAAAAGCAAAGGTCTTTCCGGTTGAATGCATTGTTAGAGGCTACATTACTGGGTCAGCGATGAAAGAATATCTTAAAACAGGGATGGTTTGCGGGATACCCCTACCCCCTGGTCTCAAAGAGGCAGATAAACTGCCTGAACCAATCTTTACCCCTTCAACCAAGGCTGAGCTTGGAAGCCACGATGTAAACATTACCTTTGAAGAAATGATCAAAATAGTTGGGAAAGAAACAGCAGAGGCTTTGAAAGAACTTTCTCTTAAACTTTATAAAACAGCCTCATCTTACGCAGAAGAAAGAGGCATTATCATTGCCGATACAAAGTTTGAGTTTGGTTTGCATGACGGGAAGGTCATTCTTGTTGATGAAGTTTTAACTCCCGATTCTTCCCGTTTTTGGCCAAAAGAATCTTATGAGCCAGGAAAACCTCAGGTAAGCTTTGACAAACAATACATAAGGGATTGGCTAAAAAACACAGGTTGGAAGGAAGGCACGCCACCCCCAGAAATTCCTACCGAAGTTGTAGAAAAGACAAGAGAAAAATATTTACTTGCCTTAAAAGTTCTTACTGGTGAAGAGTTATAAAGAGGTTCCTCTTGCCTCTATTGATCTTTTAAATAGAGATTACCTTCACTCTTACCCTGAGAGAAGTTCTTTTCTCATTCAGAGCATAAAGGAGGTTGGACTTCTTCAGCCTCCTCTCCTTTTAGAGAAGCCTGACGGACTAATCATCATCTGTGGAGAAGGAAGGGTTAAAGCTTGTTTAGAGCTTGAATTTGAGTATCTTCCTTGCCTAATCTTAAAGGATAGATACTCGGATAAAGATTTGTTTTTTATTTCTCTTCAGTCTAATCTATTTCGTCCTCTAAATCTTGTAGAAAAGGCAACTTTTTTCAACAAAGTTTACCACCTTTTATCTGAAGATGAAATACCAAAAACTTTAAACCTTTTAAACCTTCCAGCTCATCTAAATACTATTCAAACTTTACTTGTTATCAATAAGTTAAATGAAGATTATAAAAAATTAATCTTAAATGAGAAGATTAATCCTCAAATTTTGAAGTATTGTGAAAATTTTGATGAAAAATCTTTTTTGAATCTTTTAAACATTGGTGTAAAACTTTCTTTAAGCTTTAGTGAGCAAAGGGAGCTTTTTGAATTAGCCTATGACTTAATGAGGGTTGATAAGCTAGAAGAATTTTTAGAAGAATTATCTCAACTTTTAGACCTTGAAGACTACAACCAGAAAAAGAAGGCTTACAAAGAAGCTTTTATGAAATTTCGTTATCCCTTTTATAGTCAAAAATGGAAAAGGCTTAAGGAAATAAAAAGCCTTTTTACGGCTAAGGGTATTGAGGTCCAGTATGTCCCGTACTTGGAGGAAAGGGATGTAGAGATTAGATTTAAGGTCGAGAGGCTTGAAGACTTTGAAAAAAGGATTAATTTTTTGAGAAACCATGGAAGAGAAATTTTTTCCATCTTTGATGAATGAAGATGAGCTTCTTCGCTTAGAACAAGCTTATTGCTATCCTGCTAAAGGATGCTACAAAGGCCTAGTCAAGTTAGACATAGACTTAACCCCTCTTTTTCCTTATCTAAGGGCAGTAGCTAAAACCTTATACTTTGAACCGCAAGAAAAGATCATCTTTAAATATCAGCATAATGGGAAGGATTATAAAGTATTTCTTTCTAAAAATGAAGTAAGCTTTGCCCTTGTTTCTGACAAAGACGAGGCATGTGAAGTTTGGAAAAGCCTAAAAGATTATTTAGAGGGAATTTGGGAGAAGAGGTCCGAAATTCAACCAAGCTTTAAGCCTGTTCAAAGACCAAACCCGTTAGAAATCTATAAGCTTTTGCCTAAAACTAACTGCAAGGAATGCGGGTTTCTGAGTTGTCTTGCCTTTGCCAGCGCCTTAACAACCGGAGATGCTGACCCCGCGCAATGTCCCTATTTGGATAATAAAACTGAAAAATTTCTAAGGGAAACATTAAGTTAATGTGGTTCTATTGACCTCCATAAGTCAAGAATTAGCTTAAGGAAAACCTCTTCAGGTTTTCTAAATTCACGCTTAAAGGAGAGCTCTGCTTGGAAAAGGGCTTGAAATAAAGGGGCAAAGTTTTTTACTTTTTTGAGATGGGCTTTCATTGTGAATAGACTGTAAGGATGGGTTTCGGCAAGAATAGGAGATATGCTTATAGCAGGATTACCCTTAATTTCTTGCCATTTCTTCATAAACGCAGAATAATAATTTTCCTTCTCAATCTCTGGATGTTCGACCAAAAACTCTTTTAAAGTTTCCATTTTTTTGAAGTGTTTGTATAAATAGGCAATTATAGCCGTTGGTTCTGTTTTGGCATCGAGCAAACCTTCGATTAGCTTGAGAGTTTGATTTGGTCCTTTGTTAAAAAGGGCATCTCCAATCAAAAAAAGGGCTGAACTTGAGTAGGGGACAACGATTTGAAGAACATCGCTCTCGGAAATCTCAGTGCCCTGCCCAACATAAAGGAGTAATTTTTGGAGTTCATTTTTGAAATGATGATAGTCATCACCGACAAGGGATAAAAATAGCTGAGCTACCTCTTTGTTCATGGTGCAGTTATTCTTCTTAAGCTCATGGGTGAGCTCCATCTCAAGAAGGTCTTCCTTCCTTCGGCTGGGGAAAGGAATGATGGCCCCTTTTTCCGTAGCGTATTGGTATAAAGGATGAGCCTCAGTGAAATTCTCAGAAAGTAAAAACCAACTAAAAGGTGGCTTTTCATAACGGGAAAGATTTTCTATCATCTCCTTTGCCTTATTTTGTGAGATCTCTTCAGCACCATAGACTAAATAAACCTTTCTAAAACCAAACAATCCCTCTTGATAGCCTTTAATCTGAGAAAATTCCTTCTTCCCCTCTTGCGTTCTTAAATCATAGACCTCAAGCGTAGACCCTTGGTTGAGAAGAACATCTAAAATTCTTTTAGCCTTTTCCTCTATCAAAGGATAAGGACCTATGAAGATGTATACCGGGGCGATCCTACCTTGGCTCGCAAGGTCGACAAGCTTTTCAATCTGAAGGGGAGTAAATATAGGCATCTGCTAAGTTTGGTTAGCTTCCCGCGTTATCCCTCAGGCTGAGATGGTGATACTACAAGTTTTAAAAATCTCTTTTTTCCTACACGGAGGAAGTAAGTTCCAGGGCTTAGGGAAATCTCTTCTGATTCAACTGTTTTATGATCAAGGTCTATGGCGCGCTGAGCAATTAATCTTTTTGCCTCGGAAGAACTTTTAGTAATTCCGAGCTCTTTTAAAAACTTGGGCAAATAAATTGTGCCGGCCTTAACTTCAACGGTTTCAACTTCGGTTGGGGCTTCTTTTCTACTAAATACACGTTCAAACTCCTCTTCAGCCCTTTTAGCATCCTCTTTGCTATGGTATTGAGAAACGATCGTTCGCGCAAGGAGCTGTTTGACCTTTTTAGGATGTAGAACTCCTTTTTCTACTTCCTCTTTCATCCTTGCCACGTCCTCAAGAGGGATATCCGTCAAAAGCTCAAAATACTTCCACATTAAGTGGTCAGGTATGGACATAAGCTTTCCGTACATCTCAAAGGGTGGTTCCATAATACCTACATAGTTTCCAAGGCTTTTGCTCATCTTCTGGACGCCATCAAGACCTTCAAGCAAGGGCAAAGTCATAACCACCTGGGGCTCCTGCCCGTACTCCCGCTGGATGTCTCTTCCGATAAGAAGGTTAAAAAGCTGGTCTGTTCCCCCAAGCTCTACATCAGCTTGTAAAGCCACAGAATCATAGGCTTGGAAGAGAGGATAAATTAGTTCATGAAGACAGATGGGGATACCCTCTTGATAACGCTTTTTAAAATCTTCTCTTTCAAGGATCCTTGCTAAGGTATACTTTGCACAAAGCCTTATGATATCCTCTGCGGTCATGCGAGAAAACCAACTACTATTAAACACAACCTTAGTCTTTTCTGGGTCAAGGATCTTAAAAACCTGTTCTTTATAGGTTTTTGCGTTCTCCAAAACCTGTTCTCTGCTTAAGGCTTTTCGTGTTTCAGACCTTCCGGTTGGGTCTCCGATCATGGCGGTAAAGTCTCCGATCAAGAAATACACCTCATGACCAAGGTCTTGAAATTGCTTAAGCTTTCGAAGAAGCACAGTATGCCCAAGGTGTAAGTCCGGAGCGGTCGGGTCAAAACCAGCCTTAATCCTAAGGGGTTTACCTTCTTTGATTGACCTCTCAAGCTTAGCGATAAGCTCCTCTTCTTCAATCAGGTCAACAACCCCTCTTTTTAATATGGATAAAGCCTTTTTTATCTCCTCTTTCATACCTCGTCCCTACCCTCTTTCAAAATATTCAAGGATTGCGGAAACAAGCCCTGGTATAGTGTTTTCCTTAGCTATGATCTCTGGCTCAAACCCATACTGTCTTAAAGTGTTTGCTGTTATAGGTCCTATCACAGCAAACAAAACCTTAGAGGGTTTAACTTCCGTGCCTTCTAAGAGTTTAAAAAAGTTCTCCACTGTGGAAGAGCTCGTAAAAGTGATAACATCTACCCCTTGCCTAAGGATCGATAAAAGCTTTTCTTTACTTTCTTCGGGAAGCTTTGTTTCATAGATGGGTAAAATTTCTACATTAGCACCGAGCTCTGCTAAACCCTTGGGCAAGACATCTCTTGCTACCTTTGCTCTGAGCAAAAGTATTTTTTTTCCTTTTAATTCTACTGAAGAAAAGGCTGACAAAAGCCCCTCTTGGGTGTAATCTTTCTCAGGTATAAGGTCTGGTTTAATAAAGTATTTTTTTAATGCAGACTCTGTTCCTGGTCCAATGACGGCGACCTTCTGATTTGCTATAAACCTTAGGTCAAGGTCCAATTTAGCAAGGGCTGAGAAAAAGGCTAAAACTCCGTTTTCCGAAGTAAAGACCAACCAATCGTATTTTGGAAGTTCCTTAAGTTTGGTCAAGGTTTCATCGTTTAAGATGTATTCTACTCTTATGGTTGGAACTTCAAAGACTTGAGCTCCAAGCTCAACCAAGGCTTCTTTTAATCTACTTGCCTGCTCTCTTGTGCGCGTAACAAGGATCCTTTTCCCAAAAAGAGGCTTGTTCTCAAACCATTTAAACTTCTCACGAAGGGACACCACCTCTCCCACAACGATAATGGCTGGAGCCGTAATGCCAGCTTCGGCAACTCTATCAACTATGTTTTCTAAGGTGCCGGTTGCTACTTTTTGCTTTGGCGTTGTTCCCCACTGAATAACCGCACAAGGGGTATCTTGGCTCTTTCCTTCCTTGATCAAATTTCCTACGATATAAGGCAAGTTTTTAACACCCATAAGAAAGACAAGGGTGCCGAGTTTAGCTAAGGCGCTAAAATCAATCCTACTTTCTTCCTTGCCCTCAGCTTCGTGCCCTGTAACTATGGCTAAAGTTGAAGTAAAGTTCCTGTGGGTAACAGGTATCCCTGCATAGGCTGGCACAGCAATAGCAGAAGTAACTCCCGGGATAACCTCAAAAGGAATGCCATGTTTAATCAACTCCTCAATTTCTTCCCCTCCCCTACCAAATAGAAAGGGGTCCCCCCCTTTTAGCCTAACTACAAGCTTTCCTTCAAGGGCTTTTTTCGCAAGGAGTTTATTTATCTCCTCCTGAGACATGGTATGACTTCCGCCTTTTTTACCCACATAGATTAGCTCCGCATCTTCACGACAATGGGAGAGAAGCTCAGGGTTTGCTAAATAATCATAGATCACCGTATCCGCTTTTTCTAAGACTTTTAGCCCTTTGAGGGTGATTAAACCAGGGTCCCCTGGGCCTGCCCCAACAAGATAAACTTTTCCTTTCTTGGGCATAACTTTAACTCCTATAAAAAAATTAAATCAATTCCTTTAAAATATCCCTACCCCCGAGGTCTAATAGCCTTTTTGCCAAGGCTTCCCCAAGCTTGTTTGCTTCGTGCGCCGGACCTTGCATAGCTTCTCGGTAAAATCTCTCAGCTTGTAAGTCGCTGATAAAGCCAATTATGAAAAGCTCTCCGTCTTTAAGATAGGCATAAGCCCCAAGAGGAACTTGACATCCTCCCTCCATGACTCTAAGGAAAGCCCTTTCCGCAGTAACACAAAGAGATGTCTCAGGTGAATGTAAAGCTTTAAGCAAAAGTTCCTTTAGTTCCTTATCCTCACTTCTTATCTCAATGCCTAAGGCGCCCTGCCCTACGGCAGGGATCATTTCTTCTAAAGAAAATTTTTTATATTCTACCTTTATTCCAAGTCTTTTTAAACCAGCCTCAGCAAGGATGATCCCATCATATGAGCCTTCATTAACCTTTCTTAATCTTGTATCAACATTTCCTCGAAGGGTCAGAACTTCCAAATCCTTTCGTAATCTTTTTATTTGAACGCTTCTTCTAAGGCTACTTGTTCCAACCTTAGCAGAAGAGGGAAGGCTCATTACACTGTCAAACTTTGAGACCCAAACATCAAAAGGAGATTCCCTCTTTGGAATGATGCTTACTTCAAGACCGTTAGGTATTTGTGAAGGGACATCCTTCATGCTATGGACTGCAAAATCTATCTTCCCTCGCAAAAGAGCTTCCTCGATTTCCTTTACGAAAAGCCCCTTCCCCCCAATTTTACTTAAAGGACTATCAAGGATTTTGTCACCCGTTGTTTTAATGATGACTTTTTCTACCTCAAGGGTAGGATAAAAGCTTTTTAATTTAGAAATCACCCAATCAGTTTGGGCAAGGGCAAGTTTACTACCTCTTGTGCCAACTCGTAAATGCAATGTGCTTACCTCCTATTTGCAGGTGCTACAAGAACCACCTGAGCAGCCACTGCATCCTGAAGAGGACGCCGAAACAAATTTACCGCTTGATTTAAAGGCAACCTGGGAGATCAGTTTCCTTATCTTTTGGCTCCCGCAGTTTTTACATTTTACATTAGAGGCATTACTTCCCAAAACAAGCTCTTCAAAGACCTTACCGCACTCTTCACATTCAAACTCATAGATTGGCATCTCCTACCCCTCCTTTTTTCAGTTTAAATTTATGTTTAATTTTACACTATTTCTTCCTTAGGTTTGAGCTCTGGCACTCTACCCTTATGGAAAAGCATTAAAAGAGGCGAGGCAATGAATATTGAACTATAAGTCCCAACGATAAACCCAAAAGTTAATGCTAAAGCAAAATCTCTTAAGGCTACACCTCCAAATAGCAGAAGAGCAACCGAACCAAAAAGGGTGGTCAGGGTGGTTATAATGGTTCTTGACAGAACCTCGTTTAAAGCTTTGTTAACCAAGGAGATAAAGTTAAGCTTATCCCCCCTCAAAATGACTTCGCGTATCCTATCGAAAATAACCACGGTGTCTGTTAGCGAGTATCCGGCAATAGTAAGAAGGGCTGTGATAAATAGAAGGTTTATCTCTTTTCCAAGCAAATAGAAAATAGCAAAGACGGCTAAAACATCGTGGAATGTTGCTAAACCCGCGGCTAAACCAAAGTAAAAGTTAAACCTAAAGGTGAGATATAAGATGAGCCCAATTAAAGCCCCAATGATAGCATAAAAGGCTTTGTTCTTAAGCTCAGAGCTTATCACTCCCCCGATTTCTTCTTTGGCTAAAACCTGAAATTTATACTCAGGTAGTCCTGATGTCAAAACGTTCAGGATTCTCTGCACTTCTTCGGTTAAACTTTCCTTTTCGCTCTTAAACTTTAGTAGTATCAGTTTTTCTCCTTTGACATCTTGAAGGGAAAATTCTTTTAGCCCAGCCTTAGCTAACACCTCGCGAATACGGTCAAGCTCAGGTTCCTTTTCGGTTTTTAGGTAAAGGATCGTTCCCCCTGTAAAATCTATGCCCAGGTTAGCTTTACCTAAAAAGGCAGAAACAACCCCCGCAACCCCAATTAGGCTTAGGATTATTGAAAGGATACCAAAAAACTTTCTCCATCTCATAAAGTCAAAGTTGGGCTCAGTCAAAATCTGCATAAACTTGAGGTTAAAGCTTTTCCCTTTTTCATAGTAGTATTCATAGAAAAGCTTGGTTACAAAAATGGCTGTAAAGAGGTTGACAATGATCGAGACCGAAAGAGTGACAGCAAAGCCTCTTATAGGTCCTGTGCCAAAAATAAAAAGAATCAACGAGGTTAGAAGGACTGTTAAGTGGGCATCAAATATGGTCCAAAAGGCTTTGGCATATCCATGAAAAATCGCTGAATAGCCTGTTCTACCTATTCTAAACTCATCCCTCATTCTTTCAAAAATAAGAACGTTTGAATCAACGCCCATGCCGATGCTTAGGATTATTCCGGCAATGCCAGGAAGAGTAAGCGTAGCCTGAAAGGCAGAAAGTAAAGCTAAAAGGTAGTAGATGTTTAAAAGCAGGGCAAAGACAGCGATCACGCCAGACACACGATAGTAAATGATAGTAAAAAGAATGACAGCCGATGCCCCAACAAGCCCAGCTAATATACCCTTTTCAATGGCGTCTCTTCCTAAGGATGGACCAATGGTTATGTTTGAAAGGATTTTTACTGGAGCTGGCAAGGCTCCTGCCCGTAAAACTATGGCTAAGTCTTGAGCTTCCTCTATAGTGAAAGAGCCAGTTATCTGAGCCTCTCCACCTGAGATCTTTTCTCTGATAACAGGTGCCGAACGAACTACATCATCAAGCACAATGGCTAAACGCTTACCAACGTTTACGCTCGTTATGGCTTCAAAGATCTTTGCCCCTCGCTCGTTAAACTGGACCCAAACGTAGGGCTCGTTAAAATCTGGATTGATCCTTACTTGGGCATTCCTTATGTATTCTCCGGTAAGAAGAGTTTCTTTTTTAAGAAGGATAGGAATCCTTTTTAGCCCTTTCTTTTCTCTATCCTTTTCGATAAGAAAGTAAAACTCAGTATCTGGTGGAAGAAAGGGTCTTAAGGTATTACGCCATTCTTCTATGTTTTCTGGGTCCTTGACTTTTCCGCTCTGAAGCAAAGAATTCATAAGGGAAGTAAGGTCTATCCTCTGCATGGCTTCATCGTCAACAAGCTTAAACTCAAGTTGAGCGGTTTGACCGATAACCCGTAAAGCCCTCTCTGGGTCTTTAACACCTGGTAGCTGGACAACGATCTTATCCTTTCCTTGTTTTGTGATGATAGGCTCTGCCACACCAAACTGGTCAATACGATTTCGTAGAACCTCAAGAACTTGATTTACTAAGTTTTCTTGAATAAAGCTTATCCTTTCTGGAGAAAGAGTAAGGGTTAGATGGACCTCATCCCCAACCCTTTTTTCGCTAACCAAGGTTAAATCTTTAAGTCCTTTCAAGAGCTCATCTTTTAGGTATTTAGCTCCTTTATCATCTTTAAGCTTTATGATAGCTTGCAACCCTTCCTTTTGAACTTCAAAGGAAAAACCAGGCTTTTTTAAAGAGTTACCAAGGTCGTGAAGATAGCTTTCAAACTGATTCTGTAAAGCTTTATCAAAATCTGGCTTGAGGACCAGATGAACCCCACCTTTCAGGTCAAGCCCAAGCTTTAAAGCACCTCGGTAAACATACTTCGTAAACCAAGGTGGAAGGTCTAAAACAAAGGTGGGAAGTAAAAGGATAAAAGCCAAAAGGGATAAAAGGATAACCAAAAGGATTTTAATCTTTAGCTTTGTGCTCATATCTACTCCTCACAGTATAAAGCTTTTTTTATAGCAAGTATGTTATGTTTAATAAAATCTTGATAAGAAATTATAATCGGCTCATCCCCTGAATAGGCAGGAATTACTTCATAGCCCTTGGTCTTAAAATAGTTTTCATAGTTCTTAAACTCAGATGAGCTTACAAGAACTCGCTTTATACCTTTTGCTTCAAGGGCTTTAAGGAATTTCATTAGGGTTCCAGGAGAAACCTCCCCATGTTGGTGTGCTGGAACCAGAGGAACCTCTTCAATTCCTGTCCCCTCAACTAAATAATAAAAAACCCGGTGTCCAAGATGGAAGAAAGTTTTATTCTTGCAGGAGGCAAGCTTTGCCCTTTCCTTCTTTAAATCTTGAACTTCAGCTAAAACCTTTTCTGCTTCTTTCTTCTCAGCAAACCTGGAAAGCTCTTTTACGAGTCTTTCAACTCTATCAAGGCTAAACCAAAGATGTGGGTCCTTGGGTTTCTCTTCGGGTCTTGCTAAGCTTAAAATTTTCTCTGATTTTAAGCTAAACACCCTTTTTGCCCAGGGCTCTGTCCCGACAATGATTACTAAATCTGCTTGTTTGATAGCCTGTAGGTCCTTTGGTTTTAGCTCGTGGTGATGAAAATCTCCTTTCGGTGGCAGTATGGAGTATATTTTAGCCTTTGGGAAGAGAAAATTTGCAAGGCTAAACAAAGGATAACCAGAAACTACGATAGAATTTTGGGCAAAAAGAGGCCCAAAACTAAAAAGTAGATAAAAACAAAGGGTGATAAAAATTAGCCTTTTTTTCATGATAAATACTGCCCTTTTTTTCTCTTAGTGAAAAGCTAAATTATTTTACTTCTTTTTTTTAGAGTGAGAAGGACTTTTAGGTGCCTCCTGTAGGACTTTTTTGGCTGCTTCTTCGTTTAGAGTATAGAGAACAATTTTTTCACCATTATGTTCAACTTTTACCTCAGCCCAAGGCAAA
>WYEG01000021.1 GCA_009903935.1 Caldimicrobium sp. | reverse complement strand
AAATTACAAGATGAAAAATAAGGAAATTGCGGAAATCTTTAGACAGGTTGCCCAACTTCTTGAAATAAAAGGAGATAATCCCTATCGAATTCGGGCTTATGAGAAGGCAGCTCAAACTATCGAGGCTTTAGGCGTTGATGTTGAGGAGCTTGCCAAAAAGGGGAAGCTCACTTCCATTCCAGGAATTGGAGCTGATTTAGCCAGTAAAATTCAAGAAATTCTTCGAACCGGAACGCTTTCCCTTCTTGAAGACCTAAAAAAGGAAATTCCTCCGGCATTGTTAACTTTTTTGCAAATTCCAAGCCTTGGGCCAAGAAAAGTTAAAGCCATATACGACAAATTTGGGATAACAACCCTTGAGGAATTGGAAAAACTTTGTCTTGAGCATAAAATCGCAAGGCTTCCAGGGTTTGGATTTAAGACCGAAGAAAACATCTTAAAGGGCATTAAGCTTTTAAAAGAAAAGCGAGGAAGGCGTCCCCTCGGTGAGATCTTGCCGTATGCAGAAGAAATCGTTGAGCTAATCAAAAGCAAGGCACCCCTTGAAAACATCGCCATCGCAGGAAGCATAAGAAGAAGGAAAGAAACCGTAAAGGACATCGATGTCCTAATAACATCTAACCAACCAGAAAAGGTAATGTCCTTTGTTGCTAACCTTCCTCAGGTGGAAGAAGTCATCGCCTTTGGGGAAACAAAGACGAGCGTTAGGCTAAAAATAGGAATTCAGATGGATGTTCGAGTTGTCCCTCAAAACTCTTGGGGAGCTGCTTTAGCCTATTTTACTGGTTCAAAGGCTCATAACATCAGGGTCCGAGAATTAGCCTTAGAGAAGGGGCTTAAGATCAACGAATACGGAGTTTATCGTGGAGAAGAATGGATCGCCGGAAGGACAGAAGAGGAGGTTTATGGAGCTTTGGGGCTTCCCTGGATCCCTCCTGAGCTAAGAGAAGACCAAGGTGAGATAGAAGCAGCTTTAGAAGGGAGGCTTCCAAGGCTTGTAGAGTATCACGAAGTCATAGGGGATGCCCATGTCCACTCTAAGTATAGCGATGGGGCTTCAAGCCTTGAAGAAATAATGAACTATGCGGAAAAGCTTGGGCTTTCTTGGGTTGCCATATGCGACCATTCGCAGGGTCTAAAGGTTGCAGGCGGAGTTCCAGTTGAAGACCTTTTTAAAAAGAAAAGGCATATTGAAGAGCTAAATCAAAAAAGCAAAAAAATAAAGCTTATTTTTGGGGCAGAAGTTGATATCAATTCTGACGGCACCTTAGATTATCCGGATGAGGTCTTGAAGGAGATTGATTTTGTTATCGCAGCCATTCACACCGGATTTCAGCAGGATGAAAAACAGATCACTGAAAGGATAATTTCTGCTTTAAAACACCCATTGGTTCATGCCGTTGCTCATCCAACGGGAAGGCTTATCGGTGAGCGTGAGCCCTATGCTGTAAACTTAAAAGAGGTTTTTGAGTCTGCCAAAAACTACGGAAAAGCTTTGGAGGTCAACGCCTACTATAAAAGGCTTGACCTTCCTGATATCTATGTTCGCACTGCGCGGGATATGGGGATTAAGCTCATCATCGGGACAGATGCCCATATCGTAGACCAGATGAACTATCTCAGTTTAGGAACAGCGGTAGCAAGAAGAGGCTGGTGCGAGAAGGAAGACCTTCTCAATACTTTGAGTTATGAGGAGTTTATGGCTTGGCTTAAAAAGGTAAGGAAGACATAACAATGTATCAACTTCAGTTTCCAGTTAAAAAATTCGTTAAAAAGCAAGTTTTAACTGTAGAAGAAAAGGCAACTCTTAAAGAGCTTATAGAGATATTTCGTAGGTCTAATAATCACTTTGCCATAATCTTAAGAGAAAAACGCCCCGTAGGAATAATAACGGAAAGGGACATCCTTAAAGCCCTATTTAGCAACTATCCTCTCAATGCCCCTATCACTCCTTTAATCAAGCGGGACCTTATTAAGATTGAAGAAAACAACACAGTTCTTAAGGCTTTTCAACTGATGACAGAAAATTTCATTAGGAGATTGGTCGTTGTTGATGCTGAAGGGTATTTCAAGGGTGTGTTTACTCAAGAAGATTTTATAAAGCTTTCTGAAGCTGAGATATTCCGTGGTGAGGGTAAGGTTAGAGACCTTGTAGAAAGTAAAAGTATGGATTTAATCTATGCTACATCCGACGAGATTGTAAAGTCAGTTTTAAGTAAAATGTCCATGTATAATGTTGGAGCTATACCAATACTTGACGAAAATAAACATCCTATAGGGATCATTACCGAAAGAGATATTCTTAATTTAGAGCCTAAAGACCTTGATAAAAAGGTTATAGAAATCGGCAAAAAGAAGGTGATAACTATCAAGATGAACGAGCCTATTCTTAAAGCAGTAAACTTGTTTAAGGAACATGGTATCAGACATTTATTAGTAGTTGATAACGAAGGAAGGGCTATTCAAATTCTATCTCAACGAGATATGATCGACAATCTTAGTCAAACATATGCAGAATTTTTAGAAGAATCCTTAAGAAATTTTAAAAAATTCGTAGATTTAATTCCTGAAATAGTCTTAGAGCTAACGGATTGTGAAAAAGAATGCAAAATAACCTGGATGAACGAGTTTGCTAAGAACAATCTTGGTGAGGATTATTTGAATAAAGAAATCTATTATTTATTTGATAGCAAGGTTTGGGATAGGGTCTACGGAGCATTGCTTAAGAGTAGATTTTTATACAAAGAAATAATCAAAGACAATAAAGGAAGAACATATGAAATCTCTGCAACCTATATCGATGTAGGTAAAAGAGAGGCAAAAATAAAAATTTTTCTTAAAGATCTAACATCTTACTTACAAAAAGAAGAAGAATTACAACGGGAACTTCGTTTCCTAAAGACTTTTTTAGATAATTCTTTAGACCTAATTTTTGTCATCGATGAAAACGGGAACATAGTTTTTGCTAATGAATCTTTTAAAAAATTTCTTGGTTATACAGATGAGGATTTACAAAATTTAAAGATCTACGATATTGTACTTTTATCACCAGAAGAATTAAAGAAGAACATTGATTTGATATTTAGTAAAGGATTAACTATAGAAGGAGAAAGGAAATATAAAGACAAATATGATAATGTTTATACTGTGGAAATTAAAGTCAAGGGAGTTGTTATTAATAGTCGAAAATTAATAATTATTAATGCAAGAGAAATAAGTAAAGTATTGGTTGTTAGAGAAGAATACGAAAAACAGGTAAAAAGATATAAAGAATATTTAGACTTTATTAATAAAATCGGATATCTTTCAGAGAAAGAAGACCTTTTAAAAACCTTGGAAGATACCTTTCTAAGGTATGCCGAGGTTTTTCATCTCTTTGAGTTTGATAATGAAGAAAAGAGAGTATTAAGCACTTATTTGGCTGGAGATAAGAGTTGCTGGGAAGATTGTATGCAGAGTGAAATTGAAAAATGTCCAGTGTATAAAAGCGGGAGTCCGCTAATTATTACAAGTCAAGGGGTCTGTCCTCAATTACCTTCATCGGATTATATAGTATGTTTACCCATTCTTTTTGAAGGTATGGTTCAGGGTGTAATTAGTTTGGTTAGAAAAACACCCTTTCAGGAAGAAGAGGTAAAGTGGTTCCAAGACCTTATTCAAGTTTTTAGTTCAAGATACCATTTAGTGAAGCTAAAAACCGAGCTTGAAGAGCTTTCCGTCAAAGACCCACTGTTAAAGATTTTTAATCGCAGATTTGTTCAAAATCTATTAGATAAAGAAATCAAAAGAATAGAAAGGCACGGAGGCTATTTTAGCATAATTCTTTCTGACCTTGACGACTTTAAAAGGGTCAACGATACCTACGGGCATAGCATTGGTGATGAGGTATTAAAACTCTTTACCAAGGTTGTTAGCTCTCAAATAAGAGAGATGGATGTCTTTGCCAGGTGGGGTGGTGAGGAATTTCTTGTTTTTCTTCCAAAAACTACCAAGGAACAGGCTAAAATTGTAGCGGAAAGGATCCGGAAAAAACTGTCTGAATCTTACTTATACATCGATGAATCACGAAAGATAAAGGTCACCGCCTCTTTTGGAGTGGCAACTTTTCCTGATGATGGAGTAACCTTAGATTGGCTTCTCAAAGTAGCCGATGAAAGGCTTTATAAAGCAAAGTCCTTAGGTAAGAACTGCGTGGTAAGTGATTAATTCTAAGGCTTTAATTGAACTAAAGAACGTCTACACAAACAACCTAAAAGGCTTTTCGGTAAAGATTCCTCTTAAAGCCTTAACCGTTATTGTTGGACAATCAGGATCGGGGAAGAGCTCTCTTGCCTTCGATACCCTTGCCAAAATCGGACTTCAGAGGCTTAAACATCTTCTAAACTACAGTTCTCCAGTCTTAGCTGAGGAGGGCATAAAGGCAGAAGCTTCTGGGGCGCTTCCACCCGTCATTGCTTTAGCTCAAGGGGTTAGGGATTGGTATCCTTATAAGCTTGTTGGCGAGCTTCTTGGTTTATACCCTTTTCTTAATAACCGCTTTATGCGAGAAGGAGAATACTTTTGTTCAGCTTGTAAAGGATATACTCGCTATACTCCCTTTACTGAAGTCATATCCTTTTTTGAAGCCCTACCAGAAGGGACGAAATTCTATTTTCTGCTCCCCCTGCGAATGACCTCTAAAGAGGGGCTTAGGTATCTTTACGAGCAGGGCTTTACAAGATTTTTAGTGGAAGATATGGAGTGGGATGTATCGGAAATGGGGTTTCCGCCGGAGGGCAAAGAAATTCATCTTTTACTTGATCGAATGGTAAAGAAAAGCGAGGCTTTAGGTCGGCTTTTTGAAAACATCCGCCTTTCTCGAGAGATAAACGGAGGCTTGTTTATTCTAAGGTTTCTCGATGGAGAAGAGCGGATTTTTAATCTTCAAGCAAACTGTGCCTTCTGCGGAAGTCCCCTTATAACCTTTTTTAAGAAATGTAAAGCTTGCGGAGGAATAGGCTATAAAGAAGGGAAGGAATGTCCAATCTGCAGCGGGCTAAAGTTGACTCCTCAAGTTCTTGAAAGCAAACTTTTTGGAAGAAAAATCAGGGAAATTTTAACCTTACCTCTTGAAGAAAGCCTTGAAATTTTTCAAAAAAGTCTTTTAGAAAGAGTGCAGAGGTTTAAGGTAGAGTATCTAAGCCTTTCTACCCCAGTCTTTAAGCTTTCGCTTGGCGAAAGGAAGGTCCTTGAGCTCCTTTTACTCTTTTCTTTAGACCTTACCGACCTCCTTATAGTTCTCGATGAGCCAACGCTTGGTCTTGATTTAGAAAGAAGGCTTATTCTTTTAAGCTATCTTCAGGAATTGGTTGAGATGGGCAATACCTTGGTTGTGGTTGAGCATGACCCCATTTTTATCAGGTCGGCGGATTATATAATTGAGCTTGGGTTTAAAGGGAAGGAAGGGGGCTATCTTCTTTATCAAGGGGAAACTTCAGAGTTTGTCTCTAAAGCCACAACCTTAACCGCTAAACTTTTAAGAGGGGAAGAAAAGATTGAAATACCTTATACTGAAGAGGGTGAAAGAAAAATCCTAAACATCGATGGGGAAGAGCTATCCCTTTTCCTTCAAAACATAAACTTATTTATTCCAGACCTTTCTAATCAAAACGAGAAAATTTTTATAAGACTGATAGAAACATTGAGAGAGGAAGGTTTTAAGATAATGTTTGTGGATGAGGTTTCTTTAAAGGTTAAAGATGAGATTTTGATAAGCTATTTGAAGCTTTGGGATAGCCTAAGGGAGGTTCTTCTTCTTTTGCCAGAAAGCCGAGCTAAAGGATTAACCAAGAGACATTTTAGCTTTCACACTAAGGACGGTGTTTGCCCAAACTGCCAGGGGAAAGGATATGTTTTTCAAGAATTTGAAGGGAGGAGAGAAAAGACAATATGTGAAGAATGTCTTGGCAAAAGGTTAAATCGGGAGGTTTTAAACTTAGTTTATAAAGGATATAAACTGCAGGACATTTTAGACTTTACCATTGAAGAATTTAAAGAAGCCTTTACAAGATTACCCAAGGTGCAAGAAATCTCCCTTTTTGCAGAAAAGGCAGGAATTGCTTATCTTCGGGTTTCCCAAAGCTTGAAAGAGCTCTCGGGAGGAGAAAGGGTCCGCGTAAACCTTGTTCGAATGTTGGTGGAAGGGGGAAAAGGGGATTTTTTAGTCCTTTTTTATCCTTTTCAGGGTCTTCATTTGAAGGATGTAGAAGGTTATTATGATTTTTTGCATTATTTAGCAACGAATAAAAAGCTTACCATCATCATCTATGACTCAAGTCCAGTTGCTCAGATTTTTTGCCAAAAAGTCATCAATTCTAGTTCTCAGAGAGGTTTTACTAAAGAGGAAATATTGAATTTATATAATCTTTACTTTAAAAATTGATTTTGAAGTTCAAAAGAAAAAGAATTAGCTTGTTTACACAAGCTAAATGAGAATTTTTGGATAATTTGAAGAGATTTTACTGAAATATAAACTTGACAGTCATTAAAGGTCAATTATATCAATTATATATAAACTCAACTCATTCCATTCATGCTAAGGAGGGGGAAGATGTCCTTAGGGGAAACCTTAAAGGAATGGTATCGGGTTATTTTTAAAGAGAACTATAGTCCGGTAGTTGGCGGTATCTTACTTGCTTTGTTAGTTATCCTTTTAGAGATGTGGTATCGTCCCTGGGGTATTGTTGGCGGGCTTCGTAATTGGGGGGAATGGGTTCTTTATGGAGTTGGACTTTTAGAAGAAGCACCGCCTCATCCACTTTGGTTTTCTTCCTCGGTGCTTGATATTGGTCTCCTTTTCGGAGCCTTTATTTCAGCCTGTTTAGCCCAAGAGTTTGGGATAAGAATTCCACCTAAGCTCGAAGTAATTAAAGCCATAGTTGCGGGAATTTTGATGGGAGTTGGTTCAGCCTTAGCAAGGGGATGTAACATTGGTGGTTTTTATATGGCCATAGCCAACCTTTCTGCTGGCGGAATAGCCATGATGCTTGGGTTGATGGTAGGTGTTTTCATCGGTGTCAAATATCTCCTATGGGAGATTGAGCATTTCACCTCTCAAGGTGGAAAAGAAATTAGCGTTAAAAAGATTTCTCCTATCTTGGGGATAATTGCATTAATCGCCCTTCTTTGGGGAGCCTATGATTACTTTAATAGTGAAAAAGATGAGGGAGCTTTGCTTGGTGGAGCTTTGCTTCTAACAGCAGGGATTGGCTTTGTAATGCATAGGACAAGGTTCTGTCTTGTTAATGCTTTTAGAGAGCCCTTCCTTTCAGGTGAGGCAACCATGGCTAAAGGGGCAGCTTTAAGCTTATTTCTTGCCATGTTTGGTGTCATGCTGATTAAAATGGCCGGGATGAGAGATGCTATGACCTATGTTGAACCTTCATTCTTTTTAGGAAGTTTAATAGGAGGGATTATTTTTGGCGCAGCAATGGTAGTGGCTGGTGGTTGCGGGTCAGGGTCTTTGTGGAGGGTAGCAGAAGGGCAGGTTAAGTTGTGGATAGTCGTAATTTTCTTTGCCTTGACCAACGCCATTCTTAGGTATTATATGGATAATGTGTGGGAAGTTTGGGATAAAGGTTGGCTTGGCACCCAGGTTTATCTACCCGATGTGTTTGGATATGCGGGGACCTTTTTAATTCTTTCCTTTGTTATCTTCTTGTGGTATGTTTTTGTTGATTGGAATGAAAAGACTGAGAAGTTTGTAATAGGATTTTAAAACATAATCCATAAGGGAGGTGGAGGGATGGTAGACCTTTCAAGCATCAAAGCAGATGAAGTTCTTGATTGCAAAGGGCTTTCTTGCCCAATGCCCATGCTTAAAACAAAGAAAGCTTTGCAGAAGCTCCAGTCAGGGCAAATTCTTGAGGTTTGGAGCACAGACCCTGGTAGTAAAAACGATATCCCTGGTATGTGTAAAAAAGAGGGGCATGAATTCTTGGGCTTCATTGATGAAGCTGGCTATACGAGATACTTTATTAAGAAAAAATAAGTCTGATAAGTTTGGTATAATTATTTTTTTAAACTTTATATGAAGGAGGGGGATTTATGTCAAAGGATCCAGATAAGCTTGGTATATTCGTTACCTCACCGGTGCATATCAACGAACTTCTAAAAATAGTAGAAGCTGCCTACCGCAAAGGGAAAAAAGTTAAGATTTTCTACACTTATAAGGCAACGCATCTCACTTATCATCCTATTTTCGAAACAATTAGAAAAATGGTCCCTGAGGAAGACCTTGCCATTTGTGTTGCTGCCTACTCATGCGAAGGGTATGAACCTGAATATCATAACCAAGGTCTCACTGAAAAACAGATGAGAACCCAGGCTTATCATGGAGAGTTAATAGAAGAGGTGGGAAAGTATTTAGTTCTTTAAAAAACTCACAAACGAGGAGGTAAACGCATGAGTTATAAAGTTTGTTTTTTGATCGCCAATAGAATTTACATTTCTGATGGGTTGAGGTCTGCCCTTGGTTTAGCCGTTGAAAACATGTATTCCTACTCTTACATCTTTTATCAAAAGATGCCCGCTAAGTCAGAATACATGGAAGAAAACCTTGCTTGGATCCGAGACATGGAAGGTGAAGTCTACGCTGTCACTGAGACCATGGATGAGGAGACAAAAAAGTTCAATCTTGAGGACTGGGAACTTGTCGAAGCTACATTGGATGATGTGGTCGAAAAGATCCTTGAGTGCGACCTTGTGGTGGGTTATGGTCTCCCAGCTCAAAAGGTTCAGGCTCCACCCCAATGCGCATAGAAATTAATTTTATTTACAGGAGGTAGATGAGTATGAAGATCCTCTGCGTATATCGTCACAAGGTAAGCAAGGAAAACGAAGATATAAAGAAAATTGTGGAAAAGATTAAGGCTAAAGGTCATGAGGTCGTTGAGTTTGACCTCTTTGCTGCAAAAACAGATGACGATTTTGACCGGTTGATTGACCTTATTTGGGAAGCCGATAAAACAATCTCTTGGTGGTAATTTTTTCGGAAGGGGGAGCAATCCCCCATCTTTTTAATTTTCATTTGATCCTACTTCACTTAATTTTTTAGTTTGTCAAAAAAAAATTTAGTCAAAGAATTATTTTTAATGTAGCATTGCCTCTGTTCCCCATAAAATGTAGGGGCAAACGGCGTTTGCCAATTCAAAAGGTCAATCGTAGGGGCGACTGGCTGAGTGTCCAATCTTTTTGAGAGGCAAGCAGCCACCCTCCTAAGCTTATCCTCTTTGTTTTATTAGTGTGATGAACCCTATCTGCAATAGCTGCTATTTTCTTTTTAAATATTTGAAACGCCTTGTTTTAATTTACCATTTTTAGTAAAATTCATAAGCATAATTCTTAAAGGGGAGGTTCTATGTCTTGGAAGCAGATTGACATCGAGGATTTAGCTTTTCCTTATATCTTCCAAATTGGGACAAAGGATGTAGCACCTCAAGAGGTTTTTCCTCATCAAGGTCGTGTTGAAAAGGCTTTTAATCTCGCTTTGGGGCTTGATGACGAAGGTTATAATGTTTATGTGTGCGGAATCCCGGGAGTTGGGCGAACAACCTATACTCTTCGCAAAGTAAAAGAAGTTGCAAGCAGTAAACCCACCCCTCAAGATGTATGCTATGTCAATAACTTTGATGACCCGGTTAGACCCAAAGCCTTGATCTTTCCTCCTGGGAAGGGTAAAAGGTTCGTGGAGTTGATAGAGACCGCCCTTGAGTTTTTAAAGAGAGAGACCTTTAGAGCCTTTGAAGGCAAAGAATATGAAGAAGAGATCGCTAACATTACCAAAAGCATCGATAAAAAGAAGGAAGAAGTTATTCAGGAGTTGACTGAAAAGGCTAAAGAACATAATCTTATGGTGCTTTTTAGCCCTCAAGGTGTGCGGTTGCTTCCTCTCTTTCGAATCGAAACCCCTGTTTCAGAAGAGGAGCTTCTTAAAGACCCAAGGATAAGGGCAGAGTATCAAAAAAATATTCAAGAGTTTGAGCCAATCATGCGAGAATACATGAGAAGGCTAAGGGATTTAGATGCCGAGTTTGGAGACGCTCTTATCAACCTAAGAAATAAAATAGCAGAAGAACTAATAAATAAGGCCTTAGAAGACCTTTTCGAGGAGTTCAAAGACCTTAAAGAGGTTATTGAATATTTAGGGTCTTTAAAAAAGGAGCTTGTGAAAAACATCCATCTTTTTATTGAGTGGGAAAAAGCAAAAGGGAACCTGATGGCCCAGTCTGGAATAAACAGAGCTCTTAACATCTTTCGAGCAAATCTCTTGGTTGATAACTCGGAGTTAAAGGGGGCACCTGTTGTTTATGAGAAAGTTCCCACTCTTAAGGGGCTTTTTGGTCAGATTAACTACCGCGCTGAGATGGGAATCCTCTATGCTGACCATTTAAGCCTAACTCCAGGAAGCCTCCATAAAGCTAACGGTGGATACTTGATCTTGGACCTCTGGGAGGTCTTAAAAAATCCCGCCCTTTATTTCCTGCTTAAACGCACCATAAAACATGGAAAACTTTTTATCATGGGCGGAATGATGGAAGAAATACCCGTTCCGCATGTAGGCTTATCCCCTGAACCAATCCCTTTTTCAGCGAAAGTCTTTCTCATAGGCGACCCTTATCTATACTACCTATTGACTAACTATGATGAAGAGTTTTCTGAGCTTTTCAAGATTAAAGCTGAATTTGATGCTAAAGTGCCTGTTGACGAAGAATTTCTCTCAGCCTTCCCCAGCATCGTTAAAAAGATAATCGTTGACAAAAAGTTAAAGGATTTAACACCCGAAGCCCTAACTGAGGTTTTGAAATTTTCTATCTATGAAGCTGGAAATTTAAGAAAGGCGCGTTTTAACTTTGCGGACCTTTCCACGCTACTCCAAGAGGCAAATGCTTACGCTGAAGGTGATTTTATCGAAGCATCCCATATAAAAAGAGCCATTAGAGAAAAAATCTACCGTCTAAACCTTATCGAGGAAAAGATCTTAGAGCTTATAAAGAATGGAAAGATAATAATCTCCGTTGAGGGAAGAAGAGTAGGGCAGATTAACGGACTTAGTGTCCTATCCCTTGGTGATTATTCCTTTGGTAAGCCAAGCAGAATAACCGCAACCGTCTATCCAGGAAGTAAAGGGGTAGTTCATATAGAAAGAGAAATAGACCTTAGCGGTCCCATTCATTCTAAAGGGGTCTACATTCTATCTGCCTATCTTTTCCATAAGTATAGCGGAGACTTTCCTTTACAACTATCAGCAACCCTTACCTTTGAGCAGGGCTATGAGTTTGTGGAGGGAGATAGCGCCTCAGCTGCTGAGCTCTTAGCGTTGCTTTCCGCCATAGCCAAGGTCCCGCTTAGGCAAGATTTAGCTATAACCGGTTCTATTGACCAGTTTGGTAACATTCAGCCCGTTGGCGGAATAAAGGAAAAGGTTGAGGGCTTTTTTAAAGTTTGTAAACTAACTAAAATGTCAGGCACACAAGGGGTCATTATCCCGGTTCAAAATTACGACGAGGTCCTGCTTGATGAAGAGGTGCTCTCGGCCATCAAAGAGGGAACATTCCATCTCTACCAAATTGAGCATATAGATGATGCTATAGAGCTTCTTACTGGAATGAAACCAGATAAATTTCATAAAAAGGTTAAGGAAGAGCTGAAAAATTTCTATGAGATCACTAAAGAGGTAGAAAAAAAGAAGTCTAAGAAGACAAAGAAAACAAAGAAAAAAAGCGAAAAATAAGTAAGACATGTAGGGCAAGCGGCTCCTCGCCCATTGTAAAATATTTGAACGCCCAGCCAGGTGCTCCTACACTATGTCATGCCGAGCGATAGCGAGGCATCCCTCACTACCCTCGGGTATCCTCGGGACGGCGTCTCACGAGGAGACACCTCGCCTTGCGGCTTGCTGCGACGCCCTCTTTTTTGTCATCCCGAGGCACGTGAGTCACGAGGGATCCCAGTTAAGACAAAAGAGGAGGCTCCTTGGCTGACGCCCCAGAAGGACGTAAAATGAAATTTTCGGAGCTAAGTCTTAGTTGTTGAAACTTGGGTTAGAGGCTTTCGTAGAACCCTTTTATCTCCCACCCTAAGGGTAATTTTTTCTTTATCAAGGTATTCTAAAAGTGGTATAAGGTATTTTCTGCTTAGGTTACCCCCAAATAGGTCCCTAAAGGAAGAGACGGTTAGCTCTTTGTGCCTTTGAAAGTAGTCAAAAACCTTTCTTTTTACCTCTTCTAAAATATCGCGATGATAGACTAACTTCTCAGTAACAGGGATGAGAACGCTTTCTCTCTGTAGTAGCTTAAAAAGCTCCTTAGCTACATAATATTTATCACCAAAATCGAGTAAAATCTCTTCGGCATCCCTTGGGGTAAGCCCCTCTTTTAAGAAGGTTTGTTCGACCTTTTTCTTAAGTTCCTCTAATTCAGTAGATTTTATATTACGATACTGCGGCAAAAGATATAGGTCCTTATCTTTATAGAGCTTCTGATCTTGCAAGAGTTGGTAAAGCGCCCTTTCATAAAGTAAATGATTTGGCTCATCAGAAAGCCTGCTCTTCAGAGCTTCTTTGCTTAAGCCCGGAGATAGCGGGTTAGCTTGATGATACTTTTCTAACCTCTCAAGGATCTCTTCTTTTAACTCCGCTAAGGCTGACTTCGCAAAGAGATATCTTGTCTCTCCCTCGGGGATAATAATCAGCTTTTCATTCAAACTATTTATTATGTCCTCAAGCTCTTGACCATAGATGGATAAGGAATAGCTTAAATCTTCTACCTTTAACCCCCTTCTTCCCCTTTTCTTAATTAGATAGTAAGCAATTTCAGAAAGGTCTCCTTGAGCTAAAAACAAGAGCTCTTCCTTTTCCCAGGGTTTGGTGCGCTTTCTTCTTGCAGTAACTGCTAGAAGCACCCTTCCACCAGCAACCGTCTCATTCGTCCCAGGTCTTCTAAGGATAAACCGATCATCTCTAAAGCAAACAATGGGTTTACTAACAAACAATTGGGCAACATCCTTCTCGTTTGCTGGCAACTCATTTTTTACAACCAAGATAAGTTTAGCTAAAACCTCGGAAGTGCCAATGTAAAGCAAAAGGTTTTCGAAATTTTTAAGAGGTTTACTAAATTTTCTAACTGTTTTTATCTCCACATCAAGCCATTGGGTAGGCTTTAATACGCCAGGTAAAGAGACTACATTTCCTCTCTCGACCTCATCCTTAGACACATTAAGAAGATTTAAGGCGGTGCGCATTCCAGCATAAGCCTTATCCACCGGCTTTCCATGCACTTGTATGCCTCTCACCTTGGTTAAGATGCCTTGGGGATAGACCATTACTTCATCGCCGAGAGCGACCTCTCCTGAAATTGCGGTCCCTCTTACTACCGTGCCATGACCCTTTACTGTAAAAACTCCGTCGATGGGGAGCCTAAATGGTTTGTGAATCGGTTTCTCTCGGACCTTTTTTGCCTTTTCATCAAGGACTTTGATAATGTCTTCCTTGCCTTGGAGGGTAACCGCTGAAAAGAGAATAATGGGGGCCCCCTCAAGAAAAGTTCCTTTAAGGAATTCTCTGACATCTTCGGTAACAAGCTCCAAAAGTTCCTCATCCACTAAGTCTACTTTCGTCAAAATGACGAAACCATCTTTAATTCCCAGAAGCTCGCAGATTTCTAAGTGTTCAACCGTTTGAGGCATAACCCCTTCATCAGCGGCGATTACAAGCATAACTAGGTCTACTCCACCAGCTCCGATAACCATGTTATGAATGAACCTTTCATGCCCTGGCACATCAACGATGCCAGCAAGGATACCCGAAGGGAGAATAAGATGGGCAAAACCGAGGTCTATGGTTATGCCTCTTTCCTTTTCTTCCTTCAGTCTATCAGGGTCGATGCCAGTTAAGACTTTTATAAGAGTTGACTTCCCATGGTCTACATGACCAGCTGTGCCAACGATCACGCTCTTTGAAGGTAAGCTCTTCATAGCCTTTTTAAAAATTAAACAAGATTTTCGAAATGGGCAAAGAACTGATAAAGAGAAAATACCTGTTTAAGAAGGGATAGTCTGTTTGCGCGGACCTCTTCATCGTCAACCATCACAAAGACTTTATCGAAGAATTCTTCAATAAAGGGTTTTAGCTTGAGTAAAAGATAAAGCGCATCCTCATAGGCTTTACTTTTAAGCTTTAACAAATAAAGCTCTTCAATCTCCTCATAAGCCTCAAACAGGTTCTTTTCTGAAGGTATCTCAAAAAGCTCAGGATTGGGTGATAAAAGCTTATCTATGTCCTGATTTTTCAGAATAGCGTAAACCCTCTTGAAAGGAACTAAAAGGTCTTCGAACTCTTTACCTTGAGAAAGCTTTGAAACTGCCCTTAAGCGCAAAAATTGATCGTAGGGATTAAGGTTCAACTTGATAACAGAGAAGACCTGTCCTTTAGGATAGCCAAGGGAGAGGAATTCGCTTTCAAGCCGCTTTCTCAAGAATTCAACGGTCTCCTCTTTTGCCGATTGATTTTTAAGATAGCCCTGCTGTAAAAGAAGATCACAAGCCTTCTCAATCAAAGGTTCAAGCTCAAGGTCAAGTTCTTTCCCAAGCAGTATTTTTATCACACCATAAGCTGCCCTTCTTAAACCATAAGGGTCGCTTTCTCCGGTAGGCTTCTCGTTTACCCCAATTAGAGCGGTAATATGGTCAACTTTGTCGCAAATAGAAAGAATGGTCCCAATCGTTGTCTCTGGTAGCCTCTCATCGTTTGGATTAGGAAGATACTGCTCCTCAATCGCCCTTGCTACAACCTCATCTCCAAAATGATGAAGATAGTAATACTTTCCCATAATACCCTGAAGGCTTGGGAATTCTTTCACCACCTCCGAAGCAAGGTCAGCTTTAGCGTAATGGCTTGCCTTTTTTAGCTTTTCTAACTCTAATGCTATGCCCAATCTTTCAGCAAGGAAGATTGAAAGCTTTTTTAGCCTTTCTGTTTTCTCATATAAGGTCCCGCACCGGACATGGTAAACAATACCCTTTAAGTTTATCACCCATTGGTCTAAGGATTGCTTTAAGTCCCGCTCATAATAAAAAAGAGCATCCTCTAAACGGGCCTTGGCTACCCTTTCATGCCCGGCAATTAGCACCTTTTCATCCCGAACGCGGTTATTGTTTACAGCCACGAAATAGTTAAGAAGTTTTCCGTTATTATCCCTCAGTAAAAAGTATCTCTGGTGTTCTTGAAGGGCAGTTTTAGTTAGCTCTTCAGGCATCTTCAAAAATTTTTCATCAAAGGACCCAAGGGTAGGGAAGGGATATTCCACAAGGTTTGCATTCTCATGAAGAAGATGGGGTTCGAGCTCGGGGAAACCTTTCCCTTGGGTTATTCGCTTAAGTTCCTTCTCGGTTAGTCTTTTTCTTTCATCAGGGTCAACGATTACCCAATGTTCCTGAAGGAGCTTTACATATTCATCAAAATCTGCTCTCGATAGCTTAATTTTGTTTGCCCCTAAGTATCTATGTCCAAAGGTCCAGTCTACGCTCTTTAAGCCTGCTATTTCAAGAGGCACTATATCTTCTCCAAAAAGGCAATGAATAGACCTAATTGGTCTCGCAAAGGGAAACCGAACCTCACCCCAGACCATCTTCTTTGGAAAGGGGATTTCTAAAAGGATTTTAGGAAGTATGGTCTGTAAAATTTTAGTAGTTTCTTCTCCTATCCTTTTGACTTTTAGAGCGATATAAGCTCCCCTTGGAGTTTCCTTTATGTAAAGATCGGATGGTTCTGCTCCGTGCTTTGCCGCAAAGCCAAGCGCTGCTTTTGTGTAGTTTCCTTTTTCATCAAGGGCTACCTTAGTTGCCGGTCCAATAATCTCCTCTTCAAGGTCCTCCTGCTTCTCGCTAAGCCCCTCAACAAAGAGAACAAGCCTTCTTGGGGTTCCAGCTGTCTTTATGTCCTTGAACTTAAGCCTATAATCCACTAAATACTTCTCTGTTAGCTCGGCTAAGGAGTTGATTCCTAATCTAATAAACCTTGCTGGCAGTTCCTCGGTTAGCACTTCAAAAAGAAGGTTTTTCATGCCTATCCTTGACCCTCGTATTTTTCTAAATAAGCTTCAGCAGCTCTCTTTGCTAAAGCTCGGACCCTGGCTATGTAGTTTGCCCTTTCAATAGGCGAGATAGCACCTCGAGCATCAAGGAGGTTAAAAAGATGGGAGCATTTTAAGACAAAATCGTATCCCGGAAAGACTAATCCTAACTCAAGAACCCTTCTACCTTCTGCTTCATACTTATCAAAAAGCTCTCTTAACAAAGAGACATCAGCCACCTCAAAATTAAAGATAGAGTATTCGACCTCTGTAGGCAGATGCACATCTCTATAGAGGACCTTTTCATTCCATTTAATATCGAACACGCTCTCTACACCCTGAAGATACATGGTCAACCTTTCAAGACCATAGGTAATCTCAACGGAAACAGGAAAGCACTCAAAGCCACCTACCTGCTGAAAGTAGGTAAACTGAGTGATCTCCATTCCATCAAGCCAAACTTCCCAACCAAGCCCCCAAGCACCAAGCGTAGGCGATTCCCAATCATCCTCAACGAACCGGATATCATGGTCTCGTGGGTCTATACCTAACCTTTGTAAACTTTCAAGATATAGGTCTTGAATGTTGTCAGGAGAGGGTTTTATCAAAACTTGGTATTGATAGTAATGCTGAAGCCTGTTTGGGTTTTCCCCGTATCTACCATCGGTTGGTCTCCTTGATGGGGCTACATAAGCGCAAGCCCAAGGCTTTTTCCCAAGAGCTCTTAAGAAGGTTGCTGGATGAAAGGTTCCAGCCCCGGCTTCCACATCATAGGGCTGGAGTATGACGCATCCTTTCTCAGCCCAAAATTTATTAAGAGCAGCGATTACATCTTGAAAATACATTCCTTAGCCCTCAACAAAGACAACGCGTTCCTCTTCGGCATTTGTTCTATCAACCCAGCCCAAGGTGTAGCATTTTTCCCCGCAGGCAGAAAGAAGTTCTTTAATTTTAGGCTCGTCATCCTTTTTTACAATAAGAATCATGCCAATTCCACAGTTAAACACGCGATACATTTCCTCTTCGGAGATGTTTCCCAATTCCTGAAGATATTTGAATATAGGCGGCCATTCCCAGGCCTTTTTGTTTATCACTACTTTACAGTTTTGGGGTAGGATCCTCGGTATGTTATCAACCAATCCTCCCCCTGTAATATGGGCAATCCCCTTTATCTTTTCGCCCCGGTTTAAAAGAGTAAGAATTGTCGGAACATAAATCTTAGTTGGCTTTAGAATTTCTTCCCCAAGGGGTAGTCCAAGGGCTTCTGGCACATGGCTTAAGCTAAGTTTATGTTCTTCAAATAGGATCTTTCTGACCAGAGAAAACCCGTTGCTATGTAATCCGTTTGATGCTAACCCAATGACCACATCACCGGTTGAGATTTCAGACCCATCTATCATCCTATCTCGATCCACAATTCCTACCACAAAGCCAGCAAGATCATAATCCTTTTCTCCATACATGCCGGGCATTTCTGCGGTTTCTCCACCAAGTAGGGCACATTGAGATATTTTGCATCCTTCAGTTATTCCATCAAGGATTTCCGAAAAGGTTTTTTCGTTAAATTTACCCATGGCAATGTAGTCAAGGAAGAAAAGAGGTCTTGCACCAAGGGTGATGATGTCATTTACGCACATGGCTACTAAGTCTACCCCAACGGATACATGATAATCCGCCATGATGGCGATTTTTATTTTTGTTCCTACACCGTCTGTGCTGGCAACAAGGAGAGGGTTGGCACAGCAGGAAAGATCAAGAGAATACAAGCCTGCAAAGGCTCCAATCCCACCTATAACCCCTTTTTGGGGAAGCTTGGCAACTTTTTCTTTAACAATCTCCACAAGCCGATTTGCTGCCTCTAAATCAACCCCAGCAGACTTGTATCTTTCAGCTTTTGGGTTCATCTTTTCTCCTTAGGAAGTATCTTGTAAGACTTATCTAAAAGGCTAAATTATATAAGACTTTTTAGTAATAGCAATAGTAAACCTCTACCTTGTCCTGCCAAGCGGTAGCGAGGCATACCTTAGTTCGAGGGGAAGGACAAAAGGGGAGACCCCTCGGCTGACGCCTCGGGGTGACAGCCTCCCACCGTGTCCTCCCGAGGCACGTAAGTGGCGAGGGACCCCTCGCTTCGCTCGGGGTGACAAAAAAGTAGGCTCGGGGCGACAAAAAAAGTAGGCTCGGGGGGACAAAAATAGTAGGCTCAGGGCGAGAAAAAAAGTTCAGGGTGGTAAAAAAAGGCTCGGGGTAACAAAAAGGAGGATGACATATGGCTAAAGAAGTTAAAAAATTCCCTAGGCTCTTAAGCCCAGAAGAAAGAGAGTCTGTTCTTTCATTTTTGGAAAAAAGATTTGGACTTTCTCCTTTTTTATTTGAAGAGTATGAGATGTTAAAAGGAGCATCAAATTTTTGGCTCTATCCAAAGAACGCCCCTTGGGGTAAGTTAAAAGATTTAAACCCAGAAACGGTTGGCTTGTTGTTTTTGAGAGAGGTTTCTCATTATTTAAAACCAACTTCAGCCTTTCTTCAGCGCTTCGGACGATGGGCAACCAAAAACATTGTCGAAATAACAAGGGAGCAATTTAATCTACTAAAGGAAAGAAAAAAGATAGAAGAAATCGCCCTTCCTATCGAGCCAGGTTATGTGATACTAAAGCATGAAGGATGGATTTTAGGTTGTGGTCTATACATTTCAAACAAACTTTTTGCCTACATAGAAGAAAAGATATTAAAATCTGATTGATCATCTATGGCAAAATACCTCGTATACAAATTGAAAATCCTTTTCTAAAGGTTCTTCTGTTTCTCCAATAATTTCCCCTAATTTAACTTTTTGCCCAGGGCTTACGGATAAGATGCTTAGTCCCCATACATAAGATAAACATTTTTCGTTTTTTATTTTTAAACCCAATACACCCTGAGTAAAGGTTATTTTATCAACTATGCCTGAGATAGGAGCATAAACCCTTCTTTTTTCTTTAAGAACTATTCTGTGTTGTCCTTCCTTAGTCTTTTCAAGGGTTATTGGATTAAGTATTCTATTATCTAAGATTTTTACCATTTCTGATCTATCTTCTGGAGTAGACTCTCCTTTTCTTTTAGCATATATTTCCTTTAATTTTGTAAGCTTAGCATACAATAATTGATTATTTTCTTTAGCTTTTGAGAGATTTATTTTTATATTCTGATATAAGATAAAATTGTATTCCATTAATTTTTTTGTCAAATCTTTGTTTGATATTTTTTCTTTTCTTAAGTTTTTTCTTTCTTTAGATTCAAAGAAAATATATAAATTGATAATTTTACTAAGCTCATTCTTGGTTTTGTTATAAAAATGTTCATTTTTTTCTTCTTCTTTTTTAATTTCTTTTAAATATTTCTCTAAAAGCATTATTTCTTTTTCAATTGTATTATCTTTTTCTTCTGAGAATAAAGACATTGGTTCAAGAAAAAGTAGAAAAATAATAAGAACTAAAATTATTTTTCTTAACATTTTTTACTTAATACCAAGATAAACAAAGGTTGAATAATAAAAATTTGTAAGAAAACAAGTGATAGAATTTTTAGGTCAATAGTTTTAATGTTGATGTTAAACAAACTTTCTAAAAGTTTAAATTTTTCGTTTATTAAATATATCAAAAAGATTGATAGAAAAGTTGAAATTAGAAGAAATAAATAGAGTACTAAAATTTTAGCTAAGTTAATTTTAAAAATAGAGCCTCCTAACAACTGGAAAGTCTTAGTTTCTTCCTCAGTTCTAAGCATTAAAAGTTTTATCAAAATAAAAGAAAGAGCTAAATATAGAAGGAAAAAAATTAATAGAATTATCCCTAAGCCAATGGAAATAAATGGTAACTTATGAGGAGAGATAGGCGGTTTTTCTATTATATAATAGATGTTGTTGAATTGTTTCAAGATTTTATCGATATCTTGTAGGTATTCATAATTTTTAATCTTATAAATAACGACCTTTGGGATCAATTCTTCGTCTAAAGTAATATTAGTGCTCTCAACCTCTTCAAAAATTTGTTTTTTCAAAGCCTTTGAATCAATTTCTTTTTTAAACTCAACGAAAGCTTGTAGATCCTTTTTTATTCTGTCGAGTAAGTTCTTATCATTTGAAAATAGGTAAATCTCTATGTTTTGACTTTTTTTGATAAAATTTTCGATGGCTAAAGAATAGAAAGACAAGGCATAATAACAACTGAAGGTCCAGAAGAAAATAAAAAGAAATAAAGTCAGATAGTAAAAAAAATTTTTATGGAATTCGAGTTTAATGAGAGCTTTCAACATTTTGGAATTAGCTCCCCTTTATGAAGATATATTTCTTTAGCTTCCACTTGTTGGATGATAATTGGGTCATGAGTTGCAAGCAACACGGTTTTGCCTTTTTGGTTTAGTTCTTTTAGAATGGATAAGATTTCTTTAATGCTCAGCGGGTCGATATTACCCGTTGGTTCATCCGCTATGATGTAATCCGGGTCCCTGATGATTGCCCTTATGAAACCAACCTTCTGTTTTTCTCCTCCTGATAAGAATTTTACCTTTTTATTTGCTTTTAAGGATAGGTCAAATCGTTCGAGGTAATCATAGATTATGACCTCCGCTCGTTTTTTCGGCAGGCTTATTTCGGCTAAATCAAGAGAAAGTTTGATGTTTTCATAAACTGAAAGGTCTTCGAAGAGCTTCAAATCTTGAAAGATTATTCCCATTTTCCGTCTTATTTTTAAAAAGTCATTATAGCTTAGGGATGAGTAAGGCAGCCCTTCCCAGAATATTTCACCGTCCGTGGGCTCTTCTTCACGGTAAATTAGTTTTAAAAGGGTAGTTTTCCCAGCTCCTGTTGGTCCGGTTAAAAGCACGAATTCTCCTGGTTCAATGCTTAGGCTAATGTTGTTTAAAGCCCGAAAATAGGGAGGATAGATCTTGGTAACCCTTTCAAGGGTAATAAGCGGCATGAAAATTATTATAAGCTACAGTTGAAAAAAAGAAAATTGGTGATTTAATTTAGCCAACTAAGCACGCTCCGAGGAAGGGGTGTCCCGGAAGGGATGCTTGGTTTTATTCCACCCGGAGCGGAAGATAAAAAACCCCATTAGGAGGTTGAACCATGAGCCACATCACCATGAAACAACTCTTAGAGGCTGGGGTCCATTTTGGTCACAAGACCAGTAGATGGAACCCCAAAATGAAGCCTTTCATCTTCGGTGAGAGGAACGGCATCCATATCATCGACCTTCAACAAACTTTAAAGTACTTTGAGATTGCCTATGAGTTTGTGGTGAACCTTACTTCAAACGGTGGGAAAATCCTTTTTGTTGGCACCAAGAAACAAGCAAGGGATGCCATAAGAGAAGAAGCCCAAAGGTGTGGAATGCCTTATGTTGACTATCGCTGGCTTGGTGGAACGCTTACCAATTTTAGAACCATCAGGCAAAGCGTTGAAAAGTTAAAGAGGATTGAAGGATGGTTTGCTGACGGCACGATAGAGAGATTTCCTAAAAAGGAAAGGTTAAAGCTTGAACGTCTTAAGGCAAAGCTTGAGAGGAACCTTGCTGGAATAAAGGATATGGAAACCCTCCCCGATGCTTTGTATATCGTAGACCCAGTGCATGAGGAAATTGCCGTCTTAGAGGCTCGCAAACTTAAGATACCTATTGTGGCAATCGTTGACACGAACTGCGACCCAGACCTAATTGATTTCATCATTCCGGGAAATGATGACGCCATAAGGGCGATAAAGCTTATCACCGGCAAGATCGCCGATGCTTGTCTTGAGGGAATTGAGCTCTACAAGGAGAAGGTTGCCGCCGAAACAGACAAGGAAGTATCCCTTGAGGAAGAATTTCTTAAGGCCGAAGAAAAGGCAGAAGAGATCTTAAAAGAAATCATCGAGGAAGAAGAAAAAGAGATATCTTACGAAGAAGCAGCAGAAAAGTTTTTAGCTGAATAATTTTTTAAAATTTAGAGGAGGTTTGAGATATGAGCCAGATTTCGCTTGACCTTATTAAACAGTTAAGAGAAAGAACGGCTGCCGGTTTTTCCGATTGCAAGAAAGCCCTTGAAGAGGCAGGTGGTGATATTGAAAAGGCAATAGATATTTTAAGAAAAAAAGGTCTGGCCATCGCTGCCAAAAGGGCTGGCAAAGAGGCAAAAGAAGGGATAGTTGAGGCTTACATTCATGCCAACAAAAAGATAGGAGTCCTCGTTGAGATAAACTGCGAGACAGACTTTGTGGCAAGGACTGATGAGTTTAGAGAATTTGCCCACAATGTGGCCATGCAGATTGCGGCCACAAATCCTATTAGCATTACTCGTGAGGAGGTACCCCCGGAGGTTCTTGAGAGGGAAAAAAGGATCTATGAAGAACAACTAAGAGAGGCAGGAAAACCCGAGAATGTTATCCCTAAAATCCTTGAGGGTAAGCTTGAGAAGTTCTATAAAGAAAATGTCCTTCTTGAACAGCCCTTTATTAAGAACCCTGAGCTCACAATCCAAGACCTTTTGAATGAGCTTATCTCTAAAACAGGGGAGAAGATTGTGATCCGAAGGTTTGCTAGATTTCAAGTGGGCGAATAAAAAACATGCTTAAGTATCGACGAGCAGTGCTTAAGCTCTCCGGGGAAGCTTTGGCTGGCGATAGTTTATCTATCATTGACTCAAAACTTATAAAACTTTTTTGCGAAGAAGTAAAGGAAGTATTAGCCCTTGGGGCAGAGTTAGCCATAGTAGTTGGTGGGGGGAATATCTTAAGAGGAGTTAGCGCAGAGAAGGAAGGAATAGACAGGGTTAAGGCTGACCAGGCAGGCATGCTTGCCACCCTGATAAACTGCCTTTTATTACAGGACCTTTTCCAAAAAAACGGCGTTCCTTCAAGGGTGCTCTCAGCCTATGAAATAAAAGGGGTTGTTGAAGGCTTCTCTAAGGATAAGGCTTTGAGCTATCTAAAACAGGGAGAGGTCCTTTTCCTTGCCTGCGGAACAGGCAATCCCTTTTTTTCAACCGACACAGCAGGAGTGCTAAGGGCGCTTGAGCTATCTGCTCAGGTTTTACTTAAAGCAACGAAAGTAGATGGCGTCTACGATAAGGATCCAATGTTAGACCCGTCAGCAAAAAGATACGAACGCCTCACCTACGAAGAAACACTTCTTCAAGGTTTAAAGGTAATGGACCTCACAGCCTTTTCTTTAGCCAAGGAGCAGAACCTTCCTATTATTGTTTTTAAATTCCCAGAAAAGGGAGCTTTAAAAAGAGCTCTAATGGGTGAACCTATTGGCACCTATGTGGGGAACTAAGAAGACCTTGGGGAGGGGGTGGTAAGCTGTGAACCAACAGCTTGAGGATGTAAAAAAAAGAATGGATAAGGCTTTAAAAACTTTTAAAGAGGAGCTTTCTCATATTCGGACATCTCGTGCCTCCATTGCCTTGTTAGAGGGGATAAAGGTTGATTGTTACGGAACCAAGATGAGCATTCCCCAGATAGCCACAGTTAATGTAATAGAAGGGAAGGTTCTTGTTATCCAACCCTGGGACCCAAATCTTTTAAAGGAGATTGAAAAGGCGATCCAAAAGTCAGACCTTGGCTTAACCCCTACGAGCGATGGAAAAAGCCTAAAACTTGTTCTTCCACCTCTTACCGAGGAAAGAAGAAAAGAGCTCTTAAAGGTTGCGGGGAAGCTTGCCGAAGAAGCAAGGGTTGCAGTCAGAAACATAAGAAGGGATGTTCTCGAAAAGTTTAAGGCGGCAAAGAAAAATAAAGAGATATCCGAAGATGATTACACTCGGCTTGAGAAGGAAGTTCAAAAGATAACAGACGAGTTTATAAAAAAGATAGACCAAGCCTTAGCCGAAAAGGAAAAGGAGATCCTTACCGTTTAATGTATGACAGGCCATGAAAAGGCTGAACCTTTGTCCTTGGAGAAGCTCCCTTACCATGTGGCCATCATCATGGATGGCAACGGAAGATGGGCAAAAGCTCGAGGTCTTCCAAGAGTTTATGGTCATAAAAAAGGAGTAGAAACAGCTCGCAAAATTGTCCTAAAAAGCCAAGAAATCGGCATCAAATATCTATCACTTTTTACCTTTTCTAAAGAAAACTGGCAAAGACCGAAAGCAGAAATACAAGCCCTATTTCAACTTCTTGAAGAGTATTTACTTAAGGAACTTCCAACTATGAAGGAAAAAGGAATTAGGCTAAGGGTGATGGGTGATAAAGAAGACCTACCGGAAAATTTGCAAGAAGTAATAGACCTTGCTGAGAAGGAGACAAGGGCAAACGAAAAGCTTAATCTAATCTTAGCTTTAAGCTATGGAGGAAGGGCTGAGATCTTGCAAGCCACAAGAAAGTTAGCGGAAAGGATAAAAAAAGGAAACCTTCCCTCAGAGGTTATATCTGAAGAATTATTTCGGCAATTTTTTTATCTTCCTGATGTCCCTGACCCAGACCTTTTAATCAGAACCGGGGGCGAGATGAGGATTTCAAACTTTTACCTCTTTCAGCTTGCCTACACCGAGCTTTACTTTACTCCTGTGCTTTGGCCAGATTTTACAGAAGATGAGTACCTGAAAGCCATCTTAGATTTCCAGAGGCGTGAAAGAAGGTTTGGCAAGGTTTATGAACTCTAATCTTTTAAAGAGAATAGCCTCAGCGGTTGTCCTTCTTCCTCTCCTAATCCTTATAATTTTTAAAGCACCCTTTTTTTTGATCAAATTTCTTGTGCTTATAGTAGCTATTCTTTCTTTGAGGGAATGGAATGAACTTTTTTCCCTCCCAAAAGCTTATCTTTGGTGTAGTATTTTGCTTTATTTTGGACTTTTCTGGCAAAATTTTCCTCTAAACTTATTTTTGTTCTTTATTTTTTTAATCTTTTCTTTTTCATTTCATCTGTCTCGTTTTCAGGCTGAGGTTTTTGCTCGGCAATTTTTCCCCTTCTTTTTCGGGCTAAGTTATGTTTATTTTTCTTTGAGTTGTCTTACAGGAATTATCTCCGATTTTTCTCGGGAGCATCTTTTCTATCTTTTGATGGTCGTTTTTGCTAACGACACGGGCGCCTATTTTGCAGGAAAAACCTGGGGTAAAACCCCTTTCTTTGCCAGCATCTCCCCAAGAAAAACTTGGGAGGGTTTTTGGGGTGGAATAGGGCTTTCCTTTTTAGTTGGCTACCTTGTTAATCTAAAGTTTTCTCTATTCGATGTTAGAACTTATTTTCTTGTGACCTTTTTTGTTGCTCTTTCAGGGACATTGGGGGACCTTTTAGAATCGGCTGTAAAACGTTCAGTTGGGAAAAAAGATTCTGGGGCGTTGATCCCAGGACATGGTGGAATCCTTGATAGGATCGATGGTCTGCTTTTAGCTGGTCCCATTGGCTACCTAATTTTAAAACTCTTAAGCTAAAGATGTTAAGCGTAGACTTTGCTTACGAGCTTTTAAAAAAAGAGGAGGTTCCTGAGCACATCATAAGACATTCTGAAAAAGTTGCCCTTATCTCCCTTTGTCTTGGCTCCTTTTTGAAGCATGTGAACAACCCTTTGCTTGACCTTAAAGTCTTGACTGTTTCTGCTTTGCTTCATGATGTAAAAAAGATGGCAAGCCTTAAAAGCGGAGAAAATCATGCTGCCGCGGGCTATAAACTTATGGCAAGCCTTGGTTATCCAAGGGTTGGCGAAATAATCTATGCGCACATCTTTCTCAAACTACCAAAACCAGGAGAGCCAATTAAAGAAGAGGAAATTGTTTTTTATGCCGACAAAAGGGTAAAGCACGATACCATCGTAAGCTTAAGGGAACGCTTTTCTGACTTACGGGAAAGGTATGGGAGGACGTTAAAGGCCATAATTCGAATGAGGCTTCTTGAGGAGATGACCATACTTCTTGAAAAGAGGCTCTTCAAAGGGCTTCCTTTTAGTCCTTCTGACTTAAACAAACTAAACAATGTCAAGGAGGTCCGGGATGTCCTCAAAAACTGTCTTGAGAGTAGCCCTGATTGCTGGTGGAACTTCCTCAGAGCGTGAAGTTTCTCTGAAGGGGGCAAGGGCGGTTGAGAGAGCTCTTAGGGAGCTGGGTCATAAAGTAGAATTTTTTGACCCCGCAACAGACCTCTTGAAGCTTGCTCAAAGGGCAGGGGTGTTTGATGTTGCCTTTTTGGTGCTTCATGGCAAGGGAGGGGAGGATGGAACCATACAGGGTTTCCTTGAGCTTTTAGGGCTTCCCTATCAAGGAGCTGGAGTTTTAGGTAGTGCCCTTGCTATGCATAAAGGTTTGAGCAAAAAGCTGTATCAGTTGGCTTGTCTGCCTGTCCCTCGAGGTGAAACCTTCCATAAAGGTCATGCTTCGTCAAAGGAAATGGTCGAGTACGCTAAATGGCTTGGCTTTCCTTTGGTTGTTAAGCCTGCTACCCACGGCTCAAGCGTGGGAATGAGCATCGTTGAAAATGAAAAAGAACTTTTCAAGGCGCTTGACCTTGCCTTTAGCTACGATGATGAGGTTTTGATAGAAGAATACATTCAGGGTAGAGAAATTACTGGAGGAATACTTGAGGAAAAGCCACTGCCTCTTGTCGAAATTATTCCGAAAGATAGTAAATACTTTGACTATGAAACAAAGTACACTCCTGGCAAGGCTGAAGAGGTATGCCCAGCCCCTCTTGACGAAAAACTGACTGAGAAGGGCAAAAATTACGCTCTTATAGCTCATAAGGTTTTAAAGCTAAGACATTATAGTCGAACAGATATGATCTTGAAAGACGATGAATTCTTTGTGCTTGAGACAAACACCATCCCAGGAATGACAGAAACAAGCCTTTTACCTTTAGCGGCAAAAGTGGCTGGCTTATCTTTTAAAGACCTTGTGCAAAAGCTCTTAGAATTAGCGCTTAAAAAGAGCTAAGCTTGATAAAAGCCTTGTTTAATCTTTTGCCCTTCAACCCCAAGATAGATAGCAGACTCAAGAAATAGGTTTTTTAGGGCTCCCTCCGGTAAGCTCTCCGCTATTTTTTCCATCTCAAAAGCCTGAGAAAGAAGAAAATCGGCTAAAGTTTGAGAGGAGGAAAAGTTTAACGGAGTTTTGGCGATTTTATCCAAAAGGTCAAGAGAAAATTCAAGGCGTTCTGCCAAATACTTTACCTTTTCCCCCTCCGTTTGTTTTAAGTTTTCTAAGCTTTCAAGCTCTTTTATGGCTTCCTTAAGATAATCTTCGAAGACCTTCGAATCTTTCTTGACAATAATTTCCGTTATGATACGATTAAAATCAATCAAATTTTTGGGGTCAATCTTCATGAGGCTCACCTCTTCATCCTTGTTTAATACTCTTATCGGTAAAAGTAAAGATAAATTTAAAACTTTCAAGGGGTTAGCTCTTCTTTTATTGATTGCCACCTCAGTCTATGGATGTGGGTGGGTTCTTGTTGGGGGTGGTGTTTATGAAGGATATAAAGTAGGGACAGACCCAAGGTCAGTTGGAACACAGCTTGATGATGCGGTAATCACGGCAAAGGTTAAGGCAAAGCTTATAGAAGACCCAATTACCAAAGCAAGAAAAATCGATGTTGACACGGTAAACGGAGTTGTCACTCTCACTGGTTTAGTTGATTCCGAGGAAGAGGTTAAGCGGGCTATTCAGATTGCCTCCTCAGTGACCGGGGTAAAGAAGGTGGTAAACAATTTAAGGGTAGGGCAAAGGAGTTTTACTCAGTATCTATCAGATAAAGAGATTACAGCAAGGATTAAAGCAAAGCTTATTGCGGACCCTGAGCTCAAAGCTCTTAGCATAGATGTGGACACGGTGAACGGGGTTGTGACCCTTACTGGTGTTGTTGAGAGCGAAGCTCAAAAAGAGCGTGCAGTTTCCCACGCAAAATCTGTTCCGGGTGTCAAGTCTGTAGTAGTAAATCTTCAAGTTAAAAAAAGATAAACTTTTACTTATAAAACTTCCCTTGATATAGTTCCCTCTGTTCTAAGCATTGATTAATGGACTTTAGAACTTCTGCCTTTTTTAATAGCCAATCCGGGGCTACCAATTCATCTCTTGGCGGGTCAGAGGTTAAACGATGGACCACCGTCTCCGGTGGTAGAAGAGCAAGGCTCTCAGCTACAAGAGTTGCGTAATCTTCAAGGGTTAGCGGTTGGTATTCCCCTTTAAGATAGAGCCTCTCCATGGGTGTTTGTTTAACGATGTAAAGGGCATGAAATTTTATGCCATCTATCCTTAAGGAGCTTAGAGCTTTAACTGTTGCAAGCATCATCTCCTTAGTTTCCCTTGGGAGACCAAAGATGATGTGGACCACAACCGATAATCCTTTGGACTTTAGGAGGTGGTAAGCCTTTAGAAAATCTTCGTAGGTATGCCCTCGGTTGATGTATCTTAAAGTTTCGTCGTGGATGCTTTGAAGACCAAGCTCAACCCAAACATAATAGCCCTGGTCCTGATACTTTTTGATAAGGTTTGCCCGTTCTTCGTCAATGCAATCTGGTCTTGTGCCGATAGCCAATCCTACGATATCCTTATCTAAGTGGGCAAGGCTGTAAAGCTCATCTAAGACCTCAAGGGGAGCGTAGGTATTAGAAAAGGACTGAAGATAAAGGATAAATTTTTTATAGCCCTTGGCTCTAAATTTTTCTATAAATTTTCTTACCTGTTCTTCAGGAGTTAAAATCTTTGCTAAACCTGTCCCAGAACCTTTGGCGTCGCAGTAGATGCATCCTCCAAAACCGAGGGTTCCATCCCGATTTGGGCAGGTAAGCCCTGCGTCTATGGGTATCTTTTTTACCTTTTCTCCAAAACGGTCTTTTAAGTGTTTGTTTAGGCTATAGTATCTTTCCATGCTTTTTAATTATAATGCATCCTGAAGGGCTACTCCATAGCCAAAATTTTCTTCTTGATTTATAATTAATTTTGATGAAATTTCTTGAAACCTTTGATGTCATCGTTATCGGGGCTGGTCACGCTGGGATTGAGGCTTGTTTAGCCTCTGCTCGTCTTGGATGTAAGACCCTTCTTTTAACCATCAACCTGGAAAGAATAGGAGCTATGAGCTGTAATCCGTCTATAGGCGGGATAGGGAAGGGGCATTTAGTCAAGGAGATAGATGCCCTTGGCGGTGAGATGGCGCTTGCCATTGACGAGACGGGCATTCAATTTAAAAAGCTAAACACTAAAAAAGGTCCTGCGGTTCGAGCAACGAGAGCTCAGGCAGACAGGTTCAAGTATCAGGAAAGGATGAAACGCGTCCTCGAAAGGGTTGAAAACCTCTACATAAGGCAAGCCTCTGTTTCTAATCTTATTGTCAAGGACGGAAGGGTCTACGGTGTTAGAACGCGAACTGGTGAGGAGTATGGGGCTAAGGCTGTAGTCATAGCTACAGGAACCTTCCTAAACGGGCTTATCCACATCGGGCTTGAAAGCTTCCCAGCAGGAAGGCTTGGGGACCCGCCCTCAAACAGGCTCCCACAAAACTTAAAAGAGCTTGGTTTTGAGATGGGAAGGCTCAAAACCGGGACCTGCCCTCGGCTTGATGGAAGGACGATTGATTATTCAAGGCTTGAAATCCAATGGGGTGATTATCCTATACCTCTTTTTTCTTTCAAAAATAGGGGTAAGAGACCACCTCTTCCACAAATTCCTTGCTTCATTACCTATACCACTGAGAAAACTCATGAAATCATTCGAAAGTCTTTAGATAGGTCTCCCCTTTTTACCGGTAGAATAAAGTCAAGAGGGGTGAGATATTGCCCATCGATTGAAGACAAGGTCTTTCGTTTCCCTGATAAGGAGAGACATCAGGTTTTCCTTGAGCCAGAGGGATTAGACACTGTCGAGGTATATCCAAACGGCATAAGCAACAGTTTGCCCGTTGATGTTCAGATTGAGCTTGTTCGAAGTATCCCTGGTTTGGAAAAAGCGGTTATTCTTAGACCAGGGTATGGTATTGAGTACGACTTTGTTTTCCCAGATCAACTAAAACATACCTTAGAAACAAAGCTCATCACTGGGCTTTTTTTAGCAGGACAGATAAACGGAACGACAGGCTATGAAGAGGCAGCAGCTCAGGGTATAGTTGCTGGAATAAACGCTGCCCTTTTAGCTAAGGAAGAAGAGCCCTTGATCATCGACCGTTCCCAAGCTTACATCGGAGTCTTAATTGACGACCTTGTTACAAAAGGAACGGATGAGCCATACAGGATGTTCACCTCAAGAGCGGAGTATCGCTTGCTTTTAAGAGAAGGGAACGCAGACTTTAGATTAACCCCCATAGGAAGGAAGATAGGACTTGTGGATGATGAGCGATGGGAGGTCTATCTTGAGAGGAAAAGGCAATTTGACTTAGCAATGAAGGTGATAAATGAAACCAAAATTAGCGCAGATAGAATTAACCCTTATCTTGAAAGTAAAGGCTCAACTCCAATCACTGGTAGCCAGAGGATAGTTGAACTTTTACGCAGACCTGAGGTTGAGTTTAACTTTTTTAAAGAGTTCATAGAAGAATTAAAAAACATTCCTGATGATGTCTTAGAGGAGGTTGAAGTTGAGATAAAGTATAGCGGATATATTGAGCGCCAACTTAAGGAGGTTGAGAAGTTCAAAAAGCTTGAAAACCTTGCCTTACCCGAAGACCTAGATTATTCTCAAGTTGCCGGCTTATCAAGGGAGATGGTGGAAAAGTTTAGCAAGATTAGACCAAAATCCTTGGGGCAAGCTATGAGGATTCCAGGGGTAACGCCCGCTGCTATCTCAGCACTTCAGGTCCATTTAAAGAAGATTGGCTACCGGATAAGCTATGAGCCTTAAAGACACCCTCGCTTATACCTATTTAAAAAACACAAATCTAACCCTTCGAAGCATCTTTAGAAGAGAAAAGGATATTGCTCCCTCCCCTCCTTTTAAAGAATATCCGAATGCGCCTCGAGTTAAGTTAGAGATAGAAGATTTCCCTGAAACATCAAGCTTATTTCAAATCCTTGCTGAAAGAAGAAGTAAAAGAAACTATCGCCGGCTTGAGATTAGCAAAGAAGAGATTTCTCTTCTTTGTTTTGCTACCCAAGGTGTTACTGCTATTGCAGGAAGTTATCTTTTAAGGACTGCCCCCTCAGCAGGAGCCCTCTATCCTATCGAAACCTATCTTGCCGTTAATTTTTCATCTGAGATTGCTCCCGGATTATACCATCTTAACATTAGAGAATTTTCCCTTGAGAGGTTAGCTGAGGGCTACTTTGGGGAGATATTAAAAGAAATCGCCCTTGGTCAATCCTTTTTGTCTACGGCAAGCGTAGTGTTTATTTGGTCAGCTGTCTTAAGAAGAACTATGTCTAAATACGGAGAAAGGGGGTTAAGGTATATATTCCTTGATTGCGGTCATATCTGTCAAAACTTACTTCTTGCCTCTACTGCACTTGGGCTAAAAGCTTGCCCAGTTGGAGCCTTCTTTGACGAAGACCTAAACGACCTTCTTCACCTCGACGGTGAGGAAGAAACAGTTATTTATCTTGCCACCGTTGGGAAATAAGGATTATACCTTCATAGCTTGCTTTTTTGGAAAAAGCATTTATAATATTGAGGATATTTGCTATAGAAAAATGCATCATTTTAAAAAATTACGAAAGAGTAAATAAATTTTTAAAAATAGATAAAAATTAGCCATAATCTAAGAAATTTTCCGTGATTTAATCCTTGAAAAAATTTTTATTATTTAAAAAAATTCTTTCCTTGTCGATAAGATACAAGGCGAGCTTGGAAAAGATTTGAGAATTCTTATTTTTATACTAAACCTTTAAAAAGGGTGAGATGAAGTAATGGCAAACAAGGAGTTGCAAGAGAAGATCGTTGAGCTCGGCAAATCCGGACGTTTAACCTATGACCTTTTAAATCAGATGTTGCCTGAGGATTATAGCGACCCTGATAAGATGGAAGAGATCTTTGACCTTCTTGAGAGCCATGGTATTGAGCTAAAGGAGCTCGACCCATACGAAAGAGAAGAATACATTGAAAAACGCGTTCAGGACAAAATAAAGGAGCTTACTACCTATTCTGAAGGTGTTTTGGAGGAGGAAGAGGAGGGGTATGCTGAGCCTGGTAGTGAGGAACTTCTCTCCATTTATCTTAAGGAGATGGGGAAGTATGAACTTTTAACGCCTGAAAGGGAAGAGGAGCTCTCAAGGCAGATAAGAGGTGGGTTTGAAACTATTGTTAATTTAATACTTCAAAGCAAGGTTAACCTTCCAGAGGTCGTTGAAGCGAAAAGACAGATCGAGGAATGGAAAAAAAGAGACCCAAATCTTAAACCAAAGAAGAGCTATGTAAACTACTTTGAAAGGCTTATAGAAACCTGTTCATCAAAGTATGAGAAGAACAAACAGGTTCGCGCGCTATGCGATAAGGTAAAGAAATGCATAGCCCAGATTGAAAGGGCAAAGGATGAGATGGTCAAGGCTAACCTTCGTCTTGTCGTCTCTATCGCTAAAAAATATACCAAACAAGGTTTGCCACTTGCCGACCTTATTCAAGAGGGGAACCTCGGTTTAATGAGGGCAGTCTATAGGTTTGATTATCGTAAGGGGAATAAGTTTAGCACCTATGCCTCTTGGTGGATTAGGCAAAGCATAACGAGGGCTATTCTTGATAAGACGCGCACTATAAGATTGCCTGTCCACTTCTTAGAGTTAAGAAACTATGTCTTTAAAACCTTCTATGAGATGACGAAAGAACTTGGGAGAGAGCCAACTCCAGAGGAACTTTCAGAAAGAACCGGTGTCCCTTACGAGAAGATCCTTTCTATCTTTGAGACTGCAAAAGACCCTATCTCTTTAGAAACTCCGATCGGGGACGAGGAAAGCACCCTTGGTAATTTCATAGAGAACAAAAAGAGCCCCTCTTCTTACGAAGTCACAAGAAAAAGAGATGTGTCGGAGAAGATAAAGAAATTTCTTTCAACCCTTTCTCCAAGAGAGGAAAAAATAATTCGTATGAGGTTTGGTCTCGGCGAGTATGAAGTCTATACTTTAGAAGAAATTGGTAGCATCTTTAAAGTTAGCAGAGAAAGAATTAGACAGATAGAGAAAAAAGCCTTAGCCAAGATGAGACAGCTGGCTCAAAAAGAAGGCTTTGAGCTAAAAGAATAAGGCGTTAGAGAGATTTCTGGTAGTGCCTCATTAATTGTGTAAAGACTTGAGAGGACAGGAAGAGTATGGTAGCTTCCCCAAGAAGTCCCGACCTAAAATCACTAAAAAGGAGGGGAAGCTACCATGAAACAACCAAACAAATTCAACTCCCAACTCCAACAAGAAATTTTAGACTCCTTCCAACAGTTAGTCAAGACATTAATTAAAACACTATTAGAAGCGCTTA
>WYEG01000049.1 GCA_009903935.1 Caldimicrobium sp. | reverse complement strand
AGCGGTTGCTAAGATCTCCCTTGGATTTTCCCGCAAGATTAGGGCAAGGATAAAGTAAACAAGGAAAAGAATTATCTTTTTGTATAACCTTATGGTCGCAAAAAAAGCCCTAAATTTAGTCATCTTAAATTTATTATCGGTTTAAAATAAAAAAAGTCAAGAGGGCATCAAAGCCCTCGCGAAGGCATCGGTATAAGAGGCTAACCTCAACAAACTACATCAACCCCTTCGGCTGTTCTAAAATGTTCCTTACTCCGTCCTGCCGAGAGTTAGCGAGGCATCCCTCGCTTCGCTCGGGACGGCGTCCCAGGGGGAGACCCCTCGGCTTACGCCTCGGGGCGACAAAAAAGAGGGCTCGGTAGACAGCCTTCCACCGTGTCATCCCGAGGCATGCTTCCCTTTTTGTCATTCCGAGGCGCGTAAGCGCCGAGGGACCCCTCGCTTCGCTCGGGGCGACAAAAAAGGGAAGCTCGGGGCGACAAAAAAGGGAAGCTCGGGGCGACAGCAGGAGGGCTTGCACAAAAACATTTTTAATACAGCCCCAGAGGGCATCAAAGCCCTCGCGAAGGCATCGGTATAAGAGGCTAACCTCAACAAACTATATCAACCCCTTGACCAAATAAAAAAAAGACTTAATTTTTTACCAAATTAGTAAAAATTTATCAATGGAGGGGGATTGATTATGCCTATTTATGAATTCAAATGTTATGATTGTGGAAGGGTCTTTGAAAAGCTTTGCTTTAACAAGGAGGATGAAAGGGAGGTTAAATGCCCCTATTGTGGGTCTAAGGATGTGGAAAAGATTATTTCAGCCTTTTCAGGGATCTTTGGAACATCTGGATTTGGTTTTGGAGGAGGTAGCTCCTGCGGTGGTGGAAGCAGGTTTGGCATAGGCTGAGCTTAAGAGACTACAGGGGATGGGTTCATCCCCTTTAAAACTGCAAAGAGCTTTTCAACCTTTTGTGGGTCCTTTTTCCCAGGATAAAGCTCTAAGCCTGAAGCAAGGTCAACCCCGAAAGGGTTGACCTCTTTTATGGCTAAGGTAACATTTTCAGGGTTAAGACCCCCAGCTAAGAAAATTCGATATCCCATTTTTACTGCCTCTTTTGCTATCTCCCAGTTAAAGATTTTTCCCGTTCCTCCAAAAGCTTTCTCATCGTAAGCATCAAGAAGAAGGGCAAAGGCTTGGGCAAAGGGTTTTAGCCCTTCTAACCTAAAATCATTTTTTATGCGAAAAGCTTTAATCACCCTCTCCATACCTATCTTTTTTGCAAGGCTTATGTCTTCATCTCCATGAAGTTGAATAAAATCAGCACCAAGGTTAAGGGCTTTCTTTACTTCTTCGTAGGTTGGGTTGACAAAGACCACAACCTTTTTAGCCTTAGTTGGAGTAGAAAGAAGCTCCGAAAGTCTTTCCCCCGCATACCGGGGAGAGGGAGGATGCATTACAAAGCCAACAAAATCTGGACCAAACTTGTCAACTAAAAACAGGTCGTCAAGGTTTGTAATTCCACAGATTTTTATAAGAACCATAGGAAAATTTTAAACCTTTCTATCAAAGTAGATATTTTTCCCTTTCACGCTTAAGGGAATGCCGAGGATGACCTGCCCAGGCATAAGCCCAAGCCTTTTTACGGCAACGCCAACGGTATACATCACACGATTATCAAGACAGAGGTCCTTAGCCTTGGCAACGGCTGAGCCGATAGCTATGCCAAGGTCAATAAGCCTCATCGCGCAGATCGGTCCCTCGTAATCAAGGACCTTTCTTTCAACCTTAGTTATGGTATCGCAGGTATAGCCACAGGCGCCACAGTTTACGCCAACCGGGTTTTTAAAATCAACAGAGATTAGCACCAAGGCTTCAGAGTTTCTGATGTTGTCTGCATCCCTTTTGAAGAATTTGAAGGCTTCTCCCCTTTCGGCGATCCTTTCCATCTCTTGAGCGATCATCTCAAGCTCATCTTTGTCGGTGACGATAGCAAGTTCAAGGTTATCCTGACCACGGGCCTTGGGGGCAGTCCTTGCACAGACAAGTAGTTCTAAAGCAAGCTTTTCTACAACCTCTTTTTCTGGATTAAGCTTCATTTCTCCCTCCTTGGTTTAATCTTAGACAAATCCATGTTCTTTTAAAAACTCAACGGTTAAAAGACTTTTTTCTTCCTCAACTTTAGAAAGGTAGGGCTTAAGAAACCGGTGGACCATCTTGGCTATCACATCAACCTCAAGATTTACCAAATCGCCAACCCTTTTTACTCCAAGGGTGGTAACAGCCAAGGTATGCGGGATGATCATCAGCCTAATCGCATCCTCTAAAACCTCGTTTATCGTAAGGCTTATTCCGTCAACGGCGATCGAGCCTTTAGGCACTAAGTATTGAATAAGGTCCTTGGGAATTGATATTTCAATTAAGGTGTAATCACCCATTTTGGCTATTCTTTTTATCGCTCCAACCCCGTCTACATGACCGGTGACCAAATGTCCGCCTAATCGGTCTCCAAGCTTTAGTGCTCTCTCAAGGTTTACTAAATCACCTACCTTTTTGAGCTTAAAGGTTGTGCGTGAGATTGTTTCTGGAGAAAGCTGAGCTCTGAAGGCTTGGGGCTCAAGCTGAACGACCGTTAAGCAAACTCCGTCAACGGCGATGCTATCTCCAACCTTTGTCCCTTTAAGATTAAATGAGGTTTTTATTCTAATCAGAAATCCGCTTCCTTGCGGAGTTAGCTCTGTGATTTGCCCTACTCCCTCTACCAAGCCAGTAAACATGTTTTTATTTTACTCCAAAGCAAAAACTAAGGCAAAAGGGGGAAAGCAGCGCATGCCTCCTGGGGCTGTTCAAAAAGGGGCACCCTACTTTGTCCTGCCGAGCGCAAGCCGTGCATCCCTCGCTTCGCTCGGGACGGCGTCCTTCCTCACTTCGTTCGGGATGACGCTTCATGAGGAGACCCCTCGGCTGACGCCTCGGGGTGACGAAAAAAGAGGCTCGGGGTGACAGCCCATCCCTGTCTTCCCGAGGCGCGTAAGCGCCGAGGGACCCCTCGCTTTGCTCGGGGCGACAAAAAAGAGGGGGGTCTCGGGGTGACAGCGGGGGCTTACGCAAAAACATTTTTGAAACAGCCTTCATGCCTCCTTGACGAAACTCCAAGGTATCTTAAAATAAAAATGTACGCCGAGGTGGCGGAACAGGAAGACGCGGTGGACTCAAAATCCACTGGGGTTTGCGCCCCGTGCGGGTTCGACTCCCGCCCTCGGCATTTTTTGCTTTAGGCTGTTTCAAAAAACTTTCCCCCATGTCACCCGGCCGAAGGGAGGGGTCCATCACCAAGCTCAGGAAGACATGATAGGGTGCTTAAAAACTCCTTCCGAAGGTCTGATTTGAAATTCAGAAAAGAGAAAGACTTGCGACTTTTTGTAAAAAAATTCTTACAAGAAAGGTTAAAGGGGCTTCCTTCCGAAAAACCCTTTAAGGTTGAGGTAGAATCTTTAAACCCGCCTGTAGTTAGAATTTTTTCCCCTTTCTACTCCGAAGGGAACCTCTTGCGAGCCCATGAGGTTGATTTAATCTTACTTGAGCTTTACAACCTAGGAATCTTTGCTAAACTCTTCTACGATGACGACTTAGGAGAAGCTGAGACAAATGCCTTTACTTGTCCTTGTGCCGAGTGAGCTTGAAAAAGAAGCTTTGGAAGGTCTACCTTTAGAGATTGAGGTGGTGGGAGTTGGTCCAGTTGATTCTGCTCTAAACGCTTATGCAGTTTTCTTAAACAAAAAGCCTACGCTTGCCTTTTTAACAGGGTTTGCTGGAGCCTATCCTAACTCGGAGCTTAGGGTGGGCGATGTGGTCGTTGGCACCTGCGAGAGGCATGCAGACCTTGGTAGAGCCTATCCAACCCATCTTGTGCCTCTGCCAGAAGCCTTGGGAGTGAGGGATTACTGCCCCCTTGCGCATGTTTTCACCGAAAAACTCATATATCTCCTTGAGCTAAATGGGTTCTACCCTCAAGCTGGACCTCTGGCAACTGTTTGCTCAGCAACCTACGATGTGAGGCGGGCAAAGGCTATAGAAGAGAGATTTCAAGTTCTTGCGGAAAACATGGAAGGGTTTGGCGTAGCAAGAGCAGCAAAAAAAGCCAAAGTTTTTCTTCTTGAGGTAAGGATAATAAGCAATCTTTTAGCCAACCCTGAGGAGCCCTGGGATTTAGAAAAAGCAAAGAAAAGGCTTCGTGAGGTCTGGGAGTGCATCGTTCAAAACTGGAAGTAGCCATCTCTCCCTGCCCGAACGATGTGTTCATCTTTTCTGGGGTCTTGCTTCAAAAGGTCGAAAGCTTTATCGATTTTGAGGTCCATTTTTACGATATCGAAGAGCTAAACAGGCTTGCCATAAAAGGGAGCTATCCGGTCATTAAGGCGTCCTTTGCCATCTTAAGCGAACTTTCTAAAACTTATCAGGTTTTGGATACGGGCTCAGCCTTAGGTTTTGGAACAGGTCCTGTCGTCGTCGCAAAATCCCTCCCCTATCCTCAGAGACCAAGGGTAGGATTACCGGGAGAGCATACAACCGCAAACTTACTTTTTAAAGCCTTCTTCCCTGAAGAATATGATGAGGTCTTTCTTCCCTTTTATCAGATTATACCTAAGCTTTTAGAGGGTAAGCTTGACCTTGGGGTTTTGATCCACGAGGGGCGGTTTGTGTATGAAGGCTACGGGCTAAAATTGGTCTACGACTTAGGGGCACTCTGGGAAAAAAAACATAAGCTTCCACTTCCTCTTGGTGGTATATTTGTCAAAAAAGACCTTCCTTCCGAGTTTAAACAGGAGATTTTGAATAGTATTAAGGCTTCGCTTAAGTTTGCTAAGGGGAATTGGTGTGAAGTTTTGCCCTTGCTAAAAAAACATGCTCAGGAGCTTGACGAAGAAACCATAAAAAGGCATGTTGAAACCTTTGTTAACGATTATACAGAAAGCCTTGGGAAAGAAGGTGTTTTAGCCATAAAAACGCTTGCTCAGTATCAGGGATTGAAGGATGGTTCATTGAAGTACCTATTTTGGGGGATGGACAATGGATGTCCTTAAACTTTTCTTATCTACCGGTCTCATGGGGAAATTTATTTTGCTCTTCCTTTTTGGGATGAGCCTTCTTAGCTGGTATTACATCTTTCTAAACTTATTCAAGCTTAGAAGCTTTGAAGCAAGGCTCGCCCAGTGTTTTGAGGATGTGGAACGCCTTCCTTACCTAAAAGCTACAAACCTTAAAACTTTAGTTAGAGGAGATGATGAACTCTCAAGATTTATAAATAAATTAAGCGAATACATATTTAAGGCTTCCGAGGGTGGAAGTTTAAAGATGGAAGATCTTGAGGAGCTTGCAAAGATCGAAAAGGAAGCCCTTACCTTAAGGTTAGCCTCAGGTCTTGGCTACCTTGCCACCTGCGCAAGCACAGCCCCCTTCATCGGTCTTTTTGGGACTGTTTGGGGCATCATGAAGGCTTTTCATGATATTGGTCTAAAAGGGAGCGCAAGCTTAGCTACCGTTGCCCCAGGGATTGCCGAGGCTTTGGTCAACACCGCTATGGGTCTTTTTGTTGCCATACCAGCAAGCATGGCTTACAACTACTTTATTCTGAAAAGAGAAAACCTATCTAAAAAGCTTGATATTTTAGTTCAAAGGTTGAATTTTGAATTGACAGCAGGCAAAAAATTGTTATAATAATGGTTTAACATTGGGCGGATAGCTCAGGGGGAGAGCATCGGCCTTACAAGCCGGGGGTCAGAGGTTCGAATCCTCTTCCGCCCATTTTTGTTTTGTCTTTTTTGTTCTTACTTCCCTGTCAATTTGGAAATTCTCTAATACTTTCTATTCCAAAGAAAAAATGTAGGCGCTAGCAGCTATCCGGTTTTTATAAACAATGGGCGCCCAGCCGAACGCCCTTAGATTTTATCTACGCGACTAATCTGTGGCTGGGACAGAATTAGCAATTACCTAAAATTAAGCTCTTACATATCTAAAACCTTCATCCTGCCAAGTAACGAGAGCAACGATACCAGCTGGGACGGTTTTTGCTTGTTGAGGGACCTTATCCATACTTACATTAAAGGCTTTCATAGCATTTTCACAAAAGTAAACTTCTGCCCCAAAAGAAAAATTCTCTTGGAGTAGGGCTGAATATGGAGATAGGTCGTTTAAAACTGTTACGCCTTCAAAGTTGACCAAAATTCTCACTTGATAAGGTTTATCGCCCATGGCTAAGGCAAAATTACGAGCCTGTTTTAAAGCTGCTTCAAACCTTGAAGAATCCGGAACATGCAAAAGTAACTTTAACATCTCCCCCTCCTCTCAATTGTTTTTTATCTTTCCTACCAAAATTCTTCCTTTAGCTCACGACGCAAAAGCCTTTCCAGGGCTTCGATTACTGAAGTTTTTTCATAAAGGATATTATAAACCTCGGAACAGATGGGAAGGGTTAAGTTAAATTTTTCACTAATCTCTTTTACTACTTTTGCAGTTCGATAACCTTCGGCAACTTCTTTAATTTCCTTTAAAGCCGACTCCAGGGGATATCCTTTAGCAAGCAAAAAACCAAGGCGGTAGTTTCTTGAGAGGGCTGAGGTGCAAGTCAAAACAAGGTCTCCAAGACCGGCAAGCCCGTAAAAGGTTTCCCTTTTTGCACCAAAGACATCCCCAACTCTGATAAGCTCAAGAAGCCCTCTTGTTATGAGGCTTGCGCGGGCGTTTGCGCCAAGCTCTAAGCCATCGCATATCCCTCCTGCAATGGCGATCACATTCTTTAGTGCACCCGCACACTCAACACCCACTGGGTCATCATTTCGATAGACACGAAAATAACGATGAGCCAGGGTTTCCTGCACCCATTTTAATGAATCTAAATTGCCAAAGGCAGAAACAACTACCGCAGTTGGAAGCCCCCTTGCCACCTCTTTTGCAAAGGAGGGACCCCCAAGGATATAAATGTTACTCTTTTCCCCGAGTCTTTCCCGGAGTATCTGGCTTGGAAACTTTCCTGTTTCAAGGTCTATTCCCTTTATACCGAGAAGGTGATGCTCTATACTTTTCAAAAGCTCATATTCTTCTCTGCTTAAACTTTCAAAAAAGCTCCTTAACGCATGAGAGGGTATGGTCCAGATGACAAGGCTTGCTCCTTCAAGGCATTCGTAAGCGTTGACGGTAGCCGAAATCTCTTGAGGTAGCCTTATGCCTGGTAGGTAGTCTGGGTTTTCATGTCTAAAATTAATATTGTCTGCAAGGTCCTTCCTACGCACAAGAAGAAAAACTCTAATACCCTTCTCAGAAAGGACCTTCGCTAAAGCAGTCCCCCAAGAGCCCCCACCTATGACGCAAACCTTAAGCTTATTCATGGCCTCAATCTTACTTTTTACGATTGGCTATTATACTACTATAGATTTTTCCTTACAAAGGTCAGTCAACGATTACAATTAATTGTAATATCACATTAAAGATAAATAAATCAAGGAAGAATATGTAGGGGTGAGCGGATGCTCGCCCAATACAAAACAAAATATAAAGCGACCGGTTGGTCGCCCCTACAACTTTTTCAATGGGCAAACGCCGTTTGCCCCGCTCCTTCCATGTCCCCTTAGTGCTTAAAGGTCTTCCTGAATTTCAAATTAGGAATAAAGTTTCTTTTATATTGTAAAGATAGGAAAATAAGGTAAGTTAAAGGCGAATTAACCTGAATACAGCCAAGGGTTTGAAATATGGTTATAATCGAAATATTCTAAAAAAGGAGGAAGGATGAGGGTAGAGGTTGAGGATAGAACATCGGTTGACAAAATACTTAAGGTTGAAATCCCGCCTGAAGAGACAAAAAGGGTTGTTGAGGAAGTTGAGAGGGAGTATCAGAGAAGGGCAAAGATTAAGGGATTTAGGGAGGGTAAAGCTCCACTTTATTTAGTAAGGAAGCTTTTTAAGGAGGAGATTGAGGAGAGGAGCATTGAAAGATTGATAGGCGAAACCTTAGAGAAAGCCATAAAAGAAGCTAACCTTGAGCCGCTTCTTCGTCCTCGCATCGAGAGTTTTGATAGGATCGTAGAGGGGTCTCCCTTTACATATTCTGTCTTGGTTGAGGTTAGACCGGAGATCAATTTGTCTAAGGAAGACTACATTGGGCTTGAGGTTGAGAGAGAAAAGGACGAGGTTTCTGAGGAAGAGGTAGAAAGGATTTTAAACGAGCTTAGGTATTCTTTCTCTGAGCTTAAAGAGGTTGATGATGAGATTAAGGAGAGGGATGCGGTGGTGATAAGCTTTGTAGCTTATGATGGGGAGAACCCTATTCCTGGTCATGAAGCTCAAGCTTTATACATCGATGTGGGCACGGGTGAGTTTAACGAGAAGGTGGAACGCGAACTTATAGGAAAAAGGATTGGAGATAGGTTTACCGTGGAAGTTGAACATCCTGAGGATGCCTTAAATCCTTTACTTGCCGGGAAAAAAGTCCGTTATGAAATTGAAGTGAAGGAGATTTATAGAAGGGAGCTTGAAGAGCTAACGGATGAATTTTTGAAAAAGTTAAACCTTGGCTTTGAAAGCGTTGAAAAGCTTAGGGAAAGCATAAGAGAAAGGCTCCTTAACGATAAAAAGAGGAGGAATGAAAATAGATATCGGGAAAGGCTTTTAGAGAAGATATTAGAAAAGGTAGATTTTGAGGTTCCGGCAAGGTATGTAGAAATTAAGTTTTATCAATTGGTTGACCAACTTAGAGAGACATTGGCTCAAGATGGACTGAGTTTTGAAAAATTGAACCTATCCCTTGAAAGTTTGAAGAAAAGGCTAATGCCTATTGCTGAAAAGCAGGCTAAAGAGGAAATCCTTTTAGAAAAGATAGCAGAGATAGAAGGTATATCCATACCAGATGAAGAAATAGAAAGGATGAAGGAAAACATGATGAAGGGTTTGGGCATCCCTGAGGAGGAGGCAATTAGGATCCTTCAGTTTAATATTCTACCTAAGATGCTTGCCGAGAGGACCTTGCAATTCCTTGTTGAAAATTCAAAGCCTATTTTCAAGGAGGAATAAGCATGCCCTTCTATGTTCCCATAGTTATCGAGCAGACGGGAAGGACCGAAAGAGCTTACGATATCTATTCCCGCTTGCTTAAAGAAAGGATCATCTTCCTTGGGACGGCGATAGATGATCATGTAGCAAACCTTGTGATAGCTCAGCTTCTTTTTCTTGAGGCTGAGGACCCAGAAAAAGATATCATGCTTTATATCAATTCCCCTGGGGGCATGGTATCAGCAGGCTTAGCCATCTATGATACAATGCAGTATATAAAGCCTGATGTATGCACTATTTGCGTTGGTCAAGCAGCAAGCATGGCAGCAGTGCTTTTAGCTGCAGGAGCTAAAGGGAAAAGGTATGCCCTTCCTCATTCAAGGATCATGATCCACCAGCCTATGGGTGCCTTCCAAGGGCAGGCAACGGAGGTTGAGATTCAAGCAAAGGAAATACTTAGGCTTAGGGACATACTCAATGAGATCCTTGCCAAGCATACCGGTCAGGACAAAAAAAGAATAGCCAAAGACACAGAGAGGGACTTTTACATGTCCTCTGAGGAAGCTCAGAAGTATGGAATAATAGACCATATCTTGTATAAAAGAGGTTAGAGGGCTATGAGAAAGGATGAACCAAGGTGCTCCTTTTGCGGAAGGACTCAGAGCGAGGTAAGAAAATTAATTGCTGGAGCCCAAGCTTACATATGCAACGAATGCGTTGAGCTTTGTAATGAGATTTTGGAAGAAGAGTTTGAAAGGGCAAACGAGGCTGAGGAGGCACCAAAGCTTCCTAAGCCAGCGGAGATAAAAGCCTATCTTGATCAATATGTCATTGGTCAGGAAAGGGCAAAAAAGATCCTCTCCGTTGCGGTATACAATCATTACAAAAGGATCCTAAGCACGGAATATAAACCCAGGAAAAAACAGGATGATGTAGAGATCCAAAAGACAAACATTCTGCTTATCGGACCTACAGGCTCGGGTAAAACTCTTCTTGCTCAGACCTTGGCTAAATTTTTAAGGGTTCCTTTTACCATTGCTGATGCCACACCTTTGACTGAGGCTGGATATGTAGGTGAGGATGTTGAAAACATCCTCCTTTATCTTTTACAAGCGGCAAACTTTGATGTTGAGGCAGCCCAAAAGGGCATAGTCTACATTGATGAGGTCGATAAAATCGCCAAAAAAACAGAAGGTCCATCAATTACTCGGGATGTATCTGGAGAAGGAGTGCAACAGGCTTTACTTAAGATCCTTGAAGGAACTATAGCCAACATACCCCCTAAGGGTGGAAGAAAGCATCCTCAACAGGAATACATCCGCATCGATACTACCAACATACTCTTCATCTGCGGAGGAGCTTTCGTTGGTTTAGAAGATATTATCAAGAGGAGGCTTGGAAAGGGTTCGATAGGATTTGGAGCAGAGATTAAGTCTGTTAAGGATTTGACGCTTGGAGAGATTCTATCTCATGTTCAGCCAGAGGACCTTATAAAGTTTGGTTTTATTCCTGAGTTTGTGGGTAGGCTTCCGGTTGTGGCTACCCTTGATGAGCTTTCCGTTGATGATTTGGTGAGGATCCTTGTTGAACCAAAGAACTCCCTCATTAAGCAGTATCAGAAGCTCTTTGAGATGGAGGGAGTAAATCTTAGGTTTACAGAGGGCGCTTTGAGAGCCGTTGCCGAGATGGCTTATAAAAGGAAGACCGGAGCAAGGGGTCTAAGGTCTATCCTTGAAGAGATTATGATAGATGTGATGTATGAGATACCAAGCCTTTCTGGAGTAAAGGAGTGTGTGATAACCGAAGAAGTTGTCTTGAAAAAGGATCGACCGATCTTAATTTATAACTCAAAAATGGCTAAAGGGGGTTAGAGAAGTTTATGGATAATTTGAAGGTTTTACCTTTAATGCCTTTGAGGGAGCTTGTAGTTTTCCCTCAAACAGCGGTTCCACTTTTTATTGGAAGGACAAAAAGCATCATCGCCGTCGAGAAGGCTTACCAAAGGGACAAACTGATATTTCTTGCTGCTCAGAAGGACCCAAAGATAGACGCACCTACGCCAGAGGACATTTACCGTGTAGGGACTATCTGCCGGATTCTTCAGCTTGTTAGGCTTCCTGATAATACTTTAAAGGTATTGGTGGAAGGGTTGGCCAGGGGAAGGATAGTTAGATACTTTACTACCGAAGAATATTTTTCCGTTGAAGTTGAAGAGATGAACGAGGTCCTCGAGGAGGATGCAGAAACCATTGCCTTAATGAACCTATGTAAGGAAGCCCTCGAGGAGTATGCGCAATACAACAAAAAGCTCAACCAGGACACGGTAAGCACTCTTCTTACCCTTGATAATCCCTTGGAGTTTGTGGATAGGCTTTCAGCCCTTTTAAATCTTAAGGTAGAGGTAAAGCAGAAGCTTCTTGAAACCATCAGCGTAAAGAAAAGGCTTGAGACCGTTTTAGGGCATCTCCGCGGTGAGATTGAGATCATCAAAACCGAGGCTCGTATCCGGGAACGTGTCAAGAAGCAGATGGAGAAGCACCAGAGGGATTATTATCTCCAAGAGCAGATGAAGGCTATACAGAAGGAGCTTGGCGAGCGGGAGGATGGTCGGACCGACCTTGCAGAGTTAGAAAAGAGGATCAAGAAAAAGAAGCTCCCTAAAGAGGCTAAAGAGGTTGTCTGGAAGGAATTTAAGAAGTTAAGCCTCATGCCTCCTATGTCTGCTGAGGCAACGGTGGTAAGAAACTACATTGACTGGATCTTAAGCCTCCCCTGGTATGAGAAAACGAAAGAAAACATCGACCTTGATAAGGTTGAAGAATTGTTAAACAAAGAGCATTACGGCTTAGAAAAACCTAAACAGAGAATTATAGAACATTTAGCCGTCCAGAAGCTTGTCCAAAAAATAAAGGGTCCGATCCTTTGCTTCGTTGGACCACCTGGGGTTGGTAAGACTTCTCTTGCAAGGTCGATAGCCAAGGCTATCGGCAGAAACTTTGTGAGGATATCCCTTGGCGGCGTAAGGGATGAGGCGGAGATAAGGGGGCACAGAAGGACCTATGTTGGAGCCTTACCCGGGAAGATCATCCAAGGCATGAAAAAGGCAGGAACGATAAATCCTGTCTTTTGCTTAGACGAAATAGACAAAATTGGAACAGACTTTCGCGGAGACCCAGCGGCAGCTCTTTTAGAGGTGCTCGACCCAGAGCAGAACTTTTCATTTCAGGACCACTATTTAGAAATTCCTTACGACCTTTCACAGGTATTTTTCATAACCACGGCTAACACGCTTTACACCATTCCAGCCCCCCTTCTTGACCGGATGGAGATAATTGAGCTACCTGGTTATACGGAAGAGGAAAAGTTAGAGATAGCAAAAAGACATCTCCTTCCGAGGCAGCTTGAGGCCCATGGTCTTAAGCCTGAGATGGTCCAGCTTAGCGATAAGATGATTTTGGAGATAATTCGAAGGTATACCCGCGAGGCTGGAGTCAGAAACTTAGAAAGGGAGCTTGCTACCATTTGCAGGAAGGTCGCTAAGGATGTGGCTAAGAACCCCAAGGAATTTAAGCCCATCAAGGTTACCATTTCAAAGCTTGAAAGCTTCCTTGGAATTCCTAAATACCGTTATGGAGTGGCTGAGGAGAAACCTCAAGTTGGCATTGCTACAGGACTTGCCTGGACAGAAACCGGAGGAGCTCTTTTACAGATCGAGGCTGTGATTATGCCCGGTAAGGGTAATTTAAAGATCACCGGAAAGCTTGGCGAGGTTATGCAGGAGTCGGTCCAGGCAGCGATGAGCTACGTCCGGTCAAGAGCTCTCCAGCTTGGTCTCCCCCTCGACTTTTATCATAAGGTTGATATCCATGTGCATGTGCCCGAGGGAGCTATCCCCAAGGATGGACCAAGCGCTGGTATAACCATTGCTACGGCAATCGTTTCTGCCTTAACAAAGGTTCCTGTTAAAAATACTGTAGCTATGACCGGAGAGATCACCTTAAGAGGAAGGGTGCTTCCCATTGGTGGCTTAAAGGAAAAACTTCTTGCCGCCATAAGAGGTGGGATCAAAACCGTGATTATCCCTAAGGAAAATGAGAAGGACCTAAAGGATATCAATCCAAAAATCTTGAAGCCCTTAGAAATTATGTTTGTTGAACATATGGATGAGGTTTTAAAGATTGCTCTTGACCTTGCAGACCCAGAAAATCTTTTCAAGGAAGCACCTTTCCTTGATGTTTGGCAGTTAGTAAAGCTTGAAGACCAGGTAAGTCAACAGGGAATATCCCACTAATTGCTAATTGACAATTTTTATACTCCCCCAGGGGACAAAATCCTTGGGGGGTATTTTCTTATTTTTTTTGATTTGTGAAATAAAATTTTAAATTTTTCAAATTTATTACCACACCCCTATTAATTTCATAGAAATTATCTATTTGACTTTAAAAAAAATTTCATAAAATTTCAAAAAAAAATTCAATAGAAAGGAGGGGGATTATGCGTTGGCGAAAACTTTTAGGGTATGTAAGCGTGCCTGCCTTGTTGGTAGGGCTAACTGTGGCTTCTCCGGAGGCTAAAACGCCTTATAAAGAGCCTTTAAACAAGGCTAAAACAGTGGATGAGTTGGTTGCTATGTATGATTCTAGCGAATGTGTAAATTGTCATGCTGATATTGCGGAGGAGTGGTCAAAAAGTCTTCATGCCCGGTCTATTTTTGGAACCGGAAGGACAATAGCCACGATCCTAACCGCATATAAGGTAGGTCTTAAGAATTTCCCATATGCAGGGGTCAAAGATGTCAAGGATGTTAGGGTTGAACACTTGATGTTTTGTGCAAAATGTCATTTACCTCAGTTAGAGGAGGCAGAGGATTCTGTTGCTCAAGAGATCATTAAACTTGCTATGGATTATATGGAAGGAGATGAGAAGACCTCGGCCAAAGCACAGGAAAAGTTAGAAAAGCTAAACATAAACTGTTTGATCTGTCATCAAAGAAATGCCATTATTCACAAATGGGTAGAAGGCTATCCTGAAAGGAAAGCAGTCTATGGCTCAAAAAGTGGAGACCATCCTTTTGAAAAGATGCCAAAGATTAAACATAGTTCAGCCATCAAAGAAGCTATCTTCTGCGGACAGTGCCATGGGTTGGGACCAAACCTTGAGCTTGACGAACCTTCCCAGTGCGCCACGGCTTATGGATATTATCTATGGAGCTATGTAGCTAAAGGAGGTATGAAGAGCTGTCAAGACTGCCATATGAGGGAAAGCGGGCTTGGACATAACATTCAAGCTTACAGAGATAAAAAGATGCAAGAGATGGCTGTTGACTTCCATGTAAACGCTAAACCAATCTATTGGAGGGACGGAACAGTACTTAAGCCATTAATCTACGCTATAGTAGAAATACGAAACAAGGCAGGACATGCCATACCCGATGGCTGACCTACGCCAAACAGGCTGGTCCTGGAAGTGACCGCCAAAGACCCATCTGGCAAGGTAGTTTTCTCCGAAAGTAAAGTTTTAATGCCTGTGCCTCATCAACTAGGTATAGGAGATAGGATGGGTAGAGGTCCTTATGATAAATCAGGATTGTTGGTTGAATGGGGTCTTCATCCTTTAGAGGAGAAAAAGGAAGAGTATAGAATCTTCTTACCGACTAAGGACAAAAAGCCTGAATCCTTAGAGTATACTTTGGAAGTTGAACTCTGGTACTTCCCCTTTGGCAAAAAGGATGATTATGCCCAACTCTGGAGGAGGGAGGTCAAAAAGGTCAGATTTTCTGACAAAGAACCCTATCCTGGAGCTTAGAATATAAACGCAAGGGAAAGGGGCTTCTCCCCCTTTCCCTTCATGTTTTTAAAAAGCTTTTTTATCGCTCAAAGCCTTTTTGTCACTCCGAGCTAATCAAGGGGTCTCCGTTTTGTCGTTGCCTTAGAAATAAGGGATGCCTAGATAAATCTACTGAGTAACCACCTGTCGATATTACTGGTTCATTATGCTTAAGAATTCTTCGTTGCTTTTTGTGTCTTTCATTTTTTCGATTAAAAATTCCATGCATTCGACAGGGCTTAAGGGGGCAAGGACTTTCCTTAGGAGCCAAACACGATGGAGTATGTGAGGTGGGAGGAGTAGCTCTTCCTTTCTTGTTCCACTGAGATGGATATCAATAGCTGGCCATATTCTCCTTTCAGCAAGCCTTCGATCAAGCACAATCTCCATGTTGCCCGTTCCTTTGAACTCTTCAAAAATGACCTCATCCATCCTGCTCCCGGTATCAATCAAGCAAGTTGCTATGATGGTTAGGCTTCCTCCCTCTTCGATGTTTCTTGCTGCTCCGAAGAATCTCTTAGGCTTATGAAAAGCGTTAGCGTCGATACCACCAGAAAGAAGCTTTCCGCTTGAAGGAGCGGTTAAGTTTGAGGCTCGAGTTAGACGGGTCAAGCTATCAAGAAGGATGACTACATCGTATTTGCATTCAACTAACCTTTTAGCCTTTTCGATGACGATGTCTGCAACTTTAATGTGTTTTTCTGGTGGTTCATCAAAGGTTGAGCTAATGACCTCAGCTTTTGGAACGATTCTCTGCATTTCTGTTACTTCTTCGGGCCTTTCATCAACAAGTAAAATGATAAGATAGATGTCAGGATAGTTGGCGACGATTCCGTTTGCGATGTTTTGTAGGAGGACTGTTTTACCAGTGCGTGGTGGAGCAACGATCAAACCTCTTTGTCCTTTGCCTATGGGCACAAAGAGGTCTATGATCCTCGTTGAAAGGTTATCTGGTGTGGTTTCAAGCCTTAACCATTTGTTGGGATGGATAGGGGTTAGATGTTCAAAGGGTGTCCTTGAACGGACCATTTCAGGTGAAAGATAATTTATTCTTTCGATTTTGGCTAAAGGAAAATATTTCTCCCCTTCCTTTGAGGGTTTGATGTATCCATAAATGGTGTCACCTGTCTTTAAGCCGAATTTTCTTATTTGAGGTGGTGAAACATAGATATCTTCAGAACTTGGCATGTAGTTGTAGTCGCTGTAGCGCAAAAAGCCAAAGCCTTCAGGTAGGACTTCGAGGACACCTTCTACCGCTATTTCTACATTTCTTGCTAATAAGGCATTTATAATCTGATAGACCACTTCTGATTTTTTGTAGAGATTGTAGATCCCTTCTATGCCAAGCCTTTCCCCCAGTTGATAGAGCTCAGTTAGAGTTTTTTTTCTAAGGTCAGAAAGATGGATAAGAGATGGTAAATCTTCTAAAAGCTCTCTCTCTGGGTTTACACTGAATTCATCCATGCCTATTCCCTCACAATGTATTTTTTTTGTAATCTCAGGTTCTCTGACTTTTTTAAAAAGAAAAACAAATTTTGAACCTCTTTTGTTTGGTTATCAATTTAGATTAGATGTTCAAATCTACGATATTTTTTAATACGATTTAAACACCTGGATAATTTTAAGAAGCTCCCCGGGCAGGACTCGAACCTGCAACCTACGGGTTAACAGCCCGCCGCTCTGCCGATTGAGCTACCGGGGAAGATTATTTTTTAAAATAAACGATTTTAAAACAATGTCAAGGGGGGTTAAATGTAGGAGCAAACGGCGTTTGCCCATTAAAAAAGTTGTAAGGCGACCAACCGGTAGTCTTATATTTTGGTTTGTGTTAGGCGAGCAGCCACCCCTACACATTCTTCCTAGATGTGCTACCTTAGTTGATCCAATAAGGCAATAAATAAAAAATTCTTTGGTAATCTTTAAGTCAAAAGGTAAGTTGAATAATTTTCCAGCACAAATTTCACAGCTTCCTCTTTAGTTTTTATCTCACCCTCCAAAACTTTTAGTTCAACCGCTGCCAATATTTTGCTAAAGATTGGACCAGGTTTAAAACCAAGCTCTATTAGATCCCTGCCGGTTAGGACTCTTTCTCTCTTTTCTACCCTCTCAAGCTCTTCTTTAAAGGAAAAAAGATGATGAAAGAAGGATCTAAGTCTGTCTTCGTAGTCAGGCTCTTTATCTACACCTCTACTTGCAAGGCTATCGGCCATAGCAACGATAAACAGATCCCAAAGATAGGGAACATCTTTAATTAAATTTCTTTTAGCCCGAATAGTAAGCGTCCCCTTCTCAAACTCGGTTAGCAGTTGACAGGGACGCATGTGGCTTTTAACCAAGAGAGCTATCCTTTCCCCTAAATCCCTTTTAAACCTCAATCTCTCAGCTATTTTCAGAGCTAAATCTGATGAAACTTTTTCGTGTCCGTAAAATACAATCCTTTCCTCGGTCTGTTTAAAGGTATATCCCTTGCCAAGGTCATGAAAAAAGCTTGCCAGTTTTACCGAAATGATAAAATCCTTATCCTCCTTCAAATCCTTAGGCAAGCTTCGCCCAAGGTAAGCTTCAGGGTCCTTTAAAATGGCTTCTGCCCACTTTAAACTCTCAAGCATGTGCCCCCAGACATCAAGATGATGATACTCAGGCTGAGGGACATTCCTGCAAGGGTTGACCTCCGGGAAGATTACCTCAAGCACCCCGTCTTCATCCATAAGAACAAATGCCTCATATGCCCGGTCAGTTAAAAGTATCAACTCAAGCTCATAAAGAATCCTTTCCGGTGCAGAAAGGATTAAACTTTTAGCATGCTTAGCAAACCATTCTCTGGTCTTCCTCTCTAATAAGCCGTATCCTTGAGCAAAAAAACGATATCCTCGCAGGATCCTCAACGGATCATCTACTATGTTTCCCTCTGCAATTCCCCGGACCCGTTTTTCTTTTAAATCTACATAACCTAAGAAAGGATCGATAAAATAAGCCCTATCCTCAAATAAGCTCCTCACCGGAATAGCCATGGCGTTTATTGTAAAGTCTCTTAGCTTAAGGTCCTCTTCAATGGATTTCCTTCGTTGAAGGCTTATATCGATAACAGTCCAAGGATTAGCAACCCGGTAGATACCAAATTCTCGCGAAAGCTCAACAAAGGCAAACCCAAGGTCTTTTGCAAGCTTCTTCGCTATCCCTTCAGGGTTCCTTTCAACCACTAAATCAAGGTCGTTAAAGGATTTACCAATGAGGCTATCCCTCACCGCTCCACCAACGATAAACATCTTCTCGGTCTTTGATAAATCAAAAAGGAGATGAGTTATCCTTTCCTTATCGGGTGAGCTAAAAAGCAAAAAGAACCGATTTTGAATGTCTTTCTTTATATGACACAAGGGACCATAAAGAATGCCCCCTAAAGGGGGCTTCTAACTTATAAATTTTAGGTGTTAACTTCCTGTGTTCCTTGTGAGGAAGAAGCTTCCTCCGTTGCTTGCACTCTTTCCTCTTCAACTTCCGCTTGGTTTTCTGCAGGCTTAGCTTCTGCTGGTTCTGGTTGAGGTTGGAGCTCTTTTTTCTTTTTTTCTATAAATTCGTTTATTTTTTTCAATCTTTCCGAAATTTTCTTGGATTTTTTAAAGGTTAACTTCTCTTCCACAAGTTCGACCATCGCTAAGAAAGCTCCATCACCCCTTCTTTCTCCAAGCTTTACGATCCTTGTGTAGCCACCTGGACGGTCAAGATACTTCTCCCTAAGCTCAGTAAAGAGCTTTCTAACTACTACCTTATCTTGAATAAAAGCTAAGGCTCTCCTACGGGAAGCGAGGTCCCCCTTCTTTGCTAAAGTTATCATCCTTTCTGCATATCTTCTAAGCTCTTTCGCCTTGGGGAGGGTGGTCACAATTCTTCCATGCGTCAAAAGATCCCTAACCTGGTTCCTCATTAGGGCTAATCTATGTTCTGAAGTTGTCGTGAGCCTTCTACTACGCTTCCTATGCCTCATCTTATCCTCCTCCTATTCATCAACTCTGCCTAAGCCAAAGCTTCAAGAAACCGGGCGCGGCGGTTTCCAGTTAATGTCTTTCATCCCAAGTCTAAGATTATATTGGCTCAATTTTTCAACGATTTCATCAAGGGATTTTTTACCAAAGCTCCGAAGCTTAAGAAGCTCCGCTTCTGTATACTTTACCAGTTCTCCTACATAGTTTATCCCAGCCGATTTAAGACAGTTGTAAGCTCTACCTGAAAGATCAAGCTCCTCGATCGTCATGTTTAAAACATTACAAACGCTGTAAATAGCCGAAGTATCTCCAACAGGTCTTGAGATTTCAGGTAGTTCCATCCCACCAGTAAATATGGAAAATTGTTCTATAAGGACCTTTGCTGAATAAGCAAGGGCATCCTTCGGGTCTATAGTCCCGTCAGTCCAGATTTCAAGGGTTAAACGGTCGTAATCGCTGCTTTTACCCACTCTTGCCTGCGTAACCGTAAAATTGACCTTAGTTATAGGAGAAAAAATTCCGTCTATTAAAATTACCCCGGGTTCGTGCCCCTTCTGATATTCAGCCGGAGCATAACCGCGCCCCTTCTCAATCTTAAGCTCAATGGTAATGCTTCTATCGGTTGTTAAAGTTAAAATATGATGGTCTGGATTGACAACCTCTCCTGCCCCATTAGGTAGTTTTATGTCTGAAGCCTTTACTTCAGCTGGACCTTTTTTCTCAATCTTAGCCAAAAATGGACCCTCACCTTTTAACCTAAATCTCACTCCCTTTAGGTTTAAAACAATCTCCGTGCCATCTTCGAGAACTCCCGGCAAACTAACAAACTCATGAGGTGCCCCCTCTATCCGCGCCTCAGTTATGGCATAACCAGGGATGGAAGAAAGCAAAACCCTTCTTAAGGCATTCCCAAGGGTGATCCCAAAGCCTCTTTCCAAAGGTTCAATTATAAACTTCCCATAGTAAGGAAGCTTACTATCCTCATCAATTTTAACACTTTCGGGTTTGATTAACTCTACCGGCCTTTTCATATAGCCTTACCTCTGTAATGGTTTCTCGACGATTATCGAGAGTAAAACTCGATGATGTAGCTTTCTTGGATGGGCATAGTAATGTCTTCTCTCGTAGGTAAAGCCTTTACCCTTCCACGGAAGTTATCCGGTTCAAGCTCAAGCCATCCAGGTATACCCCTCTGAACACGGACCTCAAGGTTTTCTTGAATTTGAGGGTTATTTCTGTACTTTTCTTTCAACTCAATAACATCACCGGGCTTAACTAAGTAAGATGGAACATCAACATTGCGTCCGTTAACCATAAAAAAGCCATGGTTTACCATTTGCCTTGCCTGAGCCCTTGATGAGGCAAAGCCAAGCCTATACACCACATTATCAAGCCTTCTCTCGAGAAGCTGGAGCAGATTATGACCCGCCTGCCCAGGCATGTGGACTGCCATTTCATAATACTTTTTCATCTGCTTCTCAGAAATACCATATATACGCTTTACCTTCTGCTTTTCTCTTAAACGGATACCGTATTCTGAAAGCTTTACCCTTAACTGTAGTGGGCCGTGCTGCCCTGGTGGATAGCTTCTACGCTCAAAGGCGCATTTATCTGTATAACAACGCTCTCCCTTAAGGAAAAGCTTTCTTCCCTCTCTTCTGCAAAGCCTACACCTTGGTCCTGTATACCTTGCCACTTTATCCCTCCTTTTTCTACTTTAGACCCTTCTTCTTTTAGGCGGTCTGCAACCGTCGTGAGGTATAGGAGTTACATCCTTGATTAAGGTTACCTTAAGCCCAGAGCCCTGTAAAGCCCTAAGCGCAGCCTCTCTTCCTGGACCTGGTCCCTTCACATACACCCAAACTTCTTTAAGACCATAGGGTTGAGCCTTCTTTAAAGCACTCTGCATGGCAAGCTGAGCTGCATAAGGCGTCCCTTTTCTTGTTCCTTTAAAGCCCTCGGTCCCACCGCTTGCCCAAGCAATCACATTGCCTTGCCTGTCTGTAATGGTTACTATGGTGTTGTTAAAGGTTGAATGGATGTGAATAATGCCCTCGCTTACTGTTCGTTTGACCTTTTTCTTTTTTGCCTTTGCCTTTGCCATTTTCTCCCCCTACTTCTTACGCCTTAATGAGCTTGGTCTTGGACCTTTGCGTGTTCTTGCGTTGGAACGGGTCCTCTGTCCACGAACAGGCAACCCGCGCTGATGCCTCAACCCTCTATAGCAGCCAATGCTTATCAACCTTTGAATGTTTTGTCTTACCTCTTTCCTTAAATCACCCTCTACCTTGTATTCCTTCTCCACGATCTGTCTTATGCGGTTGATCTCCTCTTCCGTCAAGTCCTTCACTTTCTTAAACCAATCAATCCCAGCTCTCGTGCAGATTACCTGAGCTTGCGTCCTCCCTATCCCATAAATGTAGGTCAAGGCTATTTCAACTGGCTTTCTTTCTGGTATGTCTACACCTGCGATCTTAGGCATGCCTACCCCCTAACCCTGCCTTTGCTTATGCTTAGGATTTTCACAAATAACCCTCACTACTCCCTTCCTTCTTATAATCTTACACTTTTGGCATCTCTTCTTTACCGATGGACTAACCTTCATACTATTTCTCCCTCCCTGCTTCCCAGTCTTTCTTACTTCCTCTGTAGATTATCCTTCCTCGTGTAAGGTCGTAAGGCGACAATTCTACCACAACTGTGTCTCCTGGCAAGATCCGAATGTAATGCACCCTCATCTTGCCAGAAATATGAGCAAGAACAGTATGCCCCGTCTCAAGCTCAACCCTAAACATAGCATTGGGCAAGGCTTCAACCACCTTGCCCTCAAGATGGATCACATCTTCTTTGGCCATGGCTTACCTATACCTTTGATAATATTTCCGGTCCTCGTGGAGTAATGGCTACAGTATGCTCAAAATGCGCAGATAAACTCCTATCCTTTGTTACCGCAGTCCAACCATCGGACAAAATCTCTACCTCTGAACTACCTGCCGACACCATAGGCTCTATAGCTAAAACCATACCTACTTCAATCCTTAACCCCCTCCCCGGCTTTCCCCAATTAGGCACCTCTGGGGGTTCATGCAAATTTCTTCCAATACCATGCCCCACAAAATCCTTAACCGGGCTAAAACCATAAGATTCAACATGCCTTTGAATGGCGTAAGAGATATCCCCTATTTTATTACCAATCCTTGCTTTTTCAATACCTTTATAAAGTGCCTCCTCAGTAGCCTTCATAAGGGTCTTTGCTAGCTCAGAAACCTCTCCAACACCAACGGTCAAAGCGGCATCCCCATAATAACCGTCAAGAATGGCTCCAAAATCAAAGCTCACTATATCCCCTTCCTTCAAATACTTATCCTTCCGAGGCATGCCATGCACTACCTCTTCATTGACCGACACACACAAAGCATAGGGATATCCCCGGTAGCCCTTAAAGGCTGGCTTTACCCCCTTCTTTTCGCAGAGCAAAAGGGCTAACTCCTCAAACTCAAAGGTGCACTTGCCAGGTTTTACCTCCTCCTTCAAGGCTAACAAAATTTCCATAACAATTTTGTTAACCCTTCGAAGCTTCTCGATCTCCTCCTTCGTCTTGAGGATCGGTCGTGGTTCTCCCCACAAACCCTTAAGCCTTCCCTTCAAGGATAGAAATTATCTGTTGCGTAATCTCTTCAATAGATTTGCTCCCGTCTATCTCCCTTAAGATGCCCTTATTCTTATAGTATTCAATCAACGGGGCAGTTTGTTCATGATAAACTTTAAGCCTGTTTCTCACCGTCTCTTCGTTGTCATCAGGTCTTTGATAAAGCTCTCCTCCGCAAACATCACATTTCCCCTCAACCTTTGGCGGTTTATACTTGATATGGTACATCATTCCGCAATTTTTACAGGTCCTCCTACCTGTAAGCCTCTCTACTAAGAGGTCGTCAGGCACGATGAGAGCTAAAGCAAAGTCAAGCTTTTTACCCATCTCAGAAAGTAGCTTGTCCAAAGCTTCAGCTTGGGCCACTGTCCTTGGAAAACCATCCAAGATGAAGCCCTTCTGACAGTCAGGCTGTGATAGCCTCTCCTTAACCATACCTAAGATGATCTCATCGGGAACAAGCTGACCCTTGTCCATGTACTCCTGAGCCTTTTTACCAAGCTCAGTCCCCTTTGCCCTATGCTCCCTCAGCATGTCACCAGTAGAGATCTGAGGTATCCCATACCTTTCGATCAAAATCTTAGCCTGCGTGCCCTTCCCTGCTCCTGGAGGTCCTAAAAATACGATGTTCATAGCCCACCTCCTCTTATTTTGTTTTAAGCTTGGTATGCTTTATGAAGGCTTCGTATTGTCTGCTTAAAAGATGAGCTTCAATTTGACCTATAAGGTCAAGAGCAACTCCCACAACGATCAAAAGCGATGTCCCACCAAAATAAAAGGGGATATTAAGGTTGAATACTAAGAAGTTAGGAAGAATGCAGATAAAGGCAAGGTATATCGCCCCGATCGCGGTTATCCTCGTTAACACTTTTTCTAAAAACTCCTCAGTTTGACGACCTGGTCTAATACCAGGGATAAAGCCTCCCCATTTCTTAAGATTGTCGGCAACCTCCTTGGGGTTAAAGATCACCGCTGTATAAAAGTAAGCAAAAAAGATGATAAGCGCCGCGAAAAGTAGGTTGTAGAAAAGCGAGCTTGGGATAAAAATTTTAGATAACTCCTGAAAGAAAGAAATGGGCACAAAGCTTGCGACCGTTGCCGGGAACATCAACACCGAGGAGGCAAATATCGGAGGAATAACACCCGAGGTGTTAACCTTAAGAGGTAAATAGCTTGTCTGCCCCCCGATAAGCTGACGCCCAACCTGTCTTCGGGCATAATGAACGGGGATCCGCCTCTGGGCTAACTCCATAAAACAAGTAAAGGCTAAAATTCCAAAAAGCAAAACCAAGATTAAAAGCAGCGCAAAGAAAGAAAATTCCCCAGTCTGCACAAACTTTAAACTCCTTGCAATGGCTGGAAAAATCCCAGCAACGATACCGGAAAAGATGATCATGGAAATGCCGTTTCCAATTCCATGCTCAGTCATCTGCTCGCCAAGCCATACAAGAAAAAGGGTCCCAGCTGTCAAGGTCAAGGCAGTTAGGATCCTAAAGGTCATCCCGGGTTCGGCCACAATTGGTAGCCCAGAAGGTGTTGTCATCCTTTCTAAGCCTACTGCCATACCAAACCCTTGAATGAGGCAGATCACCACCGTCAAGTAACGAGTATAATAGGCGATCTTCCTTCGACCCTCTGGACCCTCCTTGTAATATTCCTTGATGTTAGGAAAAACTACCGTTAAAAGTTGCATGATGATCGAAGCACTAATGTAGGGCATAACCCCAAGAGCGCATACTGAAAACCTCCGAAGAGCACCACCAGAAAAAATGTCCAAAAATCCAAAAAGAGTCCCCCCAGCCCTCTGAAAGAGCTCAAAAAAAGCTTCGGAATTGACCCCTGGCGCTGGGATATGAACAGCAAAACGATAGATGGCTAAACCTAAAAAAAGATAAAAAAGCCTTCTTTTAAGCTCCGGAATGTTTGCTAAGCTTAAAAGACCTTCTTTCCCGTTCACTATTCTTAAACCTTAAGACTTGACCACTTTTTTAATAAGTTCAACCCTACCCCCAGCCTTCTCAACCTTCTCCTTAGCCGACCTTGATACCGCATGAACCCTTATGGTCAAAGGTATGTTAATTTCTCCATTTCCGAGAAGTTTTATAGGCTTACCTTTACCTTTAATCAGCCCCTTCTCCCTTAAAGAATTTTCATCCACAACCTCATTTGGGGAGAAAGCCTTGCTTAAGGCACCTACATTAACCACCGCATACTCAACCTTGAAGATGTTTTTAAATCCCCGCTTGGGCAACCTTCTGATGATAGGGGTCTGCCCGCCCTCAAAGAAGGGTCTAATATCAAGACCCTCCCTAGCCTTCTGTCCTTTATGCCCTCTTCCAGAGGTCTTCCCGTGACCTGACCCATGACCACGTCCAACCCTTTTTTCCTTATGCTTTGCCCCATAAAAAGGTTTAAGATTGCTTAAATCAACTATACTATCCTTCATATTCCTCCACCTCAACAAGATGGCTTATTTTCCTAACCATACCCCTAATTTCAGGTGTATCATCCCTTACCACCGTCTGCCCTATCTTTTTTAAACCCAAGCCCTTTAAGGTCTCTCTATGCTCTGGCTTCCACCCGTATCTGCTTCTTTTTAAAGTAATCTTAAGCTTCCTCATCCCCTTACCCTCTCAAGGATTTCTTCCTTGGTCTTACCTCTCTTCTTAGCCACATAATCAAGGCTCTGAAGCCTCTCAAAGGCTTTAAAGGTTGCCTTAACCAAGTTATGGGGATTGCTGTTCCCTATACATTTAGTAACCACATCGGTAACACCGACAGCATCCATAATAGCACGAACCGTTCCACCCGCAATAACTCCAGTTCCCGGAGGAGCTGGTCTTAGTATTATCTTAGTTGCCGAAAATTCTTCCTCTATCCTGTGAGGTATAGTGCCATGAACAATAGGAACCTCGATCATCTCCTTCTTTGCCTTCTCAATCGCCTTTCTTATAGCATCTGGGACTTCAGGCGCTTTACCAAGGGCATAACCAACCCTTCCCTTTCCATCGCCAACCACAACAAGAGCGGCAAAGCGAAGCTTTTTTCCACCCTTGGTCACCTTAGTTACTCTTCTTATCTGAATTATCTTTTCAATTAGCTCTTCCGCTCCTCTTGCCAAGATCACACCCCCTTTAAAATTCTAATCCACCCTCTCTCAAACCTTCAGCCAAGGCTTTAACCCGTCCATGGTATTTATATCCACCACGGTCAAAAACCACCTTGGTTATACCCTTCGCCTTTGCCTTTTCAGCAAGCATTCTTCCCACAAGCCTTGCTACATCTACCTTACCTTTGACCTCTCCTTTGCTCTTCAACTCCTCAACCTTGGTTTTCACCTCGGGAGATAACGAAGATAGAGCAACCAAGGTATGCCCTTCCACATCATTGATGATCTGAGCATAGATATGCTTATGACTACGAAAGACGCTTACCCTTGGTCTCTCAAGATAACCAAATATCTTCTTCCTTACCCTTTTTTTCCTTCTTAATCTTGCTTCTAATTTTTTTTCTGGTCTCATCACTTCTTACCTCCCTTTCCACCCTTACCGCTCTTTCCAGCCTTGCGAAGGATTACCTCATCAGCATACCTTATGCCCTTACCCTTGTAAGGCTCTGGCGGTCTAAGTCTACGGATGTTTGCCGCAACCTGTCCTAACAACTCCTTATCAATGCCTGAAAGGGTAACCCTTACCTGAACCTCACCCGTTCCCCTCTCGACCTTTGCAGAAATTCCCTGAGGAAGTTTAAAATTGATGGGATGAGAATAACCTAATGAAAAAACAATCTCATCGTTCCCTTTAAGCTCAGCCTTGTATCCTAAACCAACAATGTCTAAAGCCTTTGTAAACCCCTGCGTCGTCCCAACTATCATGTTATTAAGCAAAGCCCTTGCTAATCCTTGAAACGCCTTTGCCTTGTTTAAAAGCTTCTTTTGCGGAGCATCCATCTCCACCTTGAGTAAATTCCCCTCCTTAACGACCTTAACCAAAGGTGGCATCTTTTTTTCTAAGGTCCCCTTTGGACCTTCAACGCGAACTACACCATCATCCTTTATTTCAACCTTTACCTGTGGTGGTATCTCTATAGGCTTCCTACCAACCCGTGAAACATCAGCCATACTATCACCCCTTTACCAAATTTCACAGATTACTTCACCACCAAGTCGCCTCTTCCTTGCCTCATGGTCGGTCATAATGCCCTGCGAGGTGGAAATGATCGCAATCCCCATTCCGTCAAGAACCCTTGGAAGCTCTTTGTAACCTCTATATATACGCCTCCCTGGCTTGCTTACCCTTTTTATCCCCGCGATAACAGGTCTCTTTTTTTCATCGTACTTAAGGACAATCTCTATCTTTATCTGGGGCTTTTCTTCTACTACACGATAATCTTCGATGTAGCCTTCATCCTTCAAAATCCTTGCAATTTCAAGTTTTAGCTTTGAACCAGGCACAACTACTGTCTTATGACGAGCCATAAGAGCGTTTTTTATTCTCATCAACATATCGGAAATCGGATCGGTCATCATCTTACTTAGCCCTCCCTTACCAACTTGCCTTTCTTACACCTGGAATCTTCCCTTCGGATGCTAACTTTCTAAAACACATTCTACAAAGCCCAAACCTCCGTATGTAGGCTCGAGCTCGCCCACAGATACTGCATCTATTCCTCTTTCTCACCTTAAACTTAGGCTCTCTCTTTGCTTTCTCTAATTGAGCTTTTCTTGGCATTATCAATTACCTCCTAAAGGGCATTCCCATCTCTTTTAACAACTCGTAAGCCTCCTCATCGGTCTTCGCCGTGGTCACGATGGTGATGCTCATACCTTTTACCTTTTCAACCTTGCTTGCATCAAGCTCAGGGAAAATAGTATGGTCTGCAAGTCCTAAGGTATAATTTCCCCTTCCATCAAATCCAGACCTTGGTAACCCTTTAAAATCTCTAAGCCTTGGAATGGCTATGTTAATGAGTCTTGCCAAAAAATCATACATCCTCTTTCCCCGAAGGGTAACCATTACCCCAATGGGCATACCCTTCCTTAGCTTAAACCCGGCAATAGATTTCCTTGCTCGGCAAACCTTTGGTCTTTGCCCTGTAATTATCGCAAGCTCTTCAAGGGCTTGGTCCACAATCTTAGGGTTTTGCGTGGCCTCGCTCAGCCCCATGTTTACCGCTATCTTTTCAATCTTTGGTATTTGATGGATATTTTTATAACCAAATCTTTCAACAAGCTTTGGCTTAACCACCTTTTGATAGTGTTCTCTCAAGTCCATTGCCCCTTACTCCTTCGGCTCAATAATTTCTCCACATTTTTTGCAAACCCTTACCTTAGTTCCATCTTCAAGTATCTTTTTGGCTACCTTTACCCCTCTTTTACATTTTCCGCAGTAAAGCATAAGATTAGAAACATGAATGGGAGCAGGTTTCTCCACTATGCCCCCGGAGCTGTAAGGAGTAGGCTTCATATGTCTTTTTACAATGTTTACTCCCTCAACGATAGCCCTCCCCTTTCTTGGGAAGACCTGAAGAACCTTCCCAATCTTTCCCTTATCTCTTCCAGCAATTACTACCACTGTATCGTTCTTTTTTACATGAACCTTTGCCTCGTGGGGCTTTGGCAACCCCTTGTTGGCTCCTCGTTTTATCATCCTTTCACCCCTCTTTATAAGACCTCAGGTGCTAACGAAATGATCTTCATAAATCCTTTGGCCCTCAACTCCCTGGCTACAGGGCCAAAAATACGGGTCCCGATGGGCTCTTTATACTGATTTATCAAAACTGCAGCATTCTCATCAAACCTGATGGTCGTCCCATCAGGTCTCTGGACCTCCTTTTTCGTCCTAACGATCACTGCCTTAACTACATCACCCTTTTTCACCTTGGAGTTGGGTAAAGCATCCTTCACCGAAGCAACGATAATATCTCCAACCGTTCCGTATTGTCTACCTGGTCCGCCAAGAACTCTAATACAAAGAAGCTCCTTAGCTCCAGAATTATCAGCCACATTAAGATAGGTCTGTTGGCGTATCATGACCCATCACCCCCTTCTTTATTCAGTCCCTTCAGTAGAAAGAACTTTTGCCCTTTCAAGTATTTTCTTTACCCTCCAACGCTTTCTGCGAGAAAGGGGTCTTGTTTCTTCAATAAGGACTTTATCCCCAATCCTACACTCGTTATTCTCATCATGAGCCATGTATTTTTTCCTTCTCCTCACAAACTTTTCATAGAGAGGATGCCTCACCATAGTCTCGACAAGCACAACAACCGTCTTATCCATCTTGTCTGATACCACAGTCCCGATAAACTCTTTGCGCTTCCCCATACTCTAAACCCCTATAAACTTATTGGTTTGCAGACCTTTCCTTTTCTTTAAGAATAGTTAAAACTCTGGCTATCTCTCGCCTTACCTGCCTAATCCTCATGGGATTTTCAAGCTTGTGTATGGTCTTCTGAAATCTCAGGTTCATCAATTCTTCCCTTAGCTTAGCAACCCTTTCCTTTAGCTCGGGTATTGATAGCTCACGCAGCTCTTTTGCCTTCATTAAAGTTCCTCCCGGCTCACTATCTTACATTTGAAAGGTAGCTTTGAACCAGCAAGCCTCAAAGCCTCCTTCGCTACTTCAGCAGGAACCCCAGATATCTCATAGATAATAGTTCCGGGCTTTACCACCGCTACCCAGCCCTCAACAGGTCCCTTACCCTTACCCATCCTGGTTTCCGCAGGCTTCTTAGTTATGGGTTTATCCGGAAAAACCCTTATCCAAACTTTGGCACCTTTCCTTGCTGTGCGGACAATCGCCACACGCCCAGCCTCTAATTGCTGAGCTGTAAGCCACCCACCCTCTAACACTTTTAAACCGTAATCACCAAAGGCAAGGGTATAGCCACGGGAAGCCTTCCCCCTAACCCTTCCTTTCTGTTGTTTTCTATACTTAGTCTTCCTCGGCTGAAGAAGCATGGCTCACCTCACCTCTAAATTATTATTCTTTCTTGTCCTGCCTTCTCTGGTAAAACCTCACCCTTAAAGATCCATACCTTAACACCGATGGTTCCATACTTAGTAACCGCAACGGCAAAACCATAATCAATGTCGGCTCTCAAGGTAGTAAGTGGCACCCTTCCGACACGATACCATTCGCTACGGGCAATTTCCGCACCCCCAAGCCTTCCAGAGCATTCAACCTTAACTCCTTGTGCTCCATACCTCATAACCAAGGCCACAGCCCTCTTCATAGCCCGCCTAAAGGAAACACGCTTTTCTATCTGCTGAGCAATGTTTTCAGCAACAAGCTGAGCTTCAAGCTCAGGTCTCCTAACCTCCTCAACCGTTACCTCTATATCGCGATCCTTAAATTGTTTCTTAAGCTCAGACTTGATCTTTTCAATTTCTGCTCCCTTTTTACCGATAACAATTCCTGGTCTTGCCGCATGAATAATTATCCTAACATTAGTCCCTGCCCTCTCTATCTCTATCTTTGGTATACCCGCATGGTAATATTTTTCTTTCAAATACTTTCTAATCAGATAATCTTCATAAACAAACTTGGAAAACTCCGATGGCTTTGCTACCCACCGGGAATCCCAGGTGCGCGTAATCCCTATTCTCAACCCTATTGGATTAACCTTCTGCCCCAAGGCTTACCTCCTTTTTCCGCGAATATCGAGTTCCTCAACCTCAACGGTTATATGGCTCATGCGCCTCAAGATCCGGCTTGCTCTTCCCCAACCACGAGGCCAAATCCTCTTTAACCTTGGACCCTCATCCACATACGCCCGCACCACATAAAGCTTGTCAGGGTCCATACCATAATTATTCTCGGCGTTAGCGATAGCCGAAAGCAAAACCTTTTTTATAATCCGAGCACCTTTTTTAGGCAAAGAATTCAAAATGTTTAACGCCTCATCTACCTTTTTCCCCCGGATCGTATCTATAACTAACCTTGCCTTGTAAGGGGAAATCAAAACATATCTGGCTGTCGCTTTGGCTCTCAAGGCTCTCCTCCCTTACTTCTTCTTTACTCCCTTAACCTTTCCTTTATCGGCTGGATGCCCCTTAAAGGTGCGAGTCGGGGCAAATTCTCCAAGCTTATGTCCAACCATATTCTCCGTTACATACACCGGTATAAACTTATGTCCGTTGTGGACCGCAAAGGTCAAACCAACCATCTCAGGAACAATCGTCGACCTTCTGCTCCAGGTTTTAATCGGACGTTTATCCCCAGTCTCTCGAGCCTTCAAAACCTTCTTCATCAAATGCTCATCAACAAAGGGTCCTTTCTTCTTAGACCTTGGCATCCTTTAAAACCTCCGTTAACCTTTACGTCTCTTAATTATAAACTTATCAGAGGGTTTCTTACCCCTCGTTTTAAGTCCTTTACAAAGTTGACCCCAAGGAGAACAAGGATGACGTCCGCCATGAGTCCTACCCTCACCACCACCTAAGGGGTGGTCAACGGGGTTCATGGCCACTCCTCGCACATGGGGTCTTCTTCCAAGCCATCTTGACCTTCCAGCCTTACCTATAACAATGTTTTCCCATTCAAGGTTCCCAACCTGACCGATTGTAGCTCGGCAATCGCCATGAACCTTTCGAATTTCCCCAGAAGGAAGTCTTATTATAACATAAGTCCCTTCCTTGCCAAGGATCTGTGCAAAAGCCCCAGCCGAACGGGCAAGCTGCCCCCCTTTCCCGGGTCTTAGTTCCACATTATGAACCATCGTTCCAACTGGTATATTTTTCAAAGGTAAAGCGTTTCCTACCTTAATCTCTACATTCTCACCTGACATAACGATGTCGCCAACCTTTAAACCCTCAGGGGCAAGAATATAACGCTTCTCCCCATCAGCATACTGAAGAAGGGCAATGTTTGCCGACCTGTTTGGGTCATACTCTAAGGCAACGACCTTGGCTGGAATGTTGTCCTTATCCCGTTTAAAATCAACGACCCTGTAAAGCCTTTTATGCCCACCACCTCTAAACCTTACCGTTACCCTTCCGTAGTTATTCCTCCCACCCGTGCTCTTCTTAGGCTCAACTAAGCCCTTTTCCGGCTCCTTTTTGGCTAAGTCCGGATTCACCAAAATGGTCATGAACCTACGACCAGGAGAGGTTGGCTTACATTTTTTTATTGGCATGCTATCACTCCCCTAATTTATAATGTCTCAAAAAATTCGATTGTTTGCCCAGGTGCAAGTTTAACGATCGCCTTCTTCCTTATCGATGTCCTTCCTTGATACCTAAAACTACCTTTAGGTTTCCCCTTAACCCTAATCGTCTGAACATCAAGCACTTTAACCTTAAACAGGTCTTCTACAGCTTTTTTTATCTCGATCTTATTTGCTGAAGGGTCAACCCAAAAACTTACTTGATTGTTCTTCTCCTTAAGAAGCATAGATTTTTCCGTTATTATCGGGGCAAGAATAATCGTCCTTGGATCCTTCATGGCTTATCTCCTCAACCTTTCTTCAATCTTTGGCAAGGCAGATTGTTCAATGATCAACTTTTCATGGTTTAGCACATCATATACATTAAGCCCTTCTACGGCTAAAACCTTAACCTTAGGTAGGTTCCTCGCTGAGGCTTCTAAAACAAGGTCCCTTTCCGGGACAATAAAAAGGGCAGAATCGGTGCCAAGATTGCTTAAATAGTTTAATATCTCTTTTGTTTTGGGTTTTTCTAACTTTGGAAACTCCGTTGCCACAAAAAGGTTTCCAGTTAAAGCCCTCGTAGCTAATGACATCTTTAAACCGAGCCTTCTGACCTTCTTGTTCAACTTAAATTCATAGTCCCTTGGCTTAGGTCCATGGACTACTCCTCCACCAACCCACTGAGGAGCTCTGATCGACCCCTGCCTTGCCCTACCTGTATGCTTCTGAGGCCAGGGCTTTCTTCCACCTCCTCTTACTTCACCTCTAGTCTTAGTGCAGGCCGTCCCTGCCCTCCATCTTGCCATCTGCCAGCGAACAACCTCATGCAACAATCCAACCTTAGGCTCAACTCCGTATATATCTGCTGGCAGACCTATATCTCCAACTATCTTCCCCTGTCCATCAATAAGCTTAACCTTTACTTCACTCATCTGTTTCTCCCTCATCCTTATTTAAAGTAAACCATCACATAACCATTAGGCCAGCCAGGCACTCCGCCTTTCACTAAAAGTAAATTCTTATCAGGTATAACATCAACTACCGTCAAATTTTTAATAGTCACCGTCTCGGCACCATAGTGACCAGCCATTTTCTTCCCCTTGATAACCCGTCCTGGGAAGGTGTTTGCTCCGCTTGACCCGCGTTTACGATGAACCTTCTTTGCACCATGGCTCATCGGCTGCCTTTGGAAGTTCCAACGCTTAATCGTCCCGGTAAATCCACGCCCTTTACTCGTCCCAGTCACATCAACTTTCATCCCAGGCTCAAGAGCTAAATCGGCAAGAGTTATAACCTGACCAGGCTTAAACTGATTTGGGTCCTCAACTTTAAACTCTCTAAGGAGATAAAAACCAGTATCAAGACCTGCTTTCAAGAAATGCCCGATCATGGGTAAAGTGCACTTGGTTAGCTTTTTAGGCTTAAACCCAAGTTGGACCGCATTGTAGCCATCCTTCTCCACTGTCTTTACCTGAACGACCGCACAAGGACCAACCTCAAGCACAGTTACCGGTATGGCATTACCTTCACCATCAAAAACTCGAGTCATGCCGAGTTTTTTGCCTAAAATTCCCTCTATTTTCATATCCATCACTCCCTTTACGTCTTTATCTCCACCTCTACCCCAGCAGGCAACTCAAGCTGCATAAGGGCATCTATCGTCTGCTGGGTAGGTTCATAAATTTCTAACAAACGTTTATGCTCTCTTATCTCAAACTGTTCCCGAGAATTCTTATCAATGTGTGGAGACCTAAGAACCGTCCATCTACTAATCTTGGTAGGAAGCGGAATAGGTCCTACCACCTTGGCGCCGGTCTCCTTTGCCGTGTTCACAATCTGAATAACCGAGCGGTCTAAAACTCGATGGTCATAACTCTTAAGCTTTATTCGTATCTTCGGAGAGCTAAGCATACCCATTACCCCTTGCTACCTATTCTATTATTTTTGTGACAACGCCTGCTCCTACTGTCCTTCCACCTTCCCTTATCGCAAACCTCAAACCCTCCTCCAACGCCACAGGCTTTATCAACTCAACCTCAAGCTCCACATTGTCCCCTGGCATCACCATCT
>WYEG01000012.1 GCA_009903935.1 Caldimicrobium sp. | reverse complement strand
CTATATTTTAAGGGGGGTTGTCTCCCCCTTTTATCATGTATATAAGTCGGAAGCTAGTCAATGGTGTTTATTCTTATTCCCTTAATCAATCATATTTTGACCCACCTTACTGGAAGACTAAGGTTTTATTAAATTTAGGTACAAACCCTCGTGAGTATGTTCATTATTATAGTGATGTTGCCTTTTCGATCCTCGTGGAAGAGGATTTAAAAAAGCTTGGAGTTCAAACCGACCAGTTTGAGTTAGAAGAGGTCTTTTATCCTTTTTTGACGCAAGATGCTCAAAGATGGGTCGATTTTTCTCTGAATAGAAAGCCTATTAAAAGGGCAACTACAAGATTTTCACCATCGGAAGTCCATTTTTTTGACCGAAGAAGATTGATCGCCTTGAGGTTAGACCATAGGGAACCATGGCGGGTTGAAGAGAAGTTTTTTCCTTTCTATCGTGAACTGATTGAGAAATCAAGAGATGAAATCGAAAATTATCTCTGGAATTTTGAAGACAAACTAAACTATAGAGAAAAAGTTCGGTATTTATACGCAATATTTGGCTTAAATTATACTCCAACTCAGGAAGATCAGGATAAGCTTTTTATCCAAAGGCTATGTGAAATTGCTAGCGATGAAGCTTATCGTATGGGTTTGTCAGAAGATGAAGTAATTAAATATTATCTTTGTAGATATGTTTGGTTATATTTTGATGTTATACCTATTAGGCGAGTTCCTTCTTTTTATTTAAAGATGGAGGAATCTATTTATAAAGAAGTTGCCTATGTTCTTAATGTATCATTGGAAACTTTATACAGTCTTTCCAAAAAAGAAATATTAAAGCTTTTTAGAGAAAAGATCAAAATTTATCATCCAGATTTGGGTGGGGATAGGGAGAAATTCATAAGAATTAGAAAGGTAATGGAAGCTTTTTTAAAAATAAGGTTCTAATTTAAAGGGAAAAGTTTTTCAATACAGCTTTTAGACTACCAAATAGTGGCAAGTTTCCCTTAATGATAACAGGGAATTTTTCTTGAGGGTGCATGTATATGATTACATTTTTTGACCTTTTCAATAGTTCGCTTTTTTCTGGTAGCGTAACTTTTATTGTTTGACACATTATTTCTTTATTCAAGAATTCGCATGGTTCCTTAGTTTGAATTTCAACAGTTGCAAACTTTCTTTCTTTTTTTATGTATAAAGGTATAGAAGATTTTTGAGGTAGTTTACTCCAATCCCAAACAGAAATGAAACCACTAAGTTCATCATGTATAGGAAAAGAAACTCTAACCGTTTTGTTTTCTTTTTCAGGCAAAAATTTTTCTTCATAAACTACGGAATTCTTCGAATCAAAATGTAAGATTTTCTTTCTTTCTTTACTTCTTTCCTTTGAATAAATAATTGTTTGAATTGGATATCCATTTTTTTCAACTTTTGTTTCCCATGTGGCATAATAAGGATATATCATATTCCCTAAACCAGTTGTGTATACCTTAGCACTAAAAGTGTTTGAGCTCTTTAAAATGCTAATTTGACTTTCTCCAACTTTAATAGGACCCAAATAAATTTCATAGAAAAAGTATGATGAATAGGAATTTTTACTTAATACGGATGTTACTATTACTAAAAAGAGAAAAATTCTTAGTAGCAATTTGACCTCAATTTCTAAGTTTTTTAAAATTTTCTTTTATTCCATTTCTCTAAACTTTTCTTTTAGTTTTTGGACGACTATGGGCGGAACTAAGTCTGATACATCCCCTCCGAACTTTGCCGCTTCTTTAATTATTGAGGAGCTCAGGAAAATCCATTTTAGACTGGGCATTAAAAAAACCGTATCGATGGAGTTGGAAAGTTTTCTGTTCATCAAAGCTAATTGTAGTTCGTATTCAAAATCGGATACCGCTCTAAGTCCCCTGATGATAGCAATGGCTCCTTTTCTTTTAGCGTAGTCAACTAAAAGACCGCTGAAGCTATCAACTTCGATTAGATTTCTTTCAGGAAGGTCTTTTATCGCTTCATTTATCATGAAAATTCTTTCTTCTAAGGTAAAAAGAGGTTTCTTAGCTGGATTTTCTCCTATGGCAATGATTAGCCTGTCAAAAAGCTTTAAGGCCCGTTTAACTATGTCAAGATGACCGTTTGTTATAGGGTCAAAGGTGCCTGGATAGATGGCAAGCTTAACTAACATTTAGTTCCCTTCGGTTGTTGGAGATTGAGGTGTAAGTTGGATTGGAATATAAAGGACTTTAATGAGTTTTTTTCCATCAATAAGCCCCCATCCGATCAAGCCTTCTAAAAACTCAACATAGTGCGTATGTTCGTCATCAATATATCTTAGCAAAAAGGCCAATTCAACCACATTTCTCCTTCCGAACTTTTCGTGTCGATAAAAACCAAATAAGGCTTTAGAAAAGGTGTAATCTTCCTTAGAGTAGGCTTCGTAAAGTTTGAGCAACGGTCCGTAGTTTCTTTCCATTCCTTCGTCAAAGAAGGGGAGGATGGCAGGGAAATAAAAAGCTTCTTGTTTGGGGGAAACGTATTGGTGGTAGGAATAATAGAGAGGCCAGAGTCGAAACTCAGATTTTGTAAGGGTTCCATTTGTTTTTTCTTCATAGGATTTTGAAAAAAGGAGAAAACGTACTTCATTTTCTACAGTTGAGCTTTTAGTTGAATTATACCAATCTTCGCGGTAGAAATAAAAGGGCCAGAGGATGAAAAATTCCTTAGAATCTGGTTTGGAAACATACCCGTAGATAGGCCAGTAGCGTTTACCCTCGATATCTTCTCCTTTGATCTTTCTATAGAAGGGCCAAGGAGCATCAAGCTGATAATAAGGAGGGTCAAATCCACAGACCTTTTGGAAAAATGGCCATAGATAGATTCTTTTTTCGTAGGATTCGGTGTCTTCCTTCATGTAGAAAGGAAAGAAATAGCGTCGCTTTACAAAATTTCCCGTATCGTCTTGGTAGTAGTAACTAATGTAAAAGGGCCATAGAATAAACTTTCTTTCCTCTTCTCCTTCCTTAAAATGTCCATAAAAAGGCCAAAATTTGAAGCCCCCGTAGGTTTTATCTTCGTTATTTGTTGGCTTAGCCACTCTTATAAACGGCCAAATGATGTTATAGGCTGTGTAGTTGTCGTAAGACACTCTTGAATAAAGGGGCCAGAGAAAGAAGGATATTTCTTTTGCACCGAACCTTTCTTTATAGATTCCATAAATGGGGAAGACGCCCCCATAAGTTTCGTTGTTTACCGTTTTACCAGCAAAGAAGGGGAAGAAATCCCATTTTTGCCCTTCATTTTCAGAGGGGTCCTTTTTGATGCTTTTATCCACAAGGGGTATAAGCTTGAATCTTATTTCTTCTTCATTCTCTCTATATAGCCCGAGGGGTGAAATAAAATAAGCTCTTTTTTCTATAGTTTTATTGTCTTTAATCTCCTTCACAGACGAATAAATAGGGCGGAGAGAAAAGCTTTCCTCTTTAGGGCTTGAGGTTTTAGAAATAAACGGACCTAAAAGCTCAATCCTCGTAAGATTTTTAGGTTTATGCTTGGAATAGACAAAAAAAGGCCAAAGATTTAGCCGTTTTTCAGTTTGATCTTCGTAGGCAAAGGCTAAATAAGGGAGAAATAATAAAGCCAAAAGGATTAAAATTTTCTTTAAAAAGGGTAAGAATACTTTAAGCATTAACCGTAAATTTAATAAACTTGAAATTTTTGTCAACATTAATTGATGTGGTTTCAGAAAATCTTTCATCCATGTTGTGCCAAGCAGGTTCCGTTAAGCAATCGCCAAACATTGGGTAGCAGTCTCAGGTCATACTTGTCAAAATGGAAATTGTTTGTATATTATTAAAATGAAGCGGGCATAGCTCAGGGGTAGAGCACCAGCTTCCCAAGCTGGGGGTCGCGGGTTCGAATCCCGTTGCCCGCTTTTTTATTTTATTTAAAGGTAGACTTTTTATGCAAGAAGACTTAAAAGAAAGGCTTTTAGAGGCAATTGAAGGACCAATAATTCGGAAAAAATACGAACTTGTATCCCTTGAATGGAAAAGGGAGCCTCGGGGTTGGGTGTTGAGGCTTTATATCGATAAACCAGGTGGGGTAACAGTTGAGGATTGTGCAAAGGTTAGCGAGTTTGTTGGGAAAATCCTTGATGAGATAGACCTCATTCATCATCCTTATCTTCTTGAGGTATCAAGCCCCGGAATTGAAAGACCTTTAACTAAAAAAGAACACTTTGAAAGATTTAAAGGGGAAAGGGTGCAGATTTCACTTAAAGAACCTGTAGAGGGACGGAAAAATTTTAAAGGTTTACTCTTAGGGCTAAAGGAAGGCAAAGTTCTTCTTGAACTTGATACAGGAGAATGGGTAGAGATAGAATTTAGCAACATCAAAAAAGCCAATCTAAAACCAGAAATTTCTTTTTAAATAGGAGATAGATAGCATGCAGCCTCAGAGAGAGCTAAAAAAAATCGTAGAAGCCCTAAGTAAGGAGAAGGGTATTTCAAAAGAAATCGTTGTGGAAGCCTTGGTTGAGGGGATAAAGACCGCAGCCCAAAAAAAGCTTGGTAATAAAGCCAAGGTTGATGTTCGCTTTGATGAGGAAACTGGAGAGATAAATGTTTATCATTTTAAAGAGGTAGTTGATAAGGTGGTCGATCCGACAAATCAAATTTCTCTTGAAGAGGCGCAAAAGATCGACCCATCAGTTAAGATCGGAGATATGATAGGAGAGCTTGTGAAGATTGAGGATCTTGGTAGGATCGCCGCTCAGGTAGTAAAACAGGTTTTTTCTCAAAAGATTAGACTTGCTGAAAAGCATCAAATTTATGAGGAGTATAAACACAAGCTTGGTGAGACAATAACGGGATATGTTCATAAGTTCAACCGTGGGGATGTAATCTTAAACCTTGGCCGGGCAGAAGCCTTGCTTCCGGAATCAGAACAAATTCCAGGAGAAAAATATCATCGTGGTGAGCGAGTAAAGGCATTGGTTATCGAGGTGTATCGCACAAAGGAACCTCAGATAGTGGTTTCCCGTTCCCATCCAGCCTTTGTTAAGAAGCTTTTCGAGAAGGAAGTCCCTGAAATCCAAGAGGGCATAATCAAAATAATGGCTATAGCCCGAGAACCAGGTTCTCGCACTAAAATAGCTGTACTGAGCAAGGACCCAAACCTTGATCCTGTTGGTGCCTGCGTAGGAGTGAGGGGTTCAAGAATTTCTGCAGTTTTGCAGGAGCTTAAGGGAGAAAAGATAGATGTTGTCCAGTATGATCCTGACCCAGCTAAGTTTGTCTACAATGCTTTATCTCCAGCTGAATGCACCAAAGTAATCGTAGACGAGGCAACTAAAACCCTTGAAGTAATAGTGCCAGATGACCAGCTTTCTCTTGCCATAGGGCGCAAAGGGGAAAATGTTAAACTTGCTTCGAAGCTTGTGGGATGGAGGATAGACATCCTCAGCGAAACTCAGTATGCAAGGAGACAGGAGCCAGAGTTTGCTGAGCTTCTTAAGGTGACTGGTCTTTCGGATGAAGTAGCTGGAAGGCTTTATGAGGTTGATATTAAAAGCTTGAAAACCCTTGTGGAAACACCACCAGAAAAGATAGCGGAAATCACTAAACTACCGCTTGAGGAAGCTCAACAAATCTTAACCAAAGCCAAGTCTTATCTTGAAGGAAAATCCTCATAAGCCACTTAGAACTTGCGTCCTTTGTCGAAAAAAACTCATTAAGTGGGACTTATACCGTTTTGTCCTTAAAGGGGATAAAATATACCATGACCCAAAGCAAATTTTACCTGGGAGAGGGGCTTATCTTTGCCATGAATGCTTTTCTAAAAAGGATGATCCTAAAGTTAGGGCAAGGCTTATAAAGGTATTAAAAAAGGAGAATAAAAAATGAAGATATTCATCCTTGGTGGAACAGGTTTTATAGGGCAGCACCTATGCAGAGGTTTCTTAAAGAAAGGACACGAGGTAACGCTTCTTATTCGGTCAAATAAGTCTTTGCTTAGGGTTCCACCCGGAGCAACTGCGGTCTTAGGCGACCCCTTAAAGGGTGGAGACTGGCAAAACATAGCCAGGGAAGCAGACATCATAATCAATTTAGTTGGAGAGACCATATTCCATCGTTGGACTGAAGAATACAAAAAACGGCTCTGGGATTCTCGGATTGAGTCTACACGAAGAGCTGTCGAGTGCCTAACAGCAGGAAAACTCCTTTTTAATGCCAGCGCTGTTGGTTACTACGGAGACAGAGGGGAAGAGGAGCTCGATGAAGGCTCATCTCCTGGTGAGGGGTTTGTTGTAAAGCTATGCCTTGCCTGGGAGGAGGAGGCTTTAAGAGGTTTGTCAAAGGGAGCTCAAGTATTCATAACCCGCTTTGGGATTGTTCTTGGTAAGGGTGGGGGTATGCTCAAGACCGTCTTACCCATTTTTAAGCTCGGACTTGGTGGAAGGCTTGGTTCTGGGAAACAATGGTTCCCTTGGGTCCATGTTGAGGATATTCTGCAAGCTATGCTCTTTTTACTTGAAAAAAATGCTGAACCAGGGGTTTACAACTTTGTCTCTCCTAATCCTATAAGGAATGTCGATTTTACCAAGATTTTAGCAAAGGTTTTGAAGAGGCCGGCAATATTCCCTGTGCCAAGATTTGCGTTAAAGCTTATTTATGGGGAGCTTGCGGATGTCATCATGGCAAGCGCAAAGGTTATCCCAAGGAAGCTTCTCAACCTTGGCTATCAATTCAAGTATCCTGACTTTGAAACAGCTCTGGTAAATTCACTCTAAAACTTTGCCTCTCAAATTGTTTCAAAATAAACATTCTTTAAGGCGAGGATGTTTCAAAAATGTTTTTGTGTAAGCTCTCCCGCTGTCACTCCCAGCGCAAGCCGAGGGGTCCCTCGGCACTTGCGTGCCTCGGGATGACTTCCCGAAGCGCCATCCCGAACGAAGTGAGGAGGGACGCCGTCCCGAGCGAAGTGAGGGATGCCTTGCTACTGCTTGGCAGGACAAACTAGGGGGACCTTTTTAATACAGTCTTTCTTTAATGTTGCCAACTTCGGTTTATTTGTTATGATTAGCCCAAATTAAACATAAGGGGGCAAGGTTATGGACCGCATGTTCAACCCCGAGATGGAGACCCTACCAAGGGAAGAGCTCGAAAAACTTCAACTACAAAGATTAAGAAAAACGCTGCTTTATCTTAAAAATTCTCAATCTTTTTTAAAGGAAAAGTACAGGGATATCAATCCTGAGGATATAAAAAGTCTTGAAGACTTAAAACACCTTCCCTTTACCACGAAGGATGAGCTTCGTGAAGGTTATCCTTTTAAGCATATTGCTGTGCCCATAGAAAAATGCAAACGAATGCATATGAGCTCTGGGACAACAGGCGTTCCTGTAATAAACGCCATGACAGAAGGGGATATAAAGCAGTGGGGAGAGATAATGGCTCGTTGTTTGACGGCAGCTGGTTTAACCTCGGAGGACCGTCTGCAGATTATGCCTTCCTTTGGGTTGTTTAATGGGGGCTTTGGTTTTCATTACGGTGCTGAAAGGCTTGGCTGTTTTATCATCCCTGCTGGAGCTGGAAGAAGCCTTCTTCAGCTGAAGCTGATGAAAGAGCTCGGGACAACAGCCATCGGAGCCATCGCAAGCTACCCGGCAAGGCTTATTGAGGTTGCTAAAGAATCGGGTTTCGATTTTAGGGAAACAAATTTGAGGGTAGCTATCCTTGGTGCTGAAACCTGGAGTGATGAGTATCGTCGTAGAATTGAGGCTGAAATGGGAGTAAAGACCTATGATATCATAGGTATGACCGAGACTGGTGGTGTTGGTCTTGGCATTGATTGTTCAGCCCGTTCTGGTATTCACATATGGGAAGACCATTACATAGTTGAGATAGTTAACCCCGAGACAGGGGAACCTCTACCTATTGGACAGGAGGGCGAGCTGGTTGTTACTACCTTGACTCGGGAAGGCTTACCCTTGATCCGCTACCGAACAAGAGATATAACGAAAATCATTAGTTATGAGCCTTGCGATTGCGGAAGGACCCATGTAAGGGTTGACAGGATCAAGGGTAGATGTGATGATATGCTAAAGGTTAAAGGGGTAAACTTTTATCCTTCACAGGTTGAAGCTATTCTTCTAAAGTATAAAGCCCTTTCACCTTACTATCAGTTAGTTATAGAAACTGTAAAGGGTAAGGATGAGATGACGATAATCGTAGAGAAGGTCCGAGACTTAAGCCAAGAGGAGATGGATAGACTCAAGCTTGAACTATACGACTTCTTGGGCTTCCATAGCAACATTCAGGTCGTTCCAGAAGGAACGATCCAAAGGGTTCCAGGCAAAGCGGTGAGGGTGCAGGACAAAAGAAAGAAAAACTAAAATTCTTCTTCCTCTTCCTCTGCTACTTCATCTTCGTAAACATATTGAGGTTCTTCTAATTTAGTTTTTAAGTGAACAGGAATTTGGGGAACGCGAATTATTTCTCTTAATTGATCAAGCTCTAAGGGTAAGTCTTCATCATTTTTACAAATTTCGCAATGCTTGATATGCCTTTCTACCAACTCCATCATCTTTAGAGGAGAAAGATTAAAGGACCTAACCTGCTGGTACCATTCCCGCAAAAGCGATTGAAGCCTTGTGCACTTCATCTCTCTTTTAAACCTCCTTTGTTGGATTGAATATGAGCTTGAAAACACCTTTTCTAAGGTCTGAAGAATTTATTGAGGTTAAATCAGTTTTACACCACATGGATGTTTTGCTATTTTACCTTTTTTAAAAAAGCTGGCAAGTAAAAAAACACTCTATGTGGTTATTATTTTGAAATGTAACATTGAGAAAGTATGTCCTTTTATGTTCAGGGATGGACAACCTCGTTTTATTAATCCCTGTGGAATATGTTGAGCAGGAGCCCAAATTTGCATCCTCTGCTTAAAACTACTTTAAACTTTTAAAAATCTTTGTATAATTCTTTACGATGGAAGAGAAAAAATACGGGGAGAAGGCGATTGAGGAGGCTGAGCTTGAGGCTTGGCCTAATCCTTACCCAGATAGGGATTATTTAATCGAGATTACCTTCCCGGAGTTTACTTGCCTTTGTCCTCGTTCTGGCTATCCTGATTTTGCGATTATAAAAATTTCTTATGTACCAGATGAAAAGATCGTTGAGCTCCGTTCTCTTAAGCTTTGGCTAAATAAGTTTCGTAATCGCTACATCTCCCATGAGGCGGCAACAAACGAGATCTTCGATGCTCTATGGAACCTTCTAAAACCAAGGGAACTTAAAGTGGTAGGCGATTTTCATCCCCGGGGAAATGTCCATACCATAATCACCGTGGAAAGAAAAAGGAATGTCTAAGTTAACCGACCAAGAAAAAAAGGTTCTTCAAGCTTTGATCGAGGGAATTCCCCTTGTTTCAAGACCCTATGCAGAAATTGGACAGAGGCTTGGTTTAGCAGAGGAAGAGGTAATAAGAATAATTCAAGGATTACTTGAACGGCGTGTCATTCGGCGCCTTGGGGCAACCCTAAGGCATAACCTTGCAGGCTATGAAGGAAATGCGATGGTTGCCTGGCAGGTCCCTGAAGAAAGGGTCGAAGAAGTAGGGAGAGGGCTTGCAGAAAAGCCCTTTGTGAGCCACTGCTATGTCCGAGAGTGCTTTCCAGATTGGCCTTACAACCTTTACACCATGTGCCATGCAAAGTCCATGGAGGAGCTAAAAAGGCTCATTGAAGAGACGGCAAAAGAACTTGGATTGACAGAGTATCAAATATTAGCCACCAAACAAGAGATAAGAAGAAAGCATGCGCGTTACCATCTATAACTAAGGATCGTTTCTGTTTTACCTGGATACTCTCCGGTTACCACGGTTAAGTAAAGAGAATTTCCCCATAGACCTAAGCCAGTTGGAAGCCCTGTCATATCATCGGTAACGGTTCTAAAGAAGTAACTAACTTGATACCCAAGAAGGCCAACCTGGAAGCTTGCTTGATTAAGAGGAATTCGTTTCAAGTCTTTAGCTATTTTTTCTAAAGGGAATTCAGTTTTGAGGTAGAGAACTACCGTTCTCCCGTCAACAGGATTAGTGGTGACAATAGGAGTAGGATAGGGGAGAAAGACGCCCTTTAGCACCTCTTGTCCTTTTTTCCCCTGAGTGAGTGTGAAGCTATAAAAATGCTTGGCTACTGAAAAGGGGGTAGAAAACTGAAGGAGGTTTCTTTTAAACACTGCGAGGCGCCCGTCAGGAAGGTAGGTTATCCATTCTCGTTCCCCGTCTCCGTCAAGGTCAGCCATGGCTGAGCCAAGCAGCCTAAAATTGTCCGCAACTTCAAGCTTTGGTCCGTAGACTATTCGGTTGTCCTCTCTCTTTAGGATATAGACCTCTTTGCCAAAGAAGGTGTCAAGGCTAAAAGTTTGTCCAACAAGCGTATCCTTTATTCCAGTTCCAGTAAAGTCTACAAACTGAAGAAAGAGGTTAACATCCCGGATGACCGGTTGAAGCCCCTGAGGTGTTAATTTTAACACTTCGCTTCTCATCTTAAGGTTTGGCTCGTAAATGTTCAAAGCAATCCAGCCCTTTGGTCCGGTTGAAACATAGATGATCTTTCCTTTAGGTGGTTTATACCGAGCAAGCAGTCCACCTTTGATTTTTACGATTTGCAGCTCTTCTTGAGTGATGTAAACAAGCTCAGGTTGTCCGTCTTCGTCAAGGTCTGCAAACTCTGCTTGAAGGACCTCACCGGGCATCTTACCTAAGATTTGCATCTGAAGAAAGGTAAAGGGTTGGGCAATCTGAGTTATTGGTGGAGTGCCCGGTCTTTGAGTTTCAGGCTTTTGTTCAGGTCTTTTTACGACGGCAAAATAGTTTCCATAAGCCTTAACTGGCTCAAGGTAGGCGTTATAAACTTTTAGGAAATCAGTCCCTACAACGAAGACATAATCAATCCGTTCAGCGGTTAGCGCTGAGGGTTCCAATTGGGAAAAAGATACCCCTTTTAGGACTTTTATTTCGCTATCAGGAAGAGCATTTTTTAGCGCAAAAATAAGGGGCTCTTCGATCCCTTGGGTCTCTGGAAGGACATAAATCTTAAGCTCTGCGCTCCTTCGAACGATGGTCGGAATGGGAAAATCTTCTTTCTTAGACAAAACCCTTGCTAAGGAAAAATTTTCCTCAACTCTTGTCACTTCAACCTTTCCTATAGGTTCCCTTAAGAAGCCTAAAGATTCTTTAGTTTCGGGATGAACAACCTTTTTAGTCCTCTTGTAGACCATGAAGATGTCTTTCGGTTTTACCCCCTGAGCACGCCCTTTGTCAATGATGTATTCACCATTTTCTATTCCGATGATAAGGGCTTGCAAGGATTTAAAATCCCTTTCAACATCCTCAAGGACATTTGCCCCATACCCTGAGGTAATAAAAAATGAGCTGATAAGAAAAAACAAGCTTAGGAATATTCTTTTAAGCCATTTCATAAACAACCCCTTTTAGCCACTTTTTAGCTATTATGAGTATATAGGATCTTTTCAAGTTCTTCTCCTTCAAGCACTTCTTTCTGAAGTAGAAGCTCAGCCATTCTGTCAAGCTTTTCCCTCTCAGCCTGAAGAAGCTCTTTGGTCTTATCATAACAGCTTTTAAGGATTTTACTAATCTCCTCGTCGATGAGCCTTGCTGTTTCTTCTGAGACAAGCTCTCTTTCTTTAAAGGGCACATCTAGGAAGAGGTGTTCTCTTTTTCTAAAGGTTTGCGGACCAAGCACTTCGCTCATTCCATAGTCTAAGACCATGGCTCTTGCGATCTCTGTAGCCTTCTCTAAGTCGTTTTGGGCTCCCGTTGACACTTCACCAAAAACAAGCTCTTCAGCTACCCTCCCCCCAAAAAGGACACAGACCTTGGCTAAAAGCTCTTCTTTCGTAAGGAGATATTTTTCTTCCTCAGGGAGTTGAAGGGTGTAACCAAGGGCAGCAACTCCTCTTGGGATGATGGATACGCGATGCACCTTTTCCTTTGGAGTAAACACCGCAGCACAGATGGCATGCCCAGCCTCATGGTAGGCTATGCGTCGTTTTTCTTCCGGTGAGAGGTATCTGCTTTTTCGAGCAAGACCAGCAACAACCCTGTCTATCGCCTCCTCAAAATCTTCCATCCCCACGGCATCTTTACCCTTTCTTGCGGCAAGAAGAGCAGCCTCATTTACAATGTTTGCAAGCTCGGCTCCAACCATGCCCGGGGTCCTTGCTGCTATTACTTTTAGGTCTACATCAGGGGCAAGCTTTATCTCCCGACAGTGAAGCCTAAGGATGGCTTCCCTTCCTTTAAGGTCTGGTCTATCAACAACTACCACCCGGTCAAAACGTCCTGGTCTGAGGAGGGCAGGGTCAAGGATCTCGGGGCGGTTTGTGGCGGCTATGATGATGACGCCTTTTTTTGGGTCAAAGCCGTCCATCTCGGTTAAAAGCTGGGTTAAAGTGTGCTCCCTTTCCTCTGCCCCTCCTGTAGGGGAAATGCCCCGTACTCGTCCTACAGCATCTATCTCATCGATGAAGATGATGCATGGGGCAAGGGCTTCTGCTTGGGCAAAAAGGTCCCTTACCCGAGCTGCTCCAACGCCAACGAACATCTCTACAAAGGATGAGCCTGAGATGGAAATAAAGGGGACATCAGCCTCTCCGGCAACGGCCTTAGCAAGAAGCGTTTTTCCTGTCCCTGGTGGTCCAACGAGTAAAACACCTTTCGGGATCTTTGCGCCAAGCCTAACGAACTTTTGCGGGTTCTTTAAGTATTCAATGATCTCCTTTAGCTCTTCGACGGCTTCATCAACGCCTGCCACATCCTGAAAGGTTACTTTGATCTCCTTTTCAACATAGACCTTAGCCTTGCTTTTCCCGATGCTCATTATGCCACCGTCAGGGCCGGCAAACCTTCTTAGCAAGAATATCCAAAACAAAAAGAGAAGCACAAAGGGAAGAACCCAGGATAGCACTGTGACCCAAAGGTTAGAATCGGGCTTTACCTCGTAGTTTATGCCTTTTTCTTCAAGGAGTTTAAAAAGCTCCGGGTCATCTGGGTAGACAGTTTTGAAGTAAGTGCCAACTTTTACCGGGGTTTTTCTGATTTGGGAAAGCGTATCTGCAGCGCTTTCTAAAAACTTTCCGTAGATTTCTTTCTTTTTTATGACCACATCTTGGACTTTACCTTCCCGAAGAAGGGTTTTGAACTCAAAGTAAGTGACCTTGTCGTAGCGGTAGAGGTCCCGTTCTATCAAAAATAGAGAAAGTAGTAAGAAAAAGGTTGTTAAAAGAATGAATAATAGTTTCTGGTTTTTCTTCATTCCCTATGCGTTCTTAAGGGGTGGCTGACCGGTTGATTCAAGGACAGAAAGCCAAAATCTGCTGTTTAGGTTGACAAATTTTCTCCTTTTTACCGCTTCAGATAACGGCACATGCACAAACTGGTCGTTTAGAAAGCTAATCATAAGACCCGTTTTTCCTGCCATGGCGGCATGCACCGCATACTGTCCAAGGAACCCGCAGTAGATTCTATCGCTCACGTTGGCAGGCACGCTTCTTATTATATAGCTTGGGTCAATATACCGAATCACTACCTCCATCCCTTTTCCGCGGAAATACTCAGCTATCTTTTCTTTAAGGAACCTTCCGATGTCGCCAAGCTTGATGTTTCCTGAGGCATCATACTCCGGCGGGTCCTTTTGCACATACTTTTGCCCTGCACCTTCTGCCACAACAACAACCGCATGCTTTCTCTCTCTAAGCCTTCTCTCAAGAGCGGAAAGAAACCCTCCCTCTCCCTCCAAGTCAAAATCCATCTCAGGAATTAAGCAGAAGTTTACCTCTTTGGTAGCAAGGGTTGCGGCAGCGGCAATGAAGCCTGAGTGTCTACCCATAAGCTTTACCAATCCAATGCCGTAGGGAACAGCTCGAGCCTCGGTGTGGGCGCATCTTATGGCTTCGCAGGCAAGCTCAACCGCCGTGTCAAACCCAAAGGTCTTTGAAACAAGCCAGATGTCGTTATCTATCGTTTTTGGCACAGCAACAACCGCTATCTTTAGCCCCCGTCTTGCTATCTCCTCCTTGATCTTGTTTGCCGCCCTAAAGGTTCCGTCTCCTCCGATCATAAAGAGTATCTGAATGTTCATTCGTTCAAGCGTGTCGACGATGACCTCAATGGGCTGGTGCCCCCGGGATGTCCCAAGAATTGTTCCGCCAAGATTATGAATGTCCTTTACTACCTCAGGATTTAGCTCAACTACCGGATGTTTGTATTCTGGGATAAAGCCTTGCAATCCATACTGAAAGCCAACGATCTTATCAACTCCGTAGGAATACCAAAGGGTCATAACAATGGACCGAATAACATCGTTTATCCCTGGGCAAAGACCTCCGCAAGTAACAATTCCCGCACGAACTTTAGATGGGTCAAAGTAGATCTTTGGGCGTGGACCAGCAAGTTCAAGAGAGGGGATTTCCTTTCCCTCAGAGATAATCTTTTTTAAATAAGAAGCGCTTACTCGTAAACTTACCCTGTCTTCGTCTGTAACAAAGCATGGACGAGTGTCCTTAAGGGGATTATCTATCTTACAGGGACCTAAGCTTTCTATTTCCGTTTGAATTTCCTCTTGAATTTCTTCAGTAAAGTCCAAGGGATTGCAATACTCCTTCATGATTTTTCCCTCTTATGGGTTTTCTTCAAGCCTTACTTTAACTGCCTGAGCGTGAGCAAAAAGGCTTTCCGCATTCGCCAAGGTGATGACCTCCTTTGCTTGAGCGAACAAAGCAAGCTTAGTATATTTTAAAAAGTTGATCTTCTTTAAGAATTTATCGGCAGACAACGCGGAGGCAAACCTTGCAAGCCCCATGGTAGGAAGAACATGGTTTGGACCTGCAAGGTAATCTCCCATAGCCTCAGGTGTATAATGCCCAAGAAAAACCGCCCCTGCATTCTTAACTTCAAAAAGGAGCTCCTCTGGATTTTCTACAGCTAACTCTAAGTGCTCAGGCGCAATTCTATTTACAAGCTCCATCGCCTCATCTAATGAAGAAACAACGATGATAGCTCCGTGCTTTTTTAAAGCTCCTTCGGCTATCTCTTTTCTTGGAAGGATTGACATCTCCTTAGGGAGCAAATTCTTGACCGCTTTAGCAAGCTTTTTAGAAGGGGTAATCAGGATGCTCAGACTTTCCGGGTCATGCTCTGCTTGGGCAAGAAGGTCCCAGACCACAAACTTTGGATTAGCTGAACCATCGGCAACCACCACAACCTCGCTTGGTCCAGCCAAAAAGTCGATCCCCGTCTGGAAGGCAACAAGCTTTTTCGCAAGCGTTACATAGATATTCCCCGGTCCGCAGATTAGGTCTACCTTGGGAATAGTTTCTGTGCCATAGGCTAAGGCAAAGATGCTCCAAGGTCCACCCACCCGGTACACCTCATCAACGCCCGCTTCTTTTGCCGAAACAAGAAGGGCTGGATGAAGGCTTCCGTCAACCCTTGGGGGGGAAACCATAATCAACCGAGGCACCCCGGCAATCTTTGCAGGAACCGCAGTCATGATAACCGTAGAAATAAGGGGAGTTTCACCGCCCTTACCCCCTGGAATGTATAGCCCGCAGGAATAAACCGGCCTCACAACTTGACCGACGATTATTCCCTTAGTGAAGGACTCGATCCAACTTTGAGGAAGGTTTTTTTCATGAAACTGACGAACTTGCTTTATCGCAAGCCTTATCGCTGAAAGAAGTTCCTCAGAGACCTCTCTATATGCTCTCTCAATTTCTTCATCTTTGATCCGGAGAGCATTGGCATTTAGCTTGACCTTATCGAATTTTTCGGTGTATTCTAAAAGGGCACTATCTCCCTTTTTCTTAACATCCTCGGCTATTTCTTTGAGATAGCGTTCTAACTTTGTGGGATAGGCGGAAATTCTGTTTTCAAGAGCTTTAAGATAGGCTTCGCATTTAGCTGAAGGATAGGTTAACGTTCTAAGCATGAGGATAATCTCCTTTTTAACTTCTTACCAATTGGCAAAGGGTGCTTGCCAAGCCTTCTTTAATTCTAAGATGTTTGCTGAAAGTATGGTCTTTCCGCTTAAACCTTTAATATAAAGGGTCGGTTCAGCGATGGTCTCCCCGATCAAAGCGTAAGGTAAACCGGACATGAGCTTTTCAAAGTCTTTTCTTTTATCCTGTGGCACAGTCACGACAATTCGCCCTGCGCTCTCAGAAAATAAGATAAAATCATCCCTCTGTTCCCCTTCATAAGGAACTGCAGAGAGGTCAACAAACATTCCATACCCGCCAGAGAAGGCTTTTTCAGCAAGGCAAACAAAGAGCCCCCCGTCAGAGACATCATGGGCTGAGTTTACAAGACCAAAGTAGATAGCATCGCGAAGGCGCAGATAAAGCCTCTTGTTGATTTCAGCATCAGGCTTTGGGGCAATGCCTGCTTTTATCCCAAGGTGGGCAAAGTATTCTGACCCAAAGAGTTCCTCTTTAGTCTTGCCAAGAATGTAAATAAAGTCGCCGGGTCCCTTTATATCCATCGTTTGGGAAAGTCTAACATCCGGTATTTTGGCAACCACAGAAAAAAGAAGGGTAGGGGGAACAGAGATCTTTAAGCTTCCGTCTGGCAAGATGGTTCCAACTCCATAGGGATTTTCACCCTTTGGGTCTAAACCAAGGGACATTAGGTAATCGTTTTTCATCGAGTCTTTACCCGATATGCAGGGGACTCCGTAGGCTTTTGTATAGTCATAAAGAGCCATGTTTGCTCTTACAAGCTGAGCAAGCTTATACCTCCCATCTGGAGTTTTTTCGCTTTCAACGGGGTCGCACCAGCAGAAGTTATCAAGCCCTGCCATGTATTCAAGGTCTCCCCCAACGCAGACAGCATTCCTTATGGCTTCATCTATAGCATTTGCTACCATGAGATAGGTATCAAAGTCTGAAAACTTAGGACATATTCCATGAGCAATAACAATGCCGGATGTCTTTTCAAGGTCATACCTTAGAACAGCGGCATCGCTTGGTCCATCAAGACCAGCCAAAGGTTTAACAACGCTTCCACCCTGCACCTCATGGTCATACTGCCTAACCACATACTCCTTTGAACAAACATTGAACCGGGATAGAATTTCTTTTCCGAGGGCTTCATAATCTTCAGGCTCAGGCAGAAGTACTTCTTTAGGATACTTAGGTTGGCTCCACTCGGCGTAAAGCTTAAGTTGAGGCACCCCATCATGCAAAAATTCAAGGGGTAAAAGCCCCACGGTTTTCCCTTCGTATAGAATATGGAAATAGCCAGAATCCGTAAACTCGCCAAGAACCGTAGCCTGAACCCCCATCTTCTCCGCAAGCTTCAAAAACTCGTCGACCTTGTCAGGAGGCACGGCAACGGTCATCCTCTCTTGGCTTTCCGAAACAAGAATTTCCCAAGGCTTAAGACCTGGATACTTCAAAGGAGCTTTAGCAAGGTCAATCACTGCTCCTCCGCTTTCTCTCGCCATCTCCCCAACCGATGAAGAAAGCCCTCCTGCTCCGTTGTCAGTGATGGAGTTGTAAAGCCCAAGGTCCCTTGCTTTAAGCAAAAAGTCTGTCATCTTCTTTTGGGTAATCGGGTCTCCGATCTGCACTGCCGTTGCCGGTGAGCCCTCATGAAGAGCTTCAGAGGAAAAGGTGGCTCCATGTATGCCATCCTTGCCGATTTTTCCTCCTACCATTACCACCTTGTCTCCAGGTCTTGCCCCTTTTTTCCAACCCTCCCTATCTCCAACCTTAAGGGGGATAAGCCCACCAGTTCCGCAGTAAACAAGGGGTTTTCCTAAAAACCTTGGGTCAAACACGATGGAGCCGTTAACCGTAGGAATTCCGCTTTGATTGCCCCCGTGCTCCACCCCTTCCCTTACTCCTTCAAAAATTCGTCTCGGGTGAAGGAGCCTTGGAGGAAGAGGCTTATCCCAGTTTGGGGGTGCAAAGCAGAAGACATCTGTGTTGAATATAAGCTTTGCCCCAAGCCCAGTGCCAAGAGGGTCCCGGTTTACCCCTACGATTCCTGTTAAAGCACCCCCGTAGGGGTCAAGGGCTGAAGGACTGTTATGCGTTTCCACTTTGAAGGCTAAAGCCCAATCCTCATCAAGCTTTATAACTCCTGCATTATCAACAAACACCGAAAGACAGAAATCTTTTTCTCCCTTTTCTTTTCTTATCTCTTCAGTTGAGCGTTTAATAAAGGTTTTAAAGAGACTATCTATCTCAAGGGTTTCTCCAGTTTCTAAGTCCTTATAGATGATCTTTGCGTTAAAGGTCTTGTGTTTGCAATGTTCAGACCAGGTCTGAGCAAGGCTTTCGAGCTCAACATCGGTTATTCTTCTATCAAGCCCTTGTCTTTGTCGAAGTTTGATAAAATCTTCTTTTTCAAAGTACCTTTGAATGGTCTTCATCTCCTCAAGATTTAAAGCTAAGAGCCGCTCTCGAGATAGTTTTATCAGCTCTTCTTCTGACATGCTTGATAGGTCGAAAGTTTCAACGATAGGCGGGAAGGTTTCCGTGACTCGTGGGGGGGAATAAGTTATCCCTTTTTTTTGGTATTCGCTTGCAGGCAGAACAAGCCATCGTTCGATTAGCTCATTAGCTAAGAGGTCCCGAGCAATTCTTTCTACCTCTTCAAAGGAAAGGTCTCCTTCAATAAGGTATTGCCTTGCGTAGTATACACCTTCAGTAAGGGAGTTTAGGGGTCGTCCAAGGAGGTAGCTTAACGCTTCCTCTGCAACTTTACCCTCGTTATCGGTTACTCCCGGACGAAAGCCTATTTCTAACACCCAATCAAAAAGGTAAGGGAGCTCATAAGCTATGGGTTTTCCGATGGTATAGAATTGAATAACCGGGTCTGCAAGGGCTGAGCTTGCAAAGGTATGAAGTAGCTCGTGACTAAAGTTTCCTTCAACTAAGTAGACTTTGATAAAATGAATATTCTTTACAGGTAGCCCAAGGTGTAGCTTTACTTTTTTAGCTATCTTTTCCCCAAGGGCAACTCGGAACCCAGGTTTAAAGGCAACTTCAATCCTATTTGCGCCCATTTCTTTTGCAAGTTTACCATACCCTCAAAAGTTGACAATAATAGCCATTGTAGTAAATTTGATAAAAAAATTTAAGGAGGGATCAGCGTGCCTCAGCATAAGTCAGCGGAAAAAGCTTTAAGGCAGAGCGAGAAGAGAAGGCTTAGGAACAAAGCGTTCAAAACAAGGGTAAAGACGGAAATTAAAAAATTTTTAGCTTACCTTGAGGCTAAAGACTTTGATAAGGCAGAAGCTCAGCTTAGAGTTTGTCAGAGTTTCCTCCACCGTGGGGTAAGCAAGGGCATTTTTCACTGGAAGAAAGCAGCAAATAAAATTTCTAAACTTTTTGAAAAGCTAAACAAGGCTAAAGCTCAGGCTCAAACGCAATAGCACCTTTAAGCAAAGATGGGGATGTAGCTCAGCCCGGGAGAGCGCCGGAATCGCACTCCGGAGGTCGGGGGTTCAAATCCCCTCATCTCCATCCTTTCAAAGGAATTAGACTAAATCACGAGGAGCTATCCTATGGCTGAAGAAAAGCTTCTGCTTGAAAGAAAGCATGTAGCTCAAATGCTATCCTCAGAAGAGGTTGATAAAGCCTTTTCCTACGCTATGGATTACATAGACTTTCTTTCAAGGGTGAAAACCGAAAGGGAAAGCGTAGATTACATTAAAGAAAGAGCCGAGGCTCAAGGCTTTCGCGAAGGGGACAAAGATAAAGGTTATTTTGTCTACAAAAGTAAGTTTATAGCCCTTTGGAAAAAAGGTAAAAGACCAATCTCCGAAGGATTGCGGATTATTGCCTCCCATATAGACACCCCAAGGCTTGACTTAAAGCTCAATCCCCTCTTTGAGGACTTTGACCTTGCCTTTCTTAAAACCCATTACTATGGGGGCATAAAAAAGTACCATTGGGTAGCTCTGCCCCTTGCCCTTCATGGCGTTGTGGTAAAGAAGGATGGCACCCTGGTAAAAGTAGTCATCGGAGAAGAGGATAGCGACCCCCTTTTTACCATCTGCGACCTTCTTCCCCATCTTGCCAGAAAAAAACAGGAAGAAAAGAAGCTTTCCGAAGCAATTCTTGCCGAAAATTTAAACATCCTCGTTGGTGGAATACCAAAGAAAACGGAAGAAGAAAAGAAAGAAGAGAAAGAAAAGGTTAAGAAGAGGGTTTTAGAACTTCTCTTTGAGAAGTATGGCCTTACTGAGGAAGATTTTGCCTCAGCTGAGGTCTGTGCTGTGCCCGCTGGAAGGGCAAGGTTCATCGGTTTAGATAGGGCTTTTATCGGGGGCTACGGCCAGGATGACCGGATATGCGTTTACACCTCTCTAACCGCTCTTCTTGAAGTCAAAGAACCTGAGTATACTTCTCTTGCCCTCTTTATAGACCGAGAGGAGATCGGCTCAGAGGGTAATACCAGCGCTAAAAGCAGGGTGTTTGAAAAGTTGGTCTATGATCTTATCAAGATGGAAGGGCTTCCTACAGACCCTGTGCTCTTTTTTGAGGTTATGGAAAAGACAAAGGCCATTTCAGCGGATGTTACAGCAGGCATTGACCCAAACTATCTTGAGGTCCACGATAAGCTTAACGATGCCCGCTTAGGGTATGGAGTAGTTTTAACTCGCTACACCGGTCATGGTGGAAAATACATGGCAAACGAAGCTCATGCTGAATATGTAAGCTATCTCCGGAGAATCTGGGATGAGGAAAAGGTTGTCTATCAAGTTGCCTCAATGGGTAAGGTTGATGAGGGAGGCGGAGGAACTGTAGCTAAATACTTTGCCCAGTATGGGATGGATATTGTTGATGTTGGACCACCTTTACTCTCCATGCACTCCCCCTTTGAAGTTTCCCATGTCTTAGACCTATACATGACATATCTTGCCTATAAAGTATTTTTCTCTCGCTAATTCTCATGCCCCTAAAAGAAGGTGATTTTATCCTACTTTTTGATGGCGAAAAGAAATACTTCCTTGAGCTAAAACCAAAGATATTTAGCACACGATTTGATTCCTTAGATTTAGCTTTCCTTATTGGCAAAGATTACGGGGATAAAGTCCTTGGTAAAAAGGGGTCCTCTTTTTTTATACTTAAACCAACTATCTATGATTTTATTAAGAATGTAGAGAGACAAACGCAGATTATCTACCCTAAGGATGCAGGATACATTCTGCTTAAACTCGACGTAGGTCCCGGAAAAAAAGTGTTAGAATGCGGAACAGGCTCAGGTGCTCTAACCTTAGCCTTTGCCTATGCTGTAGGAGAAGAGGGTAGAGTAATTACTTATGAAAAGGAGGAAAGGTTTTTTCAACTTGCCAAAAGAAATCTTGAAAGATTTGGTCTTGCCCACAGGGTGGAGTTGAAGCTAAAAGAAGTGGTTGACACCTTTGACGAAACCAATATAGATGCTCTCTTTTTAGATGTTAGGGAACCCTGGCTCCTTTTAAAACCAGCCTGGGATGCTTTAAAACCTGGACATCCTCTTGGGGTCCTTGTCCCTACAACCAATCAAGTATCCCAAACTTTAACCCATCTTTTAAGCTTACCCTTTAAAGATGTTGAGGTTTTAGAGATACTGGTAAGAAGGTATAAACCTAATCCTGAGAGGCTAAGACCAGAGGACAGGATGGTTGCTCACACCGGCTACCTTATCTTCGCTAAGAAGGTGTTGACACCTTGAAAATTTACATAAACTATCAAGGTATTAACAAATTTCCAGCGGAAATTGAAAGACAACTAAAAAAACATCTTCAAAATGCTTTTAAACTTCTTAATATTAAGAAGAAAATTGTTTCTTTAACTTTTGTAGGCAATGAGGAGATATTAGAGCTTAATCAAAGATATCTTTCTCGTCCCTATCCAACGAATGTTTTAGCCTTTCCTGTGGAAGAAGGGCAAAACATGCCTTTCTTAGGGGATGTAGTTATTGCTGTTGAAAAGGCTGAGGAAGAGGCTTGTTTGTATGGATTGAACTTTTATCCTTATCTTCTTAGTCTTTGTTTTCATGGGCTTCTTCATCTTTTAGGTCATGACCATGAAAAAGGAGTTTATTCTCCTTGGCTAATGCTTAGAAATGAGATAAATTTAATGGAAAAAATTTATCCTGACCCTGAGGTCCTTAAATTTTTGAGGAGGAGGGAGTACATGCCTGCTAAGCTTGCCGTAAACGTGGACCATGTAGCCACGGTAAGAGAAGCAAGAAAAACCTACTATCCAGACCCGGTTCATGCTGCGGTATTAGCTGAGCTTGGAGGAGCTGATGGGATCGTTGTTCATCTCCGCCTTGATAGAAGACATATAAAAGAACGTGATGTGAGGTTGATCCGAGAAATAATTAAGACAAAGCTAATCCTTGAGATGGCCATAGATAAAGACCTGATTAAATTTGCTAAAGAAGTAAAACCCTATCAAGTAACCTTAGTCCCTGAAAGACCGGAAGAGATTACAACGGAAGGCGGTATCGAGCTTGAGGATAGAGTTGAGGAAGTAAAAAAAGCAGTTAAAGAGCTTAATAAGAGCGGAATAAAGGTAAGTTTGTTTATAAACCCAGATGAGAAAGCCCTTGAATTAGCAAAGAAAACGGGTGCCCAGATAGTTGAGCTCCATACGGGGATGTATGCCGACGCTGAAGAGGAAGAAAAAAGGCTTTCAGAGCTTACAAGGCTAGAAAACGCAGCAAGGTTTGCTAAGGACCTTGGTTTTATTGTCCATGCCGGGCATGGATTAAACTATGAAAACATCGGACCGGTTGCTGCAATTCCTGAAATTGAAGAATTTAGCATAGGTCATAGCATAGTTTCAAGAGCTATATTTGTAGGTCTAAAAGAAGCCGTAAAAGAGATGAAGGAGCTCATCCTCCGAGCGAGGTCTTAAAGCATGTTAAAGATTGAGACCCTCATCACAGGTCCTTTCCAAGTTTGCACTTATATTGTATACGATGAAGGAACCAAGGAAGCGACCATCATCGACCCAGGCGATGCTGACCCAAGAATATTAAAAATTGTTCAAGAATATAGTCTTAAAGTAAAATTTATCTTTGGAACGCACGGGCATCCTGACCATCTTCTTGGTGTAGACTACCTAAGACAATTTCTTAAGGCACCGTTTATTTTACACAAGGCAGATGAGCTCTTCTTTAGAGACCCTCAGAATTTTTCTGTTTTTAAAAACTGGGGATTTCCAGCAAATCCTCGGGCTGACGCGGTTTATGAGGATGGATTTGAGATAACCCTTGGGGATGAGGTTTTAGTGGTTATTCATACACCAGGTCATTCCCCAGGCTCATCCTGTTTGTATGCTAAAGGCTCGAAGGCAGTATTTACTGGAGATACTCTTTTTGTGCAGGGCGTTGGCCGGGCGGACCTACCGGGTGGAAATTATTTGCAGATGCTTCATTCCATCAGGGACAAGCTCTTTCTTTTACCCGATGATACCATAGTTTATCCTGGGCATGACTATGGACCAAAGCCTACCTCTACGATAGCTGAAGAAAAGCGGTTCAATCCCTTTGTTCAAGAGTTAGACCTTTAAGTTCTTCCAATCCCTGAATAGCGAAAACCAAGCTTCTTAACGATATCAGGGTCGTAGATATTTCTCATGTCAACCAAAACAGGCGTCTTCATGAGACTTTTTATCTTTTTTAGGTCAAGGAACCTAAATTCATTCCATTCTGTAAGGATTAGCAGTCCATCTGCTTTTTCGGCGCAGGCTTCTGGGTCCTTAGCATATTCAATTGACATGTTCGGAGCTGCTTTTTTAAACTCTTCCATCCCTGCTGGGTCATAAACTTTAACGTTTGCTCCTTTCTTTAAGAGCTCTGGAATTATCTTCAAGGCAGGGCTTTCTCTTACATCGCTTGTGTTTGGCTTAAAGGTAAGCCCAAGGATGGCTATGGTTTTTCCATTGAGGTCTCCAAGTAGGGCTTCAAGCTTTTCAATGGCTCTAAGCTTTTGTCTTTCGTTTACCTCGAGCACGGCTTCGAGGAGTTTAAACGGAGAGCCAACCTGTCTTCCCTGATGAATTAAAGAGCTCACATCTTTTGGGAAGCAAGAACCACCAAATCCGGGTCCTGGGTTTAGAAACTTTGGCCCTATCCTTGGGTCTAACCCCATGCCTTTAGCCACCACCGTAACATCAGCTCCGACTTTTTCGCAAAAATTTGCAACCTCATTGATAAAGCTGATCTTTAAGGCCAGGAATGCATTAGAGGCATACTTTATCATCTCTGCTGTTTCAAGATTGGTGATGATAAAAGGTGTCTCAGCAAGATAAAGCGGGCGATAGATGTCTTTAATTATGGCAATAGCATGAGCGCTTTCACCCCCGATAATCACCCGGTCAGGTCGCATAAAGTCTTCTACGGCGTTTCCTTCTCTCAAAAATTCGGGGTTTGAGATGATGTCAACCTCAACGTTTACCTTTTTGTTCTCATCTATCAGCCTCTTGATCCAACGGTTTGTCCCCACAGGGACAGTGCTTTTGGTAACAATAACCTTATAGTCATCAAGAACATCGGCTAAAGCTAAGGCTACGCTTTTAATCTGGGAAAGGTCAGAAGAACCGTCTGGCAAGGGTGGTGTTCCAACGCAGATAAAGACTACTAAGGAGTTCTTTACTGCTTCAGCAAGATTAGTGGTGAAAGTAAGGCGACCGGCCTTTACATTCTTTCTTACTAAGTCTTCTAGCCCTGGCTCATAAAAAGGTATAATTCCCTCTCTAAGGGCTTCGATTTTTTTTTCGTCTACATCAACGCAGGCGACTTTGAGCCCAAAGTCGGCAAGACAGGCTCCAGACACCAACCCTACATAACCAGTCCCAACTACTGCAATATGCATCTCCAGTTAGCCGCTTCGACGAGCCTCAGTTTGAGCGGTTTTGATACCTTTACCTTTCTTTTTAGAAGCTATGTTTTTGGTTGAACTTGCTTTGTTTTTAGCTATATTTGTATTTAATTTTTTTACATTTTTACTAGATGTTTTAGCTATCAAAGTTTTGTTTCCTTTCCCTTTAGCTTTTGCTATCAATTTTTTATTCACCTTCTTTTCATGTTTTGCTGATTTGATCTTATTTTTAACAGTGTATACATGATTAACCGGTTGGCTTAAATTTACTACAGTGTTTACATAAACCGGATTGATCTTATTTTCTAAAACAAGCTCAGCGATTTTTAGCATCCTTTTGGTATCCTGCCATAGAGATTCTCTATTAGGCGCTCCAAGTATTGATGTAATGACCAATCTGTTTTTAACTTTTGCTACATTAACTAAACAATGTTTAGAAAGCTTTGTATATCCTGTTTTTCCACCTATTACAGCTTCTTTGTACTCATCATCAAAGAGGAGGTGATTAGTATTTTTAACGATAATTGTTCTTCCCTGTTCATTAGTGATTATCTTTACTGGAGTTTGAATTATTTCAGCGATTTTAGGATATTTTAGAGCCTCAAAAAGCAAGAGAGCAAGGTCGTAGGCTGTGGTGTATTGGTCGGAAGCTGGGAGGCCGGAGGCAGTTTGAAATTTAGAATTTTGTAAACCAAGGGCTTTAGCCTTAGCGTTCATAAGAACTGAGAAGTTTTCTTCCGTGCCGCTAACTGCTTCAGCCAAGGCAACGGCTGCCTGATTTGAAGATTTTATCAGCATGAGGTTGAGGAGTTCCTCAACAGTATAGACCTCTCCTTCCCTTAAAAAGGGTCCTACCGAGGGAGTCTCTTCAGCATTCTTGGAAATCTTTACCTTCTTATGAAGAGGCAGATGGTCTAACACAACCATTGCCGTAAGGAGCTTTACAGTGCTTGCTGGAGGGATTTTAACATGGGGGTTTTTAGCATAGAGAACCATTCCTGTTTTGGCATCAAGAACAACACCGGAAAGAGCATTTATATTCTCGACTCCTTGCTCTTCCTCTGCATAAGAAAAGCTAGGTTTTAAGAAAAAATTTAAAAAGAAAAAAATAAGTAGAAGAATATAAGAGATGAATTTATAGTTTTTCATTGCCTTCACCTCTAAGGTGCTATTAAAAACTCAAACCTAAATTACTAAAGCTTTCTAAAAAGTCAACACCCAAATTATTAAATATGCAGTAATTTTTTGGATTTTCAGCTAATATTGGCAAGTTTGCTTGTTAATTCTCAAATATCTTTTAAAAGTATGAAAGATATTTTCCTTCAAATATACCTTAAGTTTTTATTGCCTCTCTGGGGCTGTTTTAAAAAGATGTGCAAGCCCCCATGTGTCACCCTGAGCCATTTTTTTTGCCCTGAGCCATTTTTTTGTCACCCCGAGCACTTTTTGTCACCCCGAGGCGTCAGCCAAGGGGTCTCCACCCTGGGAACGCCGTCCCGAACGAAGTTAGGGATGCCTCGCTATCGCTCGGCAGGACAAAGTAGAGGGGGGCTTTTTTAAACAGCAGCTTGCCCCTCTTGACAAGGTCAAGAGGCGTTTGTATTATTTTAAAGAAAGGCGGCGTAGCTCAACAGGTTAGAGCATGTGGCTCATATCCACAGGGTTGGGGGTTCGAGTCCCTCCGCCGCCATTTGAAATTTAATTTATTTTAAAAAGAGGTGTTTGTATGAAGGACAAAGTAGAAGTAAAAAAAATTACTTCCAAATCTGAGGCGGCAAAGCTTTTAAGAGAGCTTGCTGAGCAAGTTGAGGCTGGTCAGGTAAAGGTAGGAGAGGTAACGGTTAATTTGCCCGAAAGTTTTGAATGTGAATTAGAGTACAAAGTGAAGGAAGATAAGCATCAGATTGAAGTTGAGTTTGAATGGAAAGGATAGTTTTTTAAATACAGGCGGCGTAGCCAAGCGGTAAGGCGACGGCCTGCAAAGCCGTGAATCCGGGGTTCGAATCCCCGCGCCGCCTCACTAAGAGAAAATGTACCGTCTAAAAGTATCCGATTACTTCTCTTCAGCTCACTATCTTAGAAATTATCAAGGAAAGTGCGAAAATCTTCATGGCCACAACTGGAAGGTTGAGCTTACCGTTGAAGGCAAAAAGCTTAACGAAATTGAGATCTTAATCGATTTTAAGGATTTAAAAGCTATACTAAAGGAAATATTGAACGAATTAGACCATCGCTTAGTAAACGACCATCCATATTTTAAGGATAGAAATCCTTCTTCGGAAAACCTGGCACGGTTTATTTTCGAGAGGGCAAAAAACAAGCTTTCAGCCTATGACGGAGTAAAGGTTAAGGAAGTTGCCGTCTACGAGACTGAGAAGGCTTGTGCTATCTATTCTGAAGAGTGAAACTTAAACTTTCAGAGGTTTTTTTTTCCATTCAAGGTGAGGGCCCGCTCGTTGGCCTGCCTTCAGTTTTTTTTAGGCTATATGGTTGTAATCTAAGCTGTAGTTGGTGCGACACACCCTATGCTCGAGAGCCCTATCCCTTTTTTGAAATGGAAGTGGAGGAGCTTATTCATTACTGGAGAGAAAATTTTCCTCGTATACCCTATGTAGTGTTAACGGGTGGTGAGCCTCTTATGCAAGAGGGAGCTATTCCTTTTTTGGAAGCTTTAGTTGCTCATGGAGCAAAGCCTCTCCTTGAAACAAACGGAAGCCTCCCTATAAAGGATGTCCCTAAAGAGGTCCTTATAGTTATGGACCTAAAGCCCCCCTCATCTGGGATGGAAGAATTTAACCTGTATGATAATTTGCATTATTTAACCTTAAAAGATGCTGTAAAAATTGTCTTAAAAGATAGAGAAGACTTTGATTGGGCGGTAGACATTATTACTAAATGGCATTTGTTAGATAAGACGCAGGTTTTCTTCTCTCCGGCTCATCCTTTTTTGTCAGCATCAGAACTTGCAGGTTTGATCCTTGAGACAAGACTTCCCATACGCTTACAGGTTCAACTGCATAAGATATTGGGTTTGAAATAGTATTCATGCTATAGAAATTTAAAACTTTTTAGGTATAATAAAAATATGAACCCACCTAAATCGAGTTCCTCACCTGTTGAGCCTGTTCCGGCCGAGCTTGAAAAGGTTGATGAGATAAAAGACTTACTATTGCCTCTTCCTTCAGCTGAGGAAGAGGTTGAAGCTAAACTTCCCGCAAAGTTTGACCCTTTACAAAGGTATCTTCAAGAGATTAGCAAGTATCCTCTTTTAAGCAGGGAGGAAGAAGAAGCCATTGCCAAAGCCTACTATGAAACAAAGGACCCAAAGCTTGCCTACAAGCTTGTAGTTTCAAACCTTAGGCTTGTTGTTAAAATAGCTCTTGAGTTTCAAAAGTTCTGGTCCTACAACTTTCTTGACCTTATTCAAGAGGGTAATCTTGGTCTAATCCAAGCGGTTAAAAAGTTTGACCCCTATAAAGGGGTTAAGTTTTCCTACTATGCTTCCTTTTGGATCAAGGCTTACATCCTTAAATACATAATGGATAACTGGAAGCTTGTTAAAATGGGGACAACGCAGGCTCAAAGGAAGCTTTTTTACCGCTTGAGGAAAGAAAAGGAGAGGCTTGCTGCTCTGGGTTTTGAGCCCACTGCTAAAGCTATAGCTGAAAGTTTGGGGGTTAAGGAAAAAGAAGTTGAAGAAATGGAAATGAGAATGAGCCAGATGGATGTCAGCCTTGATGCCCCGATAGCTTCAGATTCTGAGGATACGCTTGGTAACTTTTTAAAGGATACGAGACCAACCCCTGAAGAGCAATACGCAAGAGAAGAAGTCCTAACAAAATTTAAGAAGCTTCTTAAAGAGTTTTCCAATCAGCTTACCGGTAAAGATTATGTAGTCTTTCACGAAAGGCTTTTGGCTGAAGAGCCAAAGACTTTGAACGAACTTTCACAGAAGCTTGGCATCTCAAAGGAAAGGATTAGACAGATTGAAGAGAAGTTGATAAAAAAGCTAAGAAAATTCCTTCAGGAGAAACTACCAGATGCCATGTATTTTCATCTTGCGCTTCCTTCTAAGGATTAGCTTATTCTTATGTTCAAGCTTAGCACTTCTTTTTTTCTTTATCTTCGTTAGCTCCGCAGGAGCTTCTCAATTTTATGACAACTTTACCAAATCTTACTACTATTTTCTTTTGGCAAATATTTCCGCAAAGACCCCTGAGGAAGCGGTTGAACTCTTAAAGAAAGCCATTAAAGCTAACGCAGAAAGCTTATTCTTAAAAAGGTCACTTCTTGTTCTTTATCTTCAGGCAGGAAAGTTTGATGAGGCAGAAAATTATGGAGAAAGCCTTTTAAAGAAGTATCCAGAAGATAAGGAAACCGTTCTTCTCTTGAGCAAGGCTTATCTTTTAAAAGAAAGAAGTTATAAAGCGATTTCCTTGTTAGAGAAGTATCTTGATAAAAATCCTAAGGATGAGGAGGCCTTAAGCCTCCTAACTTCGGTCTATCTTCAGAAAAAGGAATGGGATTTAGCTTTAACCAGTCTTGAAAAGTTGATAAAACTTGACCCAAACAACCATGTAGCCTGGTTGTATAAGGCGCGAGTTCATAAGGAAAAAAAGGATTATGAGCAAGCCAAAACAGCTTATCTTAAAGCCCTTGAGCTTTCTGATGGTTCTCATCCCATTTTCTTTGAAGCTTTAAGATTTTTAGAAGAGATAAGGGATTATCAAACTATCGAAAAACTCGTTATAAATTCCTTAAACAAAAACCCTGAAGACCAAGCTTTATTCCGCTATCTACTTGGGTTTTACCTTGAGCGAAAAGATTGGGAAAAGTCTGAAGAGCTCTTAAAAAAGCAACTATCTCAGAACAAGGCTCAACCTGAGTTTTTGTTCTATCTTGCCTTAACTCTTGAATACAAAGGGAAAGAAGAAGAGGCTTTGAAAATTTATGAGAGCATCCCTCAAGATACCCTTTGGTATTTTGAAGGCTTAAAGCGGAGTTTTTTTATCTACAAGAAGATGGACCCTGAGAAAGCCATCTCTCTTATCAAAAAGTTTACTCCTACCGAACGGGGGCATTTTGTGTTTAAGGCTCAAGCCCTTGACCAACTTGACCTTTGCGAAGAGGGGATAAAGGTTGCGGAAGAGGGTTTAAAAAGGTTTCCGGATGATGAAGAGCTACTTTTTGTCTTGGCTGGGAACTTGGCCTGCCTTGAGCAATACGAAAAGGTCATTCAAACATTAGAACCTCTATTAAAAAAGAAGCCAGACGATCCCTATCTGTTGAATTTTATAGGCTATAGCCTTGTTGAGCTAAACAGAGATTTAGACCGAGCTGAAGCCCTCTTGCTTAAAGCTCACAATTCAAAGCCTGATGACCCATACATCGAGGATAGCTTAGGCTGGCTTTATTATAAAAAGGGTGATTATACCAAAGCTAAAGAGCATCTTGAGAGGGTAATTTCTAACTTAAAAGAAGATGAACCCGTCATCTTTGAACACCTTGGAGATGTCTACCTTGCCTTAGGAGATAAAAATAAGGCTTGTGAATGGTATAAACGGGCAGAAAAAAGTGCCTTTAGAAGGGTCGAAAAAGAAAGAATTCTCTCTAAGGCGAAAAGATGCGGAAAGTAGCTTTCTTACTACTCCTTCCCCTTTTCCTTTTAATAGGCTGTGCAGTTAAACCACCTATGATAAACCTTTATGAAGCACTTCTCACTAAAGGACTTGAAGGACGAATACTTAAAGGAAAAGTCTATGTTGAGGGAGACTTTTCTAAGCTATTTGACATTCCTTCATCCGGGGCTTATGGAGAGTTTTATCTTTTGCAGGCTTACTTTCTGTTAAGGATAAGCCCCCCGTTTGGAGATGAGGTTTTGTTCGAATGGGATGAAAAGAGAGGTCCAAGGGTTATTCTTCCATCGAAAGCCAAAGTTTATTATCCAAAAGAAGAACGACTTCAGTTGAAAGACCTACCTTACTACTTTTTGGGTTTAAAAGAAACATCAAGAGAGTTCTATCTTAACTCTTTTAAAGGTGAATACGCGTTCGATAGACAAAAGCTTGAAGGAAGGGTTAATTCTCTGTTTTTCTCTCTTACATGGAGGATTAAAGAGTTGGAAGAGATTTCATCCCTTCCCCCGCCAATCGATACTACTGGCTTTAAGAGAAAGAAAATCAATCTACCCTTCTAATCAATACCTCTTCCACGGTGGTGGGTGTTGCCTTTCTAATTATAAACTCAAAGTTTTTATACCTTATACTTTCTCCCGTTTCAGGGATACGTTTAAAGAGACTATAGAGAAAGCCGTTTAAGGTTTCAAATTCGGAAGAAGCTATCTCTAATCCTAATTGAGAAAGCTTTTCTATCTCTACTATTCCTTTGGCTAAATAAGTTTTATCAGAAAGCGGAATGATTAATCTATGTTGATAATCTAACTGGTCGCTAAACTCTCCTAAAACCTCCTCAGCGAGGTCTTCGAGGGTGATGATTCCGGTTGTTAGTCCATATTCATCAACAACGATGGCAAAATCTTGATTGGAGTTTTGCATAATGGCAAGGGCTTCGTAGGCTGGGATGTTTTCCGGTATAAAGAGGGGTTCTATCATGAATTGAGATATTGGAAGAGAATAATCTTTAATTTCTGAAAGCAGGTCCTTTACTCGAATAACTCCTATGAGATTAGTAGGGTTATCCTTGTATAAAGGTATGTAAGAAAAGTTATACTGTTTGCAAAATTCTATGGCTGTGCCTAAAGTAGCTGTAAGAGGTAAGGCTTTTACTTGAGGAAGAGGGATCATTACTTGGTATACCTTTTTCTTACTAAACTCGAAGATCTTATGCATAAGTTCTCTTTCTTTGGCGTCAATTTCTTCCTCATACTTTATGAGGCTCAAGAAAACTTCTCTAAATTTTATAAAAGGTATGGTGCTATGGTATTCTTTTTTTCTGAAAATTAGGTTGGTTAAGCTCTGATTGAGATAATAAACAGGGTAGAAAAGAAAAGACAATAGATAGAGGATAGGAGCAACTATCAGAACCAGCGTTTCTGAGTATACTTTGCCTATGACCTTGGGGAAGGCTTGACCAAAGAGAAAGGTGAAAATGGGGATTATAAGCGAAAAGATAGCTCCGGCATTTCCTAAGGATGAGATAAGAAAGTAGGAAGTAAAAATAGCGTTTCCGGCAATGCTCATGGTTATTCCCATGATGGTTGTGGTAAAAAGCCTTTCTGGATTGTCTAAAAGATTTAAGGCTATGCGGGCAATCCTTTCGTTTTTTGCCCGCTTCTGAAGGCTTAGCCTCTCTGCTGAAATTAAAGCCATTTCGCTTAAAGCAAAGAAGGCTTCTAAAGCAATAAAGAATAAGAAGGAAAGAAGGGCAAATATCATTCTTTTTTTCTCCAGATTTCAACCCAGAGTATCTTGTTTTTTCGAACCTTCAGCACTTTAAAAGTAAAACCAGCTACTTCAAGGCTATCACCTACTTTAGGGACTCCTTCAAATCGTTCAAGCAAAAAACCGTTTAAGCTTCGACTTTCATCCTCGGGGGAAATATCAAAGGCTTCAAGCTCCTCCTTTAAGAGATACATGGGGGCATTACCATGGGCTAAGTATTTGTCTTCGCTTAATCTTTTAATAGGGCTGAAGCTTGGTTTATCCTCGGTGCGAAATTCACCAAAGAGAAGCTCAAGAAGGTCAGGTAAAGTGACGAGCCCTTTTATAGTTCCATATTCATCAACAACCAAAGCTATTTTTAGGTGTTTTTTTTGGAATTCAATTAAAAGGTCTCTTACCTTTTTGAATTCGGGAACAAAAAAAGCCGACCTTACAACTTCAGAGAGTTTAAGCTTTTTTTCTTCCAAGGATTTTACATACTTGAAAAGGTCTTTCACATAGAGAATACCCATTAGCTCATCGAGGGTTGAACCATAAACGGGGATTTTGGTAAAGGGTGTTTTGCTAATTTCCTGAAGAAGCTTGTGGGTAATTTCTTGGTCTGGCAGGGCATAGATTTCTGACCTTGGGACCATGATAGTGGAAACGGGTATGTCCTCTGAGATAAAGAGGCCACGGATAAACCTTAATTCAAGCTCGCTTATCTTACCAGCCTTTCTTGCTTCATCTAAAAGGTAGAGAATGAACTGCTCAGCGGTGGATAAGGCTCCCTCTTCTTCGCCTTTTTCTTTTTTCCTTTTTAGAAGGGCTAAAATGTTTAGCCTTTCCAGCACAAAATTTAACGGAAAGAAAAGCTTGTGTAGGAATAGCACAAAGGGTAGAAGAACGAAGATAAGTTTTCTTCTATGGGTATAGCCAAGTATTTTAGGAATAAAATCGGCAACATAAAAGGCTAAGATTGAGAAGAGGGCAAAGGCAAAGGTCCTTGCCCCTGCATCCATTAGGCGTGTCATGGCGTTTGATAAGAAAAATCCTCCTAAAAAATCCGCTATTTCATTCCCGGCAAGGATGGTAAATAGTAAAGCCTCCGGATTTTTTAGGATGGCAAAGGACTTTTTTTCCGATAGGTTTCGATAGATATCAGCAAGCTCAATTCGAGTGAGGGAAAAGATGGTTGCTTCACTGCAGGAAAGGCAAAAGGATGTTAAAAGGCAGAGAATAAATAAAAAGAGGTAGAGGTCAACCATTTACCCTAAAAAAGGGTAATTATGCCATTTATTTTAGGATGTTTCATAATTTTAGTTTCCTTTAAAAATTCTACGCATTCAGCTTCAGAAACAAGAAGCTCAATGTTTTCAAATTCTTCAAGGTCAAGATGTGGGAAAATGGTATTCCAAGCAATGACCCTTCTACTTAGGTTAGAAAGCTCCTCAGGTGGGGTCCCCTTTTCCCAGGGGACTTCAAATCTTCTAAAGAAGGGGTCCTCTCCAACTATGCCTTCTTTTAAAAAATCTTCCCAAGTTTGTTCAAAGGTGTTTAAGCTTTTTTTTACTTCGCTTAGAGTTAGGTCTACATCTTCGGCAAGCATTAACACTAAGTAGGCTTTTTCCAAATCTCCTAATGCTTCCTTCTTTTTTTCGGCAAAGAAGGGAAGATCATCTTCCGATTGGGCATACCTTTCAAGGATCTTTAAATTTTCTACATCCCTAAGGTAGAGAGCCCAATCCTTAAGCTGAAGAAAAAGCCTCTTTAAATGGTCAAAGTCTATAGAGGCTTCAAGCTTAAGTTTTAAAAATTTGACCTTGTTTAAAAATTTAGCCCAATGTTTTTGCCAATTTTCATTAGTATAAGGAAGCTCAAGGACAATGATGGACTCGAGCTCTTCTAAAGCCTTTTCAACCCTCGAAGGATAGGGTAAGGTCTGGGGAAAAAGGAGTAAAGGGGGTTCAGCCATTTAGCTAACTTACGACCTTTTGGAATATCTGCTTTAGGTATTCGAGCTGTTTTTCAGCCTCTCTGTCGATGTATTCGCTGATCTTTCTCCACTCTTCCTGAAATTGAGGATGCTGCTCTGCTGAAACCTTCACCTCCACCCCAAGGTTGTTGGATAAAGCCTGTTCTAAAGCAGAAAGCTCAGCCGAATATTTTTTCTTTAGTTCTTCATAGAGGGCTTTTTTCTGGGCATAGTATTCTTTAATAAGACCTTCTGACTGTTTTATAAGCTTACCCATTTCTGGAATGCCTTTAAAAAGGTAAGATAATCCGGCAATAGCTCTTTCACTATTTGCGAGCTGAGTCTCAAGTTTAGGAAGGACGATATTTTTAAGAAGTACTTCAGTTATGAATTTTATAGCTTGGCTTTTATACTTAGGCTCAACCTGGGACAAAAATTTCCCCACTGTATCTTCCCAAGAGGAGGTTGGCTCGTTAAGAAATTTGGCACAGGCTTTGAAAGCTGATTCTTTAAGATTTTCTAATTTTAGCTCCTCAGGGTCAGCCTTCCCTATCTTCTCAAGCTTCTCAAGAACTATCTCCCAAGTGCTGCGAATTTGATCTCCCATAGTTTTCTCCTTAGAAAGCATGATTTAAAAGATAATATAAAGAGAAAATTCGAAATAACAAGTCGTTCAAGAGGCTGTTTTATACAATCTTTTTCTGGCTTCTATGGAGAGTTATCGAGGTCTCTACAATTTTTATAGGAACGATAAAAGAAAGCCCCCTTCCACCGAGAGGGACGTTAACAAAAAGCGCTGGTCGGGATGGTATCCCCTGCCTCCTGTCTTAACGAGCGAAGTATCCCCCTATTTTGTTAGAAAGCCGAAAAGGAGACCCTCCTTCGGAGTTAGGATTATAAAGAGGACTTAAAAAGCGTATAAGACTTGTGCAAAAAACAATTTTAAAAACTGACCTGATTAGAACTTGCAAATAAATCTGTTACTATTATAATTTTAAAATAAAAAAACTTTAAGAAGGAGGTGAAGGTATGAGAAAAAGGGTAATAGCACTTGCGGGTGGTATGCTTATTATGGTTGCAAGTTTGGGTGCGGCAAAATCAGATAATGTTTTAGAAGAAGCAAAAAAGTACTTTAAGCCTCTTCCCAGGGTAGTGGATAGCGCTGAGAATCCAGTTACTCCTGAGAAAGTGAAGCTTGGGAAGATGCTTTACTATGACCCAAGGCTTTCTAAAAGTGGGTTAATTAGCTGTAACACCTGTCATAACATCGCTACTTATGGAGTAGACAATCTACCTACATCAATTGGGCACAGATGGCAGATAGGTCCAAGGAATGCACCTACTACGCTAAACGCTGCTCTTCATGTAGCACAGTTTTGGGATGGGAGGGCAAAGGATGTTGAAGAACAAGCAAAAGGACCGATACTCAACCCGATAGAGATGGCTATGGACTCGCCAGAACAGGTGATAAAAGTTCTTAGTTCAATTCCAGAGTATGTCGAGCTTTTTAAAAAAGCCTTCCCCAACGATAAAAATCCCTTAACCTATGATAATGTAGCAAAGGCTATCGGTGCCTTTGAAAGAACCCTTGTTACTCCATCTAGGTTTGATAAATTCCTCAATGGTGATGCTAAGGCCCTTACTGAAAAAGAAAAACAAGGGCTTAAAATCTTTATAGAGTTAGGATGCGCTTCCTGTCACAATGGTCCTGCTCTTGGTGGAACGATGTTTACAAAGTTTGGCGTTTTAGAATCCTACTGGGAAGCAACAAGACAGTTTCTTACTCTGGATAAACCAACCATGCCCGTTGATGTTGGTAAGTTTGCGGTAACTCAAAAGCAGGAAGACCTTTATGTTTTTAAAGTTCCTTCCTTAAGAAACATATCAAAAACCTATCCTTATTTCCATGACGGGTCTGTATGGAACTTGGAGGATGCCGTGCAAATTATGAGCAAGGTGCAGTTAGGTCAGGAACTAACCAAGGATCAATTAGAAAAGATTGTCGCTTTTTTGAAAACATTAGACGGAGAAATCCCAAAGGATGCATTGGAAGTACCTGTCCTACCTCCCTCAACGGCTAACACACCAAAACCTGTGAGATAAGGGCTGAAAGGTATATAAGACCTGCAACCATTGAGGGACAGAGGACCTTCTTTATAGTGGTAAATATTTGGCAAAGGTA
>WYEG01000030.1 GCA_009903935.1 Caldimicrobium sp. | reverse complement strand
AGGCATAGAAAATATCCTGAATATTGGTATTAAATTCTAATGTGCAGCTCTCCGTCATCATACCAACCTTAAATGAAGAGGAATTCATAAAACCTTGCTTAGAAAGCCTCTCTTTTATTGACCCTGATGAGGTCATATTGGTAGACGGTGGAAGCAGGGATAGAACGGTTGAAATAGCAAAGTCCTTTGGGGTAAAAGTTATTGTCTCTCAACGAGGAAGAGGGAAACAGCTTTCCCTTGGGGCAAAATTGGCTCAAGGGGCTTATCTCCTTTTTCTTCACGCCGATTGCCAGTTTACAAATCCCGTAGACATAAGAAGAGCAATCAAAGAGGGATTTGCCTGGGGCTTTTTTCCCATAAAATATGAGCCTACAAATCTTGAGCTTAAGCTACTTTCAGCCTGGATTAACTTTCGCTCAAAGGTATTTGCCCTACCCTTTGGAGACCAGGGTTTGCTCGTAAAACATGCTCTCTATGAAGAGGTTGAAGGATTTAAGGACTACCCATTCCTTGAAGATGTAGACTTAGTCTTAAAATTAAGAAAAAAAGCAAGACCAAAGTTTTTCCCTGTGAGCCTCACAGTGTCTTCAAGAAAATTAAAGCCTCACATCCCCTTTTATCCAAACTTCCACAGCTTGCGAAACTTCGCCATCCTTTTAGCCTTTTTGCTCGGATGTCCTCCCAATTTATTGGCTAAATTCTATAAGTAGCAAAATTCTATTTGAAAAATTTCATAAGCTAAAAATCTTGAAAGTTTATCTTTTGAAGATTTAAATTAATTGGCAAAAACTTAAGGAGGTGGGCTATGTTTAAAGCAAAGACCTTAGGGCTTAAGCTTGTTTTTAGCTTGGTTTTCCTCTTTAGTGCAGCGCTTCTTTATGCCTCGCAGTACAACATGATTAAACCAGAAGAACTCAAAAATTGGCTTACAAGTGGTAAAAAGGTTATACTCGTTGATATCCAACCCCATGAAGACTTTGTAAAAGGACATATAAAGGGGGCTATAGAGACGAACGCTTTCCCAGCAAGCAAAGACGAGGAAAAGAAACGGTTGGATAAAGTCTTACCCATCATCCAGAAAAGCAAAGACCCAGTAGTTATCCTTTGCCCAAGAGGAAAATCCGGTGCCAAAAACTCTTATGACTATTTAAAGTCTAAAGGGGTTCCTGAAAACAGGCTCTACATCCTTGAAGGCGGGATGGCAGGCTGGCCTTATCCTGAGCTTTTGGAAAAAGGGAAATAAACGCTTTAAAAGACCATGCAAGAAATTGCTATCTTAGAAAGGTATAAAAGGGCAGCAAAGAAGCTAGAAAAGGCTCTTTGCTGTCCCGTTTCCTATCAACGCCCAGAGCTTCTCAAGATTATTCCTCAAGAAATCCTCGAAGTAGACTATGGCTGCGGCGACCCAACAGTGTATGTCCGCGAGGGAGAAGTTGTTGTTGACCTTGGTTCAGGCTCAGGAAAACATGTTTACATGATAGCTCAAATAGTTGGACCAAAGGGAAAGGTTATCGGCGTTGACTTCAATAAAGAAATGCTAAGCCTTGCTCGAAAATATCAGGACGAAATCGCCAAAAAGCTTGGCTACAAGAACACCGAATTCTACTACGCTAAGATCCAGAATCTAAAACTTGACTTAGAAAAGGTAGAAGCCTATCTTCAAACAAATCCCATTAAAACCGCGGAGGATTTAATAGCCTTTGAAAACTATGTCAAAGAGTTAGAAGAAAAAGAACCCCTCATCCCTGATGAAAGCGTAGACACGGTAGTTTCAAACTGCGTTTTAAACTTGGTAAAGCCTGAGGATAAAGACCGGCTGTTTTCAGAGATCTATAGGGTGTTAAAGATTGGCGGAAGGGCAGTAATATCTGATATCGTAAGCGATGAGGATGTTCCTCCTCATCTTCAGGAGGACCCTGAGCTTTGGTCAGGGTGCATCGCAGGTGCCCTAAGGGAAGACAAGTTTATTCAGGCCTTTTTAAAGGCTGGTTTTTCTTCAGTTAGGGTTCTCAAATGGGAGGAGAAGCCTTGGCAAGTAATAGAGGGAATAGAATTCCGTTCCATAACCATTGAAGCCATAAAGGGAGAAAAAGGACCCTGTATAGACGCAGGACAGGCGGTAATCTACCTTGGTCCTTTCTACAAGGTTGAAGATACTGAGGGTCATGTTTTTGAGATAGGGAAAAGAGTTGCTGTCTGCGAGAGAACCTTTAGAAATCTAAAACGAGCTTTCTCGGAACATTTTATCTTTATTGAACCAGCAAAACCTCTCCCAAAGCGCCCCTTTCCGAACTGCACCGGAATGGTTCTTAGGTCCCCAAAGGAAACCAAAGAAGGTAAATGGGAAACAGGCATACCCTTTGAAGAAAGGCTAAAAAGCTTGGGAGTAGAGCTGAAGAAGAGAAAGATCAGCATCGTCCAAGTAAACATTGGAAACCTATGCAACATGTCCTGCCGTCACTGTCATCATTCAGCCTCCCCAAACGGAAAACTTATGCCGAATGAAATCTTACACAAAATATCTGAGCTCTTAAAAAAGAACCCAGGTCTAAGCTTAGACCTCACAGGGGGAGCACCTGAGCTTCATCCTTATATCTTACCCTTCCTTAAAGAGGTGAAAGAGTTTTGCCGAGAGATTTGGTTTCGCTCAAACCTCACGGCCTTAGCTGATAAGCCTGATTTGATGGAAGAGCTTGCCAAGCTTGGTGTAAACATCATTGCCTCTTTCCCGAGCATAAACAAAAAAGAAGCAGAAGGCATTAGAGGACATGGCTTTTATGCTAAGGCTTTAGAGGTCTTAAAGAGCTTAAAAGAGCTTGGGTATGGAAGGGATATACCTCTTATCCTTATGGTCAACCCCACAAAGCCAGAGTTGGTAAAGTCTTCTTCTGAGCTAAAATCGGAATTTGAGGCAATTTTAAAGGAGAAACACGGAATATCTTTTTCTGACCTTTTCGTCCTTAACAATGCTCCGATTGGAAGGTATAGAAAACTTCTTTCTAAGAAGGGGTTGCTTTTAGATTATGAAAAGCTGCTTGAAGCTAACTTCAACCCAAGCACCCTTGATAAACTCATGTGTTTAGACCTGATTACCATAGGTCCTAACGGGATCGTCTACGACTGTGACTTCAACCTTGCCCTTAATCTTCCGGTTGATGGTAAGCTTTCTGTAGATAGTCTACTTACTTACGGTTTAGAGGTCTTGGAAGATAAAAACATAAAGGTGGGCAACCATTGCTATGTCTGCACAGCCCAGTTTGGAACAAGCTGTTTCGGATGTCTTTGCTAACTGCACAGAATGTCGAGCCTGCCAAAAGGTTTGTCCCTTTTTGGCTAAGTTTGGTCACCCAAAAGAACTTTTGGCCACCCCCTCTGAGGTCCTCTTTTTCTGCACAAACTGCACAGCCTGTTCTAAGATTTGTCCGGAAAGATTACCGGTTGCTCAGTCTCTCTACGAGGCAAAAACCCAGCTTCTAAGAAAGGACTCTTCTACAAGAGAGCCCTATATCTCGGCTAAGTCTTATGCTGAAAGGGGACATCGTTTTCCCTTTTCTCATTGGGAAAGAGCAGACACTGTCTTTTGGCCTGGCTGTAGTTTGGCTGGCTCAGCCCCAAACTTGGTTCTTAAAATTAGAAATAGCCTTTCAGAGTTATTAAACCAAAGGGTTGGCATAGTCCTTGACTGCTGCTTTGACCCTTGTTTTCAGCTTGGAGGGGTCGAAGATGTTGCTAAAGCCTTCAAGGATATTCAGGAAAGGCTTATTTCTTATAAAGTCAAAAAAGTTATCCTTGGTTGCACAAACTGCTATAAAAATTTTAAAAGATTTTTGCTTTCCGAAGAGGTGAAAGTTAAGCACATCTTGGAACTAATTCCCCAAAGTCTTCTTAAAATCCCTTTTAAAGAGGCTTATCTTCATCATCCCTGCCCAGCTTGGCAATTTGAAGAAATAAGGAAGAAGTTTCGGACGCTTATTGAAGATAAAGTTGAGCTCAAGGAAGCAAGGCTTCCAGCTTGCTGTGGGGCAGGGGGTGCCCTCTATCAGAATGAGGAGTTAGCTTCAGAGTTTAGGGAAAAAACTTTAAAATGGGCAAACCATAGACCTATTATCACTTACTGCATGGGATGCAAAGGAAGATTTCTCAAAAGTGAGGCTAATGCCTATCACATCCTTGAGTTTCTCCCAAACTATTCGCCGAGGCTTAAACCATTAAGCTCAACCCAAAAGTGGATAAATAGGTTTTTCCTTTCCTTAAGACTAAAGCTCTTCTCTAAAAAGGCTTTAGTCTTAACGCTTTACCTTATAGCGTTGATAACCTTCTACACCCTTAGCTATGTAAAGGGCTTTGATTTCAAAGCCTACCTAAACTACTTAAATCAAATAAAAGGAAATCCGCTGGTGATTTTTCTGTATCTCCTAATCTATACCGTGGCTCCATCTCTCTTTGTTTCAAGCCTTGCCTTAACCATGGTTGCTGGTCTTCTTTGGGGTCCCTTTTTAGGAACGCTGATCGCTGTAACTGGGGCAACCCTTGGAGCCTCCCTCTCTTTTCTCCTTGCAAGGTATCTATTCTATCAAGCAGTAGCCCAAAGGTTTGGCAAGGTTTATCTTAAGACCTTTTGGGATAGGGTTGAGAAGGACGGTTGGAAGTTTGTGGCTTTTTTAAGGCTTTTTCCTCTTTTTCCTTATCCGGTGATAAACTTTCTCCTTGGTCTAACCCCAATAAAATTTTCAACCTATGTCATAACAAGCTTTATCTTCATGTTGCCGGGTGGCTTTCTTTACACCTTCCTTGGTTACTCTATACTTGAGCTTTTAAAACAAAATCCCTGGTATTTGATATTAGCTATACTTCTTCTCATAGGGTTTAGCCTTGTCATTAAAAAAGCAGAAAAGCTCTTCCGTCGTCCTCTTCTTTAGGGTCCCGGAGCTTGGAAAAGTAAAGAAGCGGCTTGAAAAGACCTTAGGAAAGGAAAAAACCCTAAAGCTTTATCAAGCCCTACTTAACGAGGCTCTAAATAACCTCCTATCCTTTAAAAGTAAACATCCTGAAACCCTGTTAGTCGGCGCCTACCGAGGTTCCTTCTTGCCGCAAGAGCTTGCCAAACCCTTTGACCTTTTGTATGAACAGAAAGGTTTAAGCCTTGGGGAGGACTTAATAAGGGTGGCAACGGATTTGTTAAGAGGGCAAAGTGTTGAAAAAACGGTTATCATAGGCTCAGACTGTCCTGAGATAACTCCTTCCTTTTTAGAGCTTGCCATGGAAAAGCTAACAGAAAACCAAGTGGTTCTTTCACCCTCCCATGACGGAGGCTACAACCTCATAGGCTTAAGGCAGGATATCCTCCCCTACATCAAAGAGATTTTCTCAGAAATCCCCTGGGGGACAGAAGCTGTGTTCAAGGAAACTACGAAGAGGCTTTCTGCCCTTGGTGTTAAAGTTTCCCTACTTCCTGAAACAGTTGATATAGACCGCATTGAGGATTTAGAAAAGCTGAAAAGAAAAGGTATTAAATTTTTTATTCTATTATTCAATTATTGACAAATATAATCAAAAGTTGAATATTGATTAAAAAAATCTATTTGACATCAAATAAAACTAAGTAAATACTTTCCAAAAATTTCAAGGGAGGGCTTATGAACAGAAGAGAATTCATGAAAACCTTAAGCTTTGTCATCGTTGGAGCCTCTATTCTACCTAAAATTAGTTACGGAAAAGAAAGGTATAAAGTAAAACTATTGTATGAAACTAACTTGCCATTTAAAGAAGATGTAAGGCTTTGGGTCCCTATTCCTTACGACATAGATTATCAAAAACTTATCAAAATGGATGTTAAAACAACAGGAAAATATACGATCAACAAAGATAAGGTTTATGGAGCACCCATACTGTATGTAGAGTTTAAGAAAAATGACGAAAAACAATTAAAGGTGACCTTTGAGGTTGAGTTTACCGAAAGAAGCGTTGATATAAACAAGCTTCCCAAAGATAATACCACTATCCCTTCAGATGTTGCCCTGTTTTTAAAACCTACTGAACATATTCCGACGGATGGGATCGTAAAAGAATACGCAGAAAAGATAACGGCAGGTAAGAAGACCCAGCTTGAAAAAGTTCGGGCTATCTACGATTGGGTAGTGGAGAATACCTACAGAGACCCTAAGGTTAAGGGATGTGGTCCGGGTGATGTAAGAAGGATGCTTGAGACAAAGAACTTTGGCGGAAAATGCACAGACATAAACTCTCTCTTTGTAGCCCTTTGCCGAGCGATTGGCGTTCCTGCGAGGGAAGTTTTTGGCTTAAGGGTAAAGCCATCCTTCCTTTCTAAAGGTATTTCTTCAGTGACTAAGGATGCAACAAAGGCTCAGCACTGCCGAGCGGAGTTCTATCTTGGGCAGTGGGTGCCTGCTGACCCTGCGGATGTTAGAAAGTTGCTCCTTGAAGAAAATCTCACCCTTGACCATCCAAAGGTAAAGCTCATCAAGGAGTATCTTTTTGGAAACTGGGATGCCCATTGGATTGCCTTCAACCATGCAAGAGACTTTCAGCTTGAACCACCTCTTAAGAGTGTAAAAAGCATAAACGAATTCATGTATCCTATTGCCGAGGTTGGCGGAGAGCTATGGGATAAGCTTGACCTAACCTTTGAAAAATCAAAGTATACCGTATTAGAAATATTATAAATCCACCTTGGGAGGATCCCTATGGAGTTCCAAGTAAAAGCTGACCCAGAGCTTTGGCAAAGAATTGGGGTTGATGTGACAAGACTTTCTAAAATGAGAGAAATTTTATCTCAAATGTATAAAACCTTGTTTTTAAATCAAGAAATTCGCCCAGAGGGTATGAAATACTTTGACGAAATTGTAGCCAACATTCATACTGGGCGAATAAAGGAGATAGTTGAAGCCAAGGAAGAAGGTCGAGTAGTCGTTGGAGCCTTCTGCGTTTATATTCCTGAGGAGATAGTCGTTGCTCTTGATGGCATATGCATCGGGCTTTGCGGAGGATCCCAAGCAACTGTTCCTGATGCCGAAAGAATTTTACCCCGCTCAATCTGCCCTTTAGTCAAGTCTGCTTATGGATTTAGAATATCGAGGGTTTGTCCCTATTTTCAAGTGGTGGATTTCGTTGCTGGTGAAACAACCTGCGATTCTAAAAAGAAAACCTGGGAGATTTTAAACCAGGATATTGAGACCTATGTTATGGAAATCCCTCCCATGAAAAGAGAAACAGAAAGGGAGCTCCTTTTTAAAGAGGTAGTTAGATTTAAGGAAGAGCTTGAGCAAAGATCTGGAATGAAGCTTGATGAAGAAAGACTTCTCAAAGGTGTGCGTATCATTAATAGAAAACGGAAAGCTTTACAGAGGTTAAATTCTCTCCGTCAACATGATGTTTTACCCATAAGCGGAAAGGATGTTCTTCTCATAGAACAGATAGCCTATTATGACGACCCTGAAAGGTTTGCAACGAAGGTTGAAGAGCTATGCGACGAGCTTGAAGACAGAATTGCAAAAGGTATAGGCTATTGGGAAAAGAAACCTCTTCGCATCATGATAAGCGGAACCCCAATGGCTTTTCCTAATTTTAAGCTCCATAACATCGTTGAAAATCTTGGAGCAATCATAGTAAATGAAGAGTCTTGCATCGGCACAAGGTATTTTAACGACCTCGTCGAGGAAAAGAATAACTTAACCGACCAACTTTATGCGATAGTTGATAGGTCAATGAAGGTGCATTGTGCTATCTTCACCCCAAACGAAGAAAGAATAGAGCGAATCTTAGAAGAGTATAAAAAATCTAAAGCTGACGGTCTGATTTACTATTCTTTAACTTTTTGTCAAACCTATCTTATCGAAGCCGTAAAAGTAAAGCAGGCTTGTGAAAGGGAAGGCATTCCCTTTTTAATGATCGAGAGCGACTACTCACCCGAGGATGTAGGACAGCTCCAGACCCGGGTTGAAGCCTTTTTAGAGACTCTAAGGGGATAAGGATTAAGCATGCGCATAGGCATAGACATCGGCTCAAGGACTATAAAGGTTGTAGTTCGTGAGGGTTCAGAAATTATCTACTCTAAAGTTTTAGACAATACTATAAACCCCCTATTAACCATAAGAGAGCTCATATTCCCTTATTTAGACAAGGCAGAAAAGGTTGTCGCAACGGGTTATGGAAGGAATTTAGCCAAGGTAAATTTAGGGACCGAGACTATCACTGAAATAAAAGCTCAAGCCCTGGGTATAAGAGAGATTTTTCCTGAAGCCGAGCTCATCATCGATATAGGCGGACAGGATAGCAAGGTTGTAGCCATCGGTAAAAACGGAGGCGTTGAAAACTTTGTGATGAATGATAAATGCGCAGCAGGCACAGGAAGGTTCCTTGAGGTTATGGCTCTATCCTTGGGTATACCTTTGGAAGAATTCCCTATTTTGGGGCTAAACCCCAAAAACCGGATCAAGATCACCTCCATGTGCACTGTTTTTGCAGAATCTGAAGTAGTATCTTTAAAAAACGCAGGGGCTGACCCATCTGACCTTTCCTATGCAGTGCATCTATCCGTTGCTGAAAGGGTATCCGCTTTAGTTCATCGCTTAGGACTTAGGGAAAACATCGTTTTTACTGGCGGAGTAGCTAAAAATCCCCTCATAGTTAAGCTTTTAGAAGAATTGCTTGGGCAAAAGATCCTTGTCCCTCCAAAGCCAGAGATCACAGCAGCTCTTGGCTGCACCCTGGTTTAAAAGGT
>WYEG01000056.1 GCA_009903935.1 Caldimicrobium sp. | reverse complement strand
GGGAGACCCCTCGCTGACGCTCGGGGTGACAGGGAGAGGGGAGACCCCTCGCTGACGCTCGGGGTGACAGGGAGAGGGGAGACCCCTTGCTGACGTTCGGGGTGACAGGGAGAGGGGAGACCTCTCGCTGACGCTCGGGGAGACAGCGGGATGGCTTGCACAAAAACATTTTTAGTACAGCCTCAGGGGGAAGCGGGGCTGTTTAAAAAAAGTCCCCCCTACTTTGTCCTGCCAAGCGATAGCGAGGCATCCCTCACTTCGTTTGGGACAGCGTCCCTAAGGGGAGACCCCTCGGCTGACACCTCGGGGCGACAAAGTAGAGAAGCGCTCGGGGAGACAGGTAGAGAGGAGACCCCTCGGCTAACGCCTCGGGGCGACAAAAAAAAAGGGTGGCTCGGGGCGACAAAAAAAGGGCTCGAGGGGACAAAAAGGAAGCGCTCGGGGCGATAAAAAGGGGCGTTCGGGGCGACAAAAAGGGGCGTTCGGGGCGACAAAAAGGGGCGTTCGGGGCGACAAAAAAAAGGGTGGCTCGGGGCGACAAAATAGAGGTTCGGGGCGATAAAAAGAAGGGCTCGGGCTGACAAAATAAAGAGGATGGGGCTGACAAACGGGGTTCGGGTTAACAAAATGGGCTCAGGGTTAAAGGCTCATGGCAACGAGCAATCGCTTAAGTTTAACTAAACTTTCTTAGCAGTTCTGCCTTTAAATTGTATTTTTCGATGCGATAGCTAAGCTGTCTCCTTGTGTAGCCAAGCTTTTTGGCAGCCTTTGACTGATTGAAGTTGCACTCGATGAGAGCCTTAAGGATCCTCTCCTTCTCCAAGTCCTGTAAGGCATCCCGAAAGGGCTTTTGGGTATCCTGAACCCTTTTACAAACATCTCCTTCAAACATCTCAAAAGGCAGGTCCTTTGGCTCGATGACCTCCCCTTCAGCAAGGAGGACAAGCCTTTCTATAAGGTTTTCAAGCTCCCTAATGTTCCCCGGGAAGGGATACTCAAGAAGTATTTCCATGGTTTTAGGGCTAAGCCTAACCCTCTTTTGATAAAGCTCGTTAAACCTCTTGAGAAAATGCTCGACAAGAACCGGGATATCTTCCTTTCTCTCCCTTAGCGGTGGGATAAAAATAGGGACGACATTTAGACGAAAGTAAAGGTCCTCGCGGAATTTTCCCTCTTGGATAAGCTTTTCCAAGGGTCTGTTTGTGGCGCAGATTACCCTTACATCAACCTTTATAGGTTTTGTGCTACCAAGCCTCTCGATAGTTTGATCCTGAAGAAAGCGGAGAAGTTTTACCTGAAGGGATAAAGGCATGTCGCCCACTTCATCAAGAAAAAGCGTCCCCCCGTTGGCTAACTCAATTTTTCCTGGCTTTGCGGCAAAGGCTGAGGTAAAAGCCCCCTTCTCAAACCCAAAGAGCTCAGCCTCAAGCAGGGTCTCTGGAATGGCGGCACAGTTTATGGCTACGAAGGGTTTATCGCTTCGGTCGCTATTCATATGAATGGCTTTGGCTAAAAGCTCCTTCCCCGTTCCGCTTTCTCCGCGGATCAAAACGGTAGACCTTGTCTTAGCGATCTTGATACAGGTCTTCACTATCTCCCGCATCGCTTGGCTGCGGAAAACAAGATTGTGGAACTGATACCTTTCTTTTATCTCTTGTTCAAGCTCCTCCCTTCTTGAACGCTCCTTCTCAAAGGTTTCATATAGCTTTATAGCCTGAGCAATAAGGACTGAGACAACCCCAAGGACGCGTAAATCCTCTTCAAAGGATATGCTCTCATCAAAGATCCTGTCAACAGAGAGAACCCCAAGGATTTCTTCATTTAGCTTGATGGGGACACAAAGAAAGGAAATGTTGTTCTTGTCGATACGGGCACCCGTTCGGTTCAAAAACAAAGGCTCTTTCCCGATGTTGGGGACGATAATCGGCTCCCCTGTCTCAAAAACCCTTCCTACTATGCCCTCCCCTACCTTGTATCTACCTCTTGCCATCTGCTCCGGAGTTAAACCAAATGCGGCAACGATCCGAAGCTCCCCCGCAGTTTTATCGTATAAGGTGACCGTGCCCCTTTGCATGTCAAGATAATCGGATAGCAACTTCAAAGCGGTGTTCAAATTGTCAATGAGGTTAAAAGATGAGTTTAGGACCTTGCTGATTTCAAGAAGGGCTGTAAGCTCAGCCTGGGTTCTCTCAAAGGGGTTCATGTTTTTAAAATAACACTATACCAAATTTGTGCAACTCTGGGACAAAATTGACAAAATTGTTAGTTTATTACATATATTCGTCCCTATCTAACCTTGACTTTTCTTAATTTGCAAATTGGCATACTTCTTGTTAGAATAAGCGAACAAATTTTAAAACAAAAAGGGAGGTTTTTATGGAGAAACCGAGGGATAAGAAGGATGTGCTTGAACTTTGCAAAAAGTATGATGTTCGTTTCGTTAGGCTTTGGTTTGTTGACATCCTGGGGCAGCTGAAAAGCTTTGCCATCCATGTGAATGAATTGCCAGCTGCTTTTGAAGAGGGAATGGGGTTTGATGGTTCATCCATTCGCGGTTTCCAGAGGATTGAAGAGTCAGACATGGTGGCTATCCCCGACCCAACAACCTTTGCCCTACTTCCCTGGAGACCCAAAGAAAAAGCTGTTGCTCGGATGTTCTGTGATATCTACACCCCAGATGGGAAACCCTATGTTGGCGACCCAAGATATGCCTTAAAGAGAGCCTTAGAGAAGATGAAAAAGATGGGCTTTACCCATTTTTACCTTGGTCCTGAGCTTGAGTTTTTCTACTTTAAATCTGAAAAAGCTCCGGAAATTCTTGATACGGTTGGATACTTTGATTATCCAATGGATGCAGCTGAAGATTTAAGAAGAGAAACTATCCTTGCTTTAGAAAGCCTTGGCATCTATGTAGAATACTCTCACCATGAGGTTGCCCCTTCTCAGCATGAAATTGACTTAAGGTATGATGATGCTCTATCAATGGCTGACAAGGTCATAACTTACAAAATAACAGTAAAAGAGATCGCAAGAAAATACGGCGTTTACGCAACCTTTATGCCAAAGCCAATCTTTGGACAAAACGGAAGCGGTATGCACACCCATCAAAGCCTTTTTATCAATGATAAAAACGCCTTCTTTGATGCAAACGACCCTTACCATCTTTCCGATGTAGCAAAGCACTACATCGCGGGGCTCCTTAAGCACATTAAAGAGATTACTCTGGTTTTAAACCAAACTGTGAACTCTTACAAAAGGCTTGTTCCTGGGTATGAAGCACCTGTTTATATCTGCTGGGCAAGAAGAAACCGTTCAGCTTTGATCAGGGTTCCTATGTATAAGCCTGGTAAGGAAAAAGCTACAAGGATTGAGCTTAGAAGTCCAGACCCAGCCTGCAACCCCTATCTTGCCTTTGCCTGCATGCTTCACGCAGGATTAAAAGGGATTGAGATGAAGTATCCTCTTCCTGAACCGGTGGAAAAGGATGTCTATCACATGTCCCCAGCTGAGAGAGCAGAGCTTGGCATCGAAGAGCTACCCGGAAGCTTAAAGGAAGCAATAGAGTACGCTAAGAAAAGCGAGCTCCTTAAAGAAGCCCTGGGCGAGCACATCTACAACCAGCTTATCATCGAAAAAGAAGCAGAATGGGACGACTATCGCATAAGGGTTACCGAATACGAAATCCAAAGATATCTACCCATTCTTTAAGGTAAAGACATCGGGGGCGTTCGCCCCCAATTTTTTAATAGACTGGAACAATTTAGCCTTCTTCTGACGCTGGAAACGATAGCAAGGCATCCATCGCTTCGTTCATGGCACCGTCTGTCTAACGAGGAGGCTCCTCGCATCGCTCGGAGAGAGAAAACTGTGTGAAGCAAGGGGTTATCTCTTATGCGAGGAATGGACAAAAGGGGACCCCTCGCTTCGCTCGGGGCGACATTCCCCGCAGTGTCTTCCCGAGGTGCGTAAGCGCCGAGGGACCCCTCGCCTTGCGGCTCGGGGCGACAAAAAAAAGGATGTTCGGGGCGACATCCTCTACCCTGTCCTGCCGAGCAATAGCGAGGCATCCCTTACTTCGTTCGGGGCGACATGTAAGGGGGTTCGGGGCGATATAAAGGGAACTTCGGGGTTAAATAAAAGGAATGTTCGGTAAGAAAGGTAAACGGTCGCTCAAGGTTTTATCAGGCGGAAGTCGCTTGCCCTATAGATACTATTAAAAATTGACATTAAAGTTTTTTTTAAAAGTTCCGATATAATTAATAACCAAAAATGGGGATGAATTCCTGATGAAGATTAGCGACAAAGTTGACCTAACTTTACTTAGGTCAACATTCGAGGAAAATGAAACTCCCCTTTCAGTAAAAAAATCTATACAGTTAAAGCCAACTGAGATCCCCTCAATCAATGAGACCGAAGCAAATCCTAAATCAAACAAAACAAATTCAATAGCCCCCTTTAATGAAGAACCCAAAAACTTCAATGAAGACGAGCTTAAAGGGGTGGTTAAGGAACTTAACAAACTGCTAAGCGGGCTTAACCGTGCCTTAAAAGTAGAGATAGATAGAGATTTAAAGATACCAGTTTTTAAAATCATCGACCTTGAGACCAAAGAAGTTGTGAGACAGATACCTCTTGAAGAAATATTAAAGTTTAAAAAGGCGTTGACCGCCTTTCTTGAAAAGTATGGAGCCTTAAGCGGTAAAGAAGCTATCCACAAGGTAAATCAAGGAGAGGTTTCCGATATAAAGGGGCTTTTCCTTAAAAAGGAGGTATAAACCATGGCTGACGAACTTTACTTAAGCAATGTCACCGGTCTTCTCGATGTTGACGCCTTTGTTAAATCTTTAACTTTAGCAAAACAGAAATCTCTCCAAAAAATCGCTCAAGACAAGGCTTTACACCAAGCTAAGGCAAGCTCGATATCTAACCTTCTTTCTGGTATAAACGACCTAAAGGATTTTGTCTCAAGCTTAAACATCGACAAGCCCTTTCAAGGGAAAAGCGTTTCAGTATCTGATAGTTCGGTTATCTCAGCCCAAGCAAGCGCTAATACCCCCAACCTTACCCTAAAGGTAAAGGTGAACCAGCTTACTCAGGCGGAAATGAGGCTTTCTACAGGTGGGGTCTCAAGCCTTGAGGACACGCTTTCATCGGCAACCTTTACCCTGCGGTATTACACAAGCGACTCCGCTTACGAGGAGACAACCATCAACTTTTCTGGAGGCAAGCTTAACGACCTTGTGAACGCCATAAATTCATCTCAGAACCGGGTTCAGGCAAGCGTATTTTTTGACGGAAGTAGCTACAAGCTTCTCCTTTCGGAAAAGGATGTTGGAGCTTCAACAAAGGAAACATCGGCTTCGGGCTCGGTCATAGAGATAGCCTCAGGAAGTTTGCCATCTCCCCTTGGCTCTTTAACAACTCTTCAAGAGGCAAAGAACGCTCAGCTTGAGCTCCCAAGCGGAAGCATTCTTACAAGCCCAACGAACACCTTTAAAGATGTCCTCCCAGGGTTAAACATTACCGCCCAGAAGACTTCAACGGATTATCTCAGCCTCACCATAAGCGATGATCTGTCTGGGGGCAAGAAGGCAATTTCTGACCTTTTAAACAAGATAAACGGGGTCTTAGACCTTTTAAAACCCATGACCGAAAAGGGTGGGCTCTTTCAGGGCAACTCCGCCTTGGTCCAGATTAAGGCTAGCCTTTTTAGGCTAACTAAACCTTTGCAAGAGTTAGGATTGATCAACATCGGAGACGATGGAAAGTATTCGCTAAGAAGCGAAGCTTATGATCAGCTTCTCTCTCAAGGAAAGGTGGAAGATGTAAAGAAGGCTCTGGCTTCTGTCAAAGAGGGGTTATCGAATTACCTCGAGGGTCTTGCAAAGACATTCACAGCTTATAAAAATGCTGAAGACCAAGCTATTTCTCGCCTTGATAAGAAGGCTGAGGAGCTTACCGCTTCTTTAAGCAAAGAGGAGAAAAAGCTTAGGCTTATCTTTAGCAAGATCGAAGCCTTGATGAACCAGAACGAAACCCTTAAGACAAGGCTTGAATCCTTTGTTAAAGGATTAAGCGAGACGAGCAAACAATAGAAATTTTAGAAAATTATCCTCCATCCGATAAGTAATGTAAAAAAAGGAGGAGAAAGATGGTTAGACCTCAGCCCAGATACTTGGAAAAGGAGGTTTTGTCAGCAAACCCTGCCGCTCATGTTGTGCTCCTTTACAACCGGGCGATCGCACTACTTAAGCAGATTTTGATGGCTGAATCCGAGGAAGATGAAGTCAAAAGGGTAAAAATTAGGGCTGAAGCTTTTAGCAAGGTAGTAGACATTCTCAATTATCTTAAAGCTTGCCTAAACTTTGAGAAGGGAGGAGAAATAGCTAAGAATTTAAACGAGATCTATGAAGTCTTAATCGAAGAGTTGATTAGGGCAAGCATCAGATGGGATGAAAAACCCGTTCGCGACTCCATCGAGATCTTAGAAAAGCTAAGGGATGCTTTTTATGCCATCGGAAGGGCTTAAAAGCCTAAACCTTAAGGATAGCCTTAAAAAGGTTGAGCTTGCACTTCTTTCCTCAGATTTTGAAACCGCAGAAAAGGCTTATTCCGAAATCTTGGAAAATTGGAGAATGTATGAGGAGGCTTTAAGAGGTAGGGAACAGGAAGCTAAAGAATGTTTAGCCCTGGTTGAATACATTGAGAAGCTTCTTGAAGAGAAACGAGAAGAGATCCTACGCCAGATAGAGTCCTCAAAGGTCCGAAGGGCTTATGCCCTTCGGTCAATAAAGTAGTTGGAACCGGGAATTTTCTTGACGACGGATTTCACCTGGGCAGCTCTTGCCGCAACCTCTCCCGGATGTTTAAACTTTCCTTTAGTAATAGGAACAAGCGCTATGGAGACGGAAAGGAGGGGGATCTCCCTTAAAACTCCCTGCCTATCTTTAGCTATAAAATAGCCTCTTTTTAGGTCTTCTTCGTTTAAAAAAGCGGGCAGAAGGGCGTTAAACTTTTGAATAACTTCTTTGCTTATCTCTTCAGCCATGGAAAGGGGGACGATAAACACAAAATCATCCCCTCCAATATGACCTAAGAAAGCATTTGTGGTCTTCTCAAGGATGGTAGTTTGCAGGATCCTTGCTAAATTCTTGATCACTTCATCGCCGGCAGAAAAACCATAAATATCATTGTAGGCTTTGAAATTATCAAGGTCAACATAGCCGATGGCTAAGGGCACTTCGCTCTCAAGGGCTTTTTTTATGGCAAGCTCGATGGATACATTGCCTGGAAGCCCAGTTAAGGGATTGTTGTCTGAAATCCTTGTGAGCCTATGAAGGCAAAGACTTAGCCTTATCTTTAGCTCTAAAGGGGTTGAGCTTGTTAGAATTATGTCATCAATGAGACTTAAAATTCGGTCATCAGATAGCTTTTCCAGGTCCTCTTCCTCAAGAACTAAAATTATAGCCAAAGAAACAAGATTAAAGTTATGTTTAAGTTGAAGAAGGTTTTCAAAGACTGTTCTATTGCGATTAAAGTAGTAAAGTATTGCCTGGGGAGGCGAAAAAAGCAGAGCTGAAAGCAGGTCCTTTGACTTATAAAAATGCTTTAACTTGAAATCGTTTTTTAAAAGCTTTGACCAATCGGTAAAAGGCTTTTTTCTTGGTAGGAAAAGAAAGATTTCTTTCTTTTCCTTCTTTGACCTCAAGTCATCTCCCTTTTCAACTCTTCGGTAAAGAATTTTAGCTCATACAACCTTGGTTCAAGCTTTAAGTAGATTTCTTTAATTTCCGACGGGTCAACCTTGAGGATGGTTAAGGCTTTAGGGTCAAAGGGTGGAAGCCCAACATAAGTTGTTTCTCCGTAGCCTCGAGCATGAACTAACAGGTCAGCAAGATGAAGGAGGGCTGATTCCTTTCGATATTTTTTAGAACGCGAGAGGTCATGATGCGAATTCACCATCTCTATAAGCCTCTCGGGTAGGTTCCACTGCATCATAAGAAAGGCTCCCATTTCAGCATGGTCGATCCCAAACACCTCAAGCTCAGCCTGAAGGGGAGAGAGTCCGTCTTCTACCTTCCTTTTCACCTCTTCGTAATCCTCTTTAAAGGCGATCATCTGAACGACTTTGCCAAGGTCGTGTAAAAGTCCAGCCGTTGCTATCTCTTGCGGGTCTGATACTTCCTTCATTTCAGCAAGGATCTTAGCGCAGGCCGCAACTCCAACCGAATGCTCCCAAAGCCCAACATCTTCCTTGGAGATTATCTCGAAGATGGATGAGGTCATGATAAGGATCTTAAGGACATTTATCCCAAGGAGCATCATGGCTTGCTGAACCGTGGATACCTTGCGAGGAAAGCCGTAGAAGGCGGAATTAGCCAAACGAAGGACTTTAGTAGTTATCACCTGGTCTTTTTCTATAAGGTCAGCGATCTGGGTAAGAGATGACCTTTCATCCTCTATGAGGGCGTTAAGCTTTTGGATAATCGGTGGAAGGGCTGGCAACCCTTCAAGCTTTCTGATCTTCTTTTTGACTTCCTTTCTTTTCTCTGAAGGATCAGCCATTTTTGGCTCCTGAAGAATGCTTCATCATCAAAACCTCTTTTAAAACCTCTTTAACATGCAAGAGAAACTCGTCTTTTACCCCGGAAAACCTTTTCTCTAAGAGCTCAAGCTCTTCTTCCAAGGTCTTTTCCCAGGGGAGTTTAACCGGTGTCCCTTCTACTGTTATGTAGGATACTCCAAGCTCCTGAAATTTCTGAAGCATTGATTCGGTAAGCTCAACCCCTTTTCCACAAAGGACCCTACCTTGGGCATCCACAACCTCTTCAAAGGTCTTCATTCCTGGTCTGATGTAGGATAACGGAAGCCTCTGCATGCTTTTCCCTCTAAATAACTTTGTTTAAACTATACTCTATGATACCCTGAACTCCAAGGTCAAGAAGTTTTGGAACGAGGTCCCGAACTTGCTTTTCCGAAACCACGACTTCAAGGGCAAACCAATCAGTATCGTAAAGCTGAGAAACGGTTGGAGCAGTAATGCTTGGAAGGATCTCGATAACCTGAGGTAGGCTTTTTGACGGAACATTCATTTTAAGACCTACCTTTTTATGGGAGTTTAAAGCCCCCTTAAGAAGGACCGCTATTTGCTCGACCTTCTTTCTTTTCCAGTCATCCTTATAAGCCTCTTCATTAACTATAAGCTGAGGATAGGTTTCCATTAGCTCATAGATGATCCTTAAACCATGAGCCTTGATGGTTGAGCCTGTCTCGGTGATCTCGACGATGGCATCGCAGAGACCTTGAACTACTTTTGCCTCAGTTGCCCCCCAGGAATAGCTTACTTCAACTTGAATTCCTCGTTCGGAAAAGAACCTTTTAGTGTAGTTGACAAGCTCGGTGCTTATTCTTTTACCATGTAAATCTTCTAAGCGGTTTATAGGAGAGTCTCCCCTCACCGCTATTACCCATTTTGCCGGCCTAAAGCTTGCTTTAGAGTAGATAAGGTCTTCAACGACGACCACCTTAGAATCGTTCTCTAAGATCCAGTCTTTACCGGTTATACCAGCATCTAAGATGCCAGCCTCAACATATTTACTCATCTCTTGAGGGCGACAAATGACTAAGGATAGCTCCTCATCATCGACAACAGGAAAATAAGACCTTGCATGGACTTCTATCGTCCAGCCTGCTCTCGCAAAAAGGTCAATCGTTGCCTTCTCTAAGCTCCCCTTTGGGATGCCAAACTTAAGCTTTCTTTCCATAAAGCTCCTCCGGCGACACTAATCTTTCCTCAACTATGACAAGGCTATCACCCTCAAGACGTCTATAAAAGCAAGTTTTATAGCCTTCATGACATACAGCTCCAACAGGCTCAACCTTAAAGAGGATGGCATCCTCGTCGCAATCTACATACACCTCACGCAGATAAAGATACTGCCGAGAGGTCTCCCCTTTTAACCAAAGCTTGTTTCGTGAACGGCTGTAGAAGTGCACTAAACCTGTTTCAAGCGTTTTTTGAAAGGCTTCCGCGTTGACATATCCGAGCATGAGAACTTTCCCTGTTTGATAATCCTGAACGATGGCTGGAAGTATGCCCCCACCCTTCTCAAAGTTTGGTCTGTATCCCATGATTAAAATTATACTTTTATATGCCCCTCTAAGCAAGTAAGGTCTGCAAAAATTCTTCAGGGTTTTTGTGCCTTACCAAGGCTGTCCCGATTAAAGCCCCGCTAAAGCCCTCAGCTTTTAACCGTCTAATCTGCTCTTGGTTATCGATCCCACTTTCAGCTATTACAGGAATGCGGGAGGGGATGAGGGATTTCAGTCTAAAGCAATGCTCTGGGTTAACCTTGAGGGTTGAAAGATTTCGGTTGTTTATACCTATAACCTCGGCACCGGAGGACAAGGCGATTTCTAAATCCTCCTCATCGTGAACTTCAACCAAGCTTGAAAGCCCAAGCCTTTTTGCATAGGAGATTAACTCAGAAAGCTCTTCCTTTTTTAAGATTCCTGCTATTAGGAGGACAAAGTCTGCCCCAAAGGCTTTGGCTTCTTCTATCTGCACTGGGTCAAGAATGAAATCTTTCCTAAGGATGGGAAGACTAACCACCGTTCTTACGGCAGCTAAATACTCTAAGGAACCGTTGAAAAAGACCTCCTCTGTGATGACAGAGATGGCTTTTGCCCCTCCCCTTTCATAAGATAAGGCAAGTTCAATGGGGTTAAAGTTTTCTCTAAGTTCACCCTTAAGAGGACTTGCCCTTTTTACCTCAGCGATGACAACAAAGCCCTGGGATTGGAGATAAGATTTAAGGTCAAAGGAAGGTCTATTCCAAAAGGGACGGAAGAAAAGACCTTTGCTCTTTCTCTTCAAAAGGTTAGCGTAAACTTCAAACAATATTTGGTTTAGAAGAGGGCTAATCTTTTTCATGAGCAAGCTCCTTAACCGGTGTTAAATCATTTTAACTTATGGAAAATTTTTTAGAAGATGCTAAACTTTAGGGTCGCAAAGCTTTGATGCTTATCCTTAAAATCCTTTAAGGAGGTCTCTTATGCCAAAGAGGACTTATCAACCAAGCAGACTTAAGGCAAAAAGAAGGCATGGTTTCCGAGCAAGGATGAAGACCCGCTCTGGCAGAAGGATCTTAAAGAACCGCAGGAGAAAAGGACGCTGGCGTCTAACAACCGTCTAAAGCTTAAAAGGAAAGAAATTGAAAGATTATTTAAAGAAGGAAAAAAGATTTGGCTTGAGGATATTTTATTGATAATCTTTCTACCGAATAGTCTCGGTATTAGGCGTTTTGCCGTGGTGGCAAGCAGAAAAGTTGGCAAGGCTTTAAAAAGAAACAGAGCTAAAAGGTTGCTACGGGAATTTTTTCGAAGGAATGAGAACATCTTTCCCGCCTCAGCGGACTTCATCTTGGTTGCAAGCCCAAAAATTTTAAGCTTTAAGTATTCAGAGCTTGAAGAAAAGCTCAAACCTAAACTTTCTGAGGAATTCTCTAATGCCGTTCCTTAAAAACATCGTCCTTAAAGCTATAAGTTTTTATCAAAGGTTCATATCTCCTATGTTCGCTCAAATCTTTGGAATACACTGTCGCTACTATCCTTCGTGTAGTAGTTATGCCTACTCAGTAATCAAAGAATGGGGGGTTATAAAAGGCTCCTATCTTGCAATGAAGCGGATTCTAAGGTGCAATCCCTTCTTTGAAGGAGGCTACGACCCTCCCCCATTAAAGGATAAAAAATCTATAGCCTCGCCAACAAAAGGAGGAATTTAATGGAAAGAAATGTGATCTTGGCTATTGTTTTGTCTATCCTTGTTTTAATCATCTTTCAGGTCTTTCAAGCAAAGTTTTTCCCAGCTCCTCAAACACCCCAGAATGGGACGGTAAACTCAACCCAACCTCAGGAAGCGATGAAGAAGGGAGAGGTATTACAAAAAAGCTCAGGTCCTTCTCAAACACCCTTTCCTACAAACGAAACGGTCTTGCCGTTGAAAAAAATAAGCCTTATCACTCCTCTTTACATAGCTGAGCTTAATACCTCCGGGGGAAGGTTTACTGAATTTAAGCTTTTAAACTATCGAAAGGAAAAGAATAAGCCAGAGCCCGTAAATCTTGTGCCCCATAATTTTTACCCCTTTGAGGTCTACTTAGCAAGCGACCCAAGCATAGCCTACATTCCAATGGAATATCAAGGACCGGATGAGAGGACCTTAAACAAAGGAGAGAGGGAAAGGATTGTGCTCACCGGTGAAAAAGGGGGCGTAAGCCTAACTAAAGTCTTTACTTTTAAAGGGGATAATTACTTCGTTGACCTCTCGGTTGAGCTTAAAAATTTGAAGAATGAGCCGGTTAAGGATCGACTTCTTATAAGGGGGCTTTTTTCACCCTTTGTCAAGGGAAGTCAGTATGTCTTTAAAGGACCATTCTACTACACAAACCATCTTAATGAGGTTGAGCTAAAGGATACGCTTACCGAGTATGTTGGACCGCTTAAATACCTTGGCTACATGGATGTATACTTTATGACGGCTATCATCCCTGAGCAGGAAGGGAATTTTAGAGCCACCTTCCGTAGGCTTGAAAACTCAGAGGAATTCATCCTTTGGACTCCTGAATTTACTCTAAACCCAGGAGAAAAAATCACCTATAACTTTAAGTTTTACCTTGGTCCTAAAAAATCCGAAGAAATGGGAAAGGAGTATCCTCTTTTATCTAAGGCTCTGTATTTTGGCTTTTTTGACATCATAGCAAAGCCTCTGTTATGGTTGCTTAAATTTTTGCATAACTTTACTCATAACTACGGTTGGGCGATAGTCCTAGTCACCATCCTCATACGCATCCTTTTCTATCCTTTGAACCATATAAGCTTTAAAAGCATGAAGAAGATGCAGGAGCTTCAACCGGTAATCCAACGCTTAAGGGAAAAGTATAAAGATGACCCACAAACCTTACAAAAGGAGATCATGAACATCTATAGGACCCATAAGATAAACCCCTTCTCTGGCTGCCTACCCATTTTGATCCAGATCCCTGTTTTCTTTGCCTTCTACAAAGTGCTTCTTATGGCTATCGAGCTTCGGCATGCCCCCTTTATCCTTTGGATTGATGACCTATCAGCCCCTGAGAGGCTCTATCTTGGAAGCTTTGAAATTCCATGGCTTGGTGGAATTCCTCTTCTTACTATCCTCATGGGAGCTACGATGTTCATTCAACAAAAGCTTACGCCATCATCGATGGACCCTGTGCAAGAAAAGGTTATGCTTATACTTCCGATATTCTTTACCTTTTTGTTTGTAAACTTTCCCTCAGGGCTTGTCCTTTACTGGTTTGTGAATAATCTTTTATCTATAGGGCAGCAGGTTTTGAGCCTTAGGATGTATAAAAAATAAAAAATTAAAGGCGAGGGGGTGCTATGGAGAGAGGTCTTTCTCTTGAGGGAAAAAGTCTTGACCAGCTTTTAGAAAAGGCCTGTGAGGAGCTTTCCTGCCTACCAGAAGACCTTGAAATTTCAATTGAGGAATTTAGCCAGGGTGGAATCATCTCCAGCAAAAAGATAAAGGCTTACTTTCGGATCAAGCCCGCAAGGGTTTTATCTGAAAGGGCAAACAGAGCTATCCTGTTTCTCAAAGAGCTCTTCCATAATGCAGACCTCAACATTGACATCAAAACCAACCTCAATCAGGCAAGAATGGAGGTAGACCTTATACTTTCAGGAGAGGATTTGAGATATCTCTTGGTAAACGGCGGGGAACCGATCTCAGCTTTAGAATTCTTAACGAATAAAATCGTTGCTAAAGCCCTTGGCGTTGGACCAAAGGTTAATCTTAAACCTGAGGGCATTGACCTTGAGGGGGAGAGGCGCTTTTTGCGGGCTTTGCAGAGGGCTATTTCTCTCGTAAAAGAGGATAAAAGACCTCGCACCTTAAGGGTAAAAACAAGAAGGGAAGAACGCATCGTTGAGCGTGTCCTGAGAGAACATCCTGATATCTCTTACACCTTTGAAGGAAAGGGAAAAGAAAGAAAGGTAAAGCTCGAAGTTAAGTCCCAAGCCTAAAGTTGCATCCAAGATACTCTACTGAAGACACCATAGCGGCGATAGCTACCCCTCCTGGGAGGGGGGCCATCGGTGTAATCAAAATCAGCGGAGACGAGGCTAAATCCATTCTTCAAGCAATTTTTAAGCCTGCAAAGGCGCATAGAGGCCTTGAACCCCGCAGGCTCTACTACGGCTTTATCGTTGACCCAGAAACTGGGGAGAGGCTTGATGAGGTCCTTGTTGCTTACATGAAGGCTCCCCATTCTTACACTCGGGAAGATGTGGTTGAAATCTATGCCCATAGCGGATACATAAACCTTAGGAAGATCCTCGAGCTGGTTTTAAGAATGGGGGCAAGGCTTGCTGAGCCTGGCGAATTTACGCTAAGAGCCTTTCTTAACGGAAGAATAGACCTTGCTCAGGCTGAAGCCATAGAGGAGGTCATCTCGGCAAAAAGTGAGGTCTCCCTAAAACTTGCCTTGAAGGCTTTAGAAGGGAAACTTTCTCAACGCATAAACCAACTGAAAGAGGCTATCCTTGAGATGCTTGCCCATGTAGAGACTGCGATTGACTTCCCGGAAGAGGACATCGAAATCTTAGCCCCTCATGAGCTTAAAAAAAGGTTAAAAGAAGAGGTTATGGCTGAGATTGAGCGCCTCATCTCTGCTCAAGAAGAGGGGAAGGTATTTCGCGAGGGGCTAACCTTAGTAATAGCCGGAAAGCCAAACGTAGGCAAATCCTCTCTTTTGAACGCGCTTCTCAAAGAAGACCGGGCTATCGTTAGCTCAATCCCAGGCACAACGAGGGATTTCCTTGAAGAATTGGCAACCATAGGTGGGCTCCCTGTAAAGCTTGTTGACACAGCAGGACTTAGGGAAACGGAGGACCCTATCGAGAAGGTCGGTGTGGAAAGAGCTTGGCAAAAGGTTAGGTCAGCAGACCTTGTGGTCTTTCTTGTCTCAGCGGAAGCGGAACCAGATGAAGAAACAGAAACCATCTACAAAGAAATAGAAAGCCTACCCCATCTCTTTGTGATAAATAAAATTGACCTTACGCCAAACTATGTTGCCGATTGGGAAGCCTTCGCTAAATCTCGGGGAATTTCTCCTATTAAGATTTCGGCAAGCCAAGAAATAGGGCTTGAGGAGTTGTCAAAGGCGATCGCTGATAAGGTTTTATCTAGAAGCTTTGGGGAAGTGCCTGAGGTAGCCCCGAATTTAAGACAGAAGATGGCTTTGGTTAAGGCAAAGGAGGGGCTTGAGCTTGCCCTCTCTGAGCTTGAAAAGAAGGAACCCTTGCCTGAGCTAATAGCCATTGGTCTAAGAAGTGCCCTCTCCTCTCTTTCAGAGATCACAGGAGAGGTCACTACAGAAGACCTTCTTAACACCATTTTTAGCAGGTTTTGCATCGGAAAATGAGGGTTGGAGTCGACACTGGAGGCACCTTTACAGATTTTGTCTGGGAAGAGGATGGTGAGCTTAAAACCCTAAAGGTTCCGTCAACGCCTGGCAATCCTGCAAAAGCCATCCTTCAAGGCTTAGAAAGAATTGGAATCAAGCCTGAAGTTCTTATTCATGGAACAACGGTTGCAACAAACGCCTTTCTTGAGCGAAAAGGCGAAGATTTCGTCCTTATTACCACAAAAGGTTTTGAAGATGTTATCCTTATTGGAAGGCAGACAAGACCAAAGGTCTTCGACTTTTTCGTGGAAAAGCCTAAACCCTTTGTCAAAGAGGAAAACATAATCGGAGTGGATGAGAGGCTCTCGGCAAAGGGTGAGGTGATAAAACCTCTAACAGAAAGAGAGGTCAAAAGGGTTTTAAAGTTTGTGAAAAGAAAAGGGGCAAGAAGCGTTGCCGTATCCCTTCTTCATAGCTATAAAAATCCAGTTCATGAAGTAAGCCTTGCTAAGGCTCTTTCGGCTTCTATGGAGCTTCTTTTAAGCTTAAGTCATGAGGTCCTCTGCGAAATAAGAGAGTATGAGAGGACAGCAACGACGGCGATAAACGCTTATTTAAGCCCTATCTTAAAAAGATACCTTGAAGCTTTGGAAGAAAAGCTTTCTCAGACGAGGGTTTTTGTTGAGCAATCAAACGGAGGTTGCATGCCTATCTCCCTTGCCAAGCACCGAGCGGTTCAGACCATACTTTCTGGACCTGCAGGAGGGGCAAAGGCAGGTTTAAGCTTAGCAAGGTATTTTGGGATAGCCGGAGTTATAACCCTTGACATGGGTGGCACCTCAACGGATGTTTGCCTTATAAAATCATCCCTTCCCTTCACTAAAGAGTATCAGTTTGATGGGTATCCGGTGAGCATACCAGTCATAGACATTCATACGGTGGGGGCTGGGGGTGGGTCGATTGCTTGGGTTGATGAAGGGGGTCTTCTTAAAGTTGGTCCGATAAGCGCTGGAGCTGACCCAGGACCAGCTTGCTACGGCAAGGGAAACGACTTTACAGTCACGGATGCAAACCTTGTCCTTGGAAGGATAATCCCTGAGTTTTTCCTTGGGGGAGAGATGCGGGTTTTTCCTGAAAGGTCTTTTAACGCCTTAACCAAGCTTGCTGAAAAGGTAGGATTATCTCCTCTTGAGACAGCGCTTGGCGTGGTAGAAATTGTTAACACAAACATGGTTCGAGCTTTAAGAAAGGTGTCAACTGAGAGGGGTATTGACCCCTCAAGCTATTTTCTCTTAGCCTTTGGCGGAGCAAGCGGTCTTCATGCCTGCGACCTTACAAGAAAGCTAAATCTTCAAGGCTTTATTGCACCAAAGCTTGCAAGCTCCTTTTCTGCCTTAGGGCTCTACACCGCAAGCCCAGTGTTTGACTTTTCAAAAACCGTCCTCCTTCCTGTAGAAGATTTAGAAAAAATAAAAACCGAAGTAGAAAACTTAAAGAAAATGGCATTGGAAAGGGTTTTATCCTTTGGGGCGACAAAAGGGGACCCCTTGCTTCAGCTCCGGGCGACAGCCTCCCACCGTGTCATCCAGAGGCACGCAAATGCCGAGGGACCCCTCGCTTCGCTCGGGATGACAAAAGAGGGGCTCGGGGTGACAAAAGAGGGGCTCGGGATGACAAAAGAGGGGCTCGGGGTGACAAGGGTTGAAGTCTTTCTTGACTTACGCTACAAAGGACAGGGCTACGAGCTTTGCTTGCCCTATCAAGAGAACCTTGCTTCAGCCTTTCATGAGGCCCATAGAAATGAGTTTGGCTTTTGCCTTGAGCATTTTCCCGTAGAAGTGATAAATGTGAGGGTTCGCCTGACTGGGGAGGATGAACCTTTAAACCTTAAAGTAGAAAGCCAAAAGTTTGTATTTTCTCCTTTTGAAAAGGAGGTCTACACGAAGGAAGGTCCTAAAAAGTTTAAAGTTATCCCTTGGGACGAGCTAAAGAAGGGAGATAAGCTCTTTGGACCTTTCTTAATAATCGACCGGTATACCACCCTGTTTGTAGAAGAAGACTTTTTAGCTGAAGTAAAGGACGGGCTAACCATCTTTTGCTATCCTAAGAGGAGCTAAAAAAAGCATGAAGGTTGTTGAGCTTGAAATACTAAACCAGCTTCTCTCCGGGATTGCTGAAGAGATGGGGGTAGTCTTGAAGCGCTCAGCCTTTTCTCCAAACATCCGCGAAAGGTGCGACTTTTCTTGCGCCATCTTTGATGAAAAAGGCGAGCTCTGCGCCCAAGCATCCCACATTCCGGTTCATCTTGGAGCTATGCCCGAGACGATGAAACATCTTAAGGGCCTATTTCCCTGGAAGGAAGGAGACATCGCCATCACAAACGACCCTTATAAAGGGGGAACACACCTTCCGGACATAACCGTGGTAAAGCCTGTGTTTTATCAAGGAAAACTCAGGTTTTTCTTAGTTGTTCGGGCTCATCATGCCGATGTCGGAGGAAAATACCCAGGATCAATGGCTCCAACCACCCACATAGAGGAAGAGGGAGTGATAATAGCTCCAAGCCTAATCAATGAGGCGGGAAGGCTAAACTCCGAGCTTTGGGAAAGCTTTTTAAAAAAGGTTAGGAATCCGGTTGAGAGAGAAGGCGACCTTAAGGCTCAGCTTGCAAGCTTAGAAAGAGGGGAAAGGCGCCTTGTTGAGCTTCTTCAAACTCACGGAGAAGAAAAGGTTCTTGCCCTAATCGATGAGCTAAAAAACTATTCCGAGAGGGCTTTTCTTAAGCTTTTAAGGTTTAGCCAAAAGGGAAAGGCAAGCTTTACCGACTATCTTGATGATGACGGCTTTTCTGCTAAAAAAATTCCGATAAGTGTTGAAGTTTCCGTCTCTGAAGAAGGGGTTTTGGTTGATTTTACTGGCACCTCAAAAGTGGTTAAAGGTCCGATTAATGCTCCAAGAGCAGTAGCCCTATCTTCTGTGTATTATGTGTTCTTTTCTCTTCTTTCGCGCCTTGGAGAATATCCCATAAATGAAGGAATACTAAGGAGGATTGAAGTTATAACTCCTGAAGGTAGCCTTGTTAACGCCAAGTATCCTGCTCCGGTGTCGGCGGGAAATGTTGAGACCTCGCAGCGGATAGTTGATGCCTTGCTTGGTGCCTTAGCAGAGCTTATGCCAGAATTTGTGCCAGCTGCCTCCTGCGGAAGCATGAACAACATCGCCTTTGGAAACGAGCTTTGGGCTTACTATGAAACCATCGGAGGCGGAATGGGGGGAAGGCTTGGGCTCCCTGGTCTTTCTGGTGTTCACACCCATATGACTAACACCATGAACACCCCGATTGAAGTCCTTGAAAACATCTATCCTGTGCGGATAGAAAAGTATGCCCTAAGACGAGGGTCAGGAGGACTGGGAAAGTATCCTGGGGGAGCGGGCTTAATCCGAACCTACATCTTTCTTGAAGACCTTGAAGTAAGCCTCCTTACCGATAGAAGAAAAACAAGACCCTACGGGCTCTTCGGGGGTTTACCCGGAAAACGAGGAATAAACTATTTAATCAAAGAGGGAGCTCGTAGAGTTCTTCCAAGCAAAGTAGCACTTCGCGTTAAAAAAGGGGAAAAAATAAGCCTTTATACTCCAGGGGGAGGAGGCTATGGGAGAGCAAACCATAAAAAGGAAAATACAAAATAGATTAAAAGATAGGAAATAAAGAGTACAAAAACCAGCTTTTCGTGCCTTCTAAACAAGGAAAAAGCTTGATAAAGAAAAGGAAAGAATAAAAGGTATAAAAAGACCAATTCTTGGGGAAAGACTTTGAGCATGCTTTGAGCTCCAACAAAAAACCAAGGTCCCCTTGCCTCGACCTCGCCAAAGGGCTTTAAAGGTGGGTAGAAAATAAGGGCAAGCACAATCGAAAAAAGGGCGTAGCTTGCCTGGGGAAACCGGACGAGCCTTTTAATCCGCACATGAAAGATGAATATTCCGCAGGCCGTTAAAAAGGAAAGAAAAATATGCCAAAGATAAACCCGATGGAGCCCTGTCTCAGGTATAGCAAAAAATAGCTTGTTTAGAGCCAAACCAAGGATAGGAAAAGATTTAGTCAGGGAGTCTGCTATGGCGGAAGCAAGCTCCCCTACTTCATCCCCTCGCAAGAGATACCCGGTAAAACAAAGATAGAGCATTACAAAAAGGGATAGACCAAGAAAAAACCAGCTTACTCCACTTTTAAGAAAATAGACCTTTAGCCTTAGGCTGTCCAAAAGATGAAGGAAAAGACTTATGAGGGCTATTTGGGCTGAAAAGTAATGAAGACTGCGAAAGAACCTTCCGAAAGGAACGGTTGCTTCAAGAGTTACAAGGCTTTGCAAGGCTTTCTCTGGAAAATAATGAAAAGAGAGAACCATCCCGGAAAGGATGCAAACCAAAAAAGATGAGGCCGAAAAATAGGCGACCTCTGGGTAGAGTTTTTTAGGTAGGTTAGGTAGGTAAGGCAAGGGAAATACCCTTGTCTGAGGGTTTAGTGTTTAAGCGAGAGAGGTCCTTTTTAGCAGGACCGGAGATGTATTTCCCCTGAAGGGTAAACTTACTGCCATGGCAGGGGCAAGATATAAGATTTTGGACTGGGTCAAAGTTTAGCTTACAGCCTAAGTGTGGACATTTCCTGCTAAAGGCAAGGACCTCTCCGCTCACCTTAACTAAGATGTAGTCTTCCCCAAAAAGAGGACCGTTCTTTAGCTTTTCAAGCTCGTTTGAAGGGATGAAAACAAGCCTTGGAGGACGGGAAGTTAAATGAAAGAGGCTTCTTAAGCTTGCAAGCCCTAAGGCGGCAAAACTTCCCAAGGTTAAAATCTTTAAAAAGCTTCTTCGGTTCATCAACTTGCCCCGATGCCTCGCTAACGCTCGGCAGAACATGGGAATGGAGCCAGCTCTTTCAAAGATTTTTTCAAGATTTCTTCTAAAGAATCCCCTTCCGTATACACCTTAAGAAGCACTTCTTCCGCAACCTTTGCTGAGAACCCAAGGCTTATAAGGCATTCTTTAGCTTCTGATAGCAAGTCAACCACAGGCTCTGGCAAGGTCTTTCCTTTCTTTGTAAGCCTCTCAAAAAGCCCCTTTATCTCAAGGATAAGTTTTTCTGCCTTTTTCTGCCCTATCCCTGGGACCTTTGCCAGCTCGTGAGTTCTTCTTTCAAGCACAATCCGCTTTATATCCTCTGGAGTGTAATAAGAGAGGATGTTTAGCGCTAAAACTGGACCAACTCGGGAAAGCTTGTTTAGCTTTAAGAAAAATTCTCTTTCCTCTTTGCTTTCAAAACCAAAGACCTGAATAAACTCCTCCCTAACAAGCATGACAGCAACAAAAAGGGTTATTTCTTGAGATGGGTTTTGGCTCTTTAAGCGCTCAAAGGTCCGTAGGGGAAGAAATACCTCCCAGGCAATCGCCCCAGAGGAAAGAATAAGCCTGTTTGGCTGAACAAACTCTAAGGGATACCCTTTGAGAAGATAGAACATCTTAGATTAGCCCCATATCCAAAGCTAAAGAAAGGCTTATCCCGAGTGCGGAAAGGGCATGCTCATCGAGTTTTTCTAAGGTTTCCTCAGACATGAAGAGCTTGAGCCTCTCTTTTAAAGCTTCTAAGTTTTCGGTTGCTGAGCCTATAAGTAAGCTTCTCCAGGTGCTTGGATGAAAGGTCTTTAGGGGTATTTTAAAGCTTGCTGAAGCAAGGTGAACCAAGGCTTGAGCTTGAGCCACCTTGGCTGAGCTTTCAGGGTTCACTCGAGGTAAATACTCCTCACAGGCTAAAAAATCAGGCTTAAAATCCTCAACCAGTTTGGTCAGATTTTGATAGAGCCAAAAGAGTTTTTCTGAATAGGAATATGAACGAGGGGGGGAAAGGGTGCCAAAATCCAGAAGGTCTAACTTATCTGTTGAGACACAAACCTTGGCATAGCCAAAATTTAAAACCCCCGGGTCTAATCCAAGGATTTTCATTTACTTAGACTATCCATAAGGCTTTCAGGTATATCAAAGTTTGCGTAGACCTGTTGGACATCGTCGTGGTCTTCAAGGGCGTCAAGAAGTTTTAGCAAGGTCTCAACTGTAGATTTATCCTGAATAGGGATGGTTGTTTTTGGGACCATGGTAAGCTTTGCTGAAAGAATTTCGAAACCCGCATCCTCAAGGGCTTTTTTAACGGTTTCAAAGTCTGAGGGAGAGGTTACAATCTCAACCTCGCTCTCATACTCCCTTGTGTCTTCAGCCCCTTTATCGATAGCTATCTCAAGCAACTCCTCATCCCTGTTTTTATCCCTTTTCACAACGATAAGACCTTTATGCTCAAAGATCCAGGATACTGCACCCGGCTCAGCTAAGCTTCCGCCATACTTGCTGAAAAGATGCCTAATCTCAGAGACCGTCCTTCTGCGGTTATCTGTTATCGCTGTAAGAAGGATAGCTACACCCCCTGGACCATAACCCTCAAACACTGCCTCTTCGTATTGCGTGCCCTCCTCTTGACCAAGGGCTTTTTTGATGGCTCGTTCAATGTTTTCCTTGGGCATGTTGGCAGCCCTTGCCGCTTGAATGGCTGCTCTAAGACGAGGGTTCATGTCAGGGTCCCCGCTTCCGCCGGTTCTCACCGCTATAACGATCTCTCGAATAAGCTTAGTAAAAAGCTGCCCCCGCTTAGCATCTTGAGCAGCCTTTTTTCTTTTTATTTGCGCCCAATGGGAATGTCCAGCCATACCCTCCCCCTTATTAATGGAATCCTTTTTGCCTAAATTATAAAATCTAAAAGCTTTTCTGACAACAATATTGAACCCATCATGTCCTCCCCAAGCAACCAATTGGCAAGGAAAAACTTTTTGATTATAATCTTAGGCATGAACATAGATGATAAGATTTCAAGCGTAAAATTTTATGTCGATGAAGAATACGCTCATCTTAAAATAAAGAATGAGGGGACTTGCCTTCGCTGCGAAACAAAGCCCTGTCTCTTTTTTTGTCCAGCTAATGTCTATCGCCTAAGCGAGGAAGGAAGGATAATCGTAGCTTATCAAGCTTGCCTTGAATGCGGTTCCTGCCGGGTTGCTTGCCCCTTTTTAAACATCAGTTGGGACTATCCTCGAGGAGGTATGGGTCTTGCGTATAAATTTGGCTAATTTAATCTACTACCTTCTTTTTTTAGTGGTCCTGGTCTTTGGTCTTTACATCCGTTTTGACGACGTCCAATTTTGGAAAGCAAACGAACACCTCTTCTTCTACAAAGGTGAACCCTTATACAGCGAGTTTGACTCTTTCTTCTTTGCCAGGCTTGTAAAGGACATGGAAGAAGGTTTATATAGGCCTGGGAAAATCGACCCCTTTAGGTTTTTTCCAGATAATTCTTCACAAGCTAAAATTGATAAAGAAGAGTTTGCGCCAAAGTATGGAATTTCTAGCACTTTTATTAGTAATATATTTTATTTTTTATCTCAACTAACTGGATTATCCGTTGCTTGGCTTACTTGGTATCTAATACCATTTTTAGCAATTTCTCCTGCTATTCCACTGTTTTTCTACCTAAAAAGGCTTAACCTCCCTTTTGCTGGTTTAGCTGGTGGGATAGTAATGCTTTCCGCACCCATGTATCTTGGCCGAACAAACCTTATGCGCCTTGACCACGATGTCCTAAACCTCACCTTCCCTATCCTCATTGCCTTTCTTTTCTATCTCTTCTTTGTCTCACAAACTCAAAGAAAAAAGCTAATCTTTGTTAGTCTGGCTTCGCTTACTTTAATCTTCTATCAGCTCTGGTATGGTCATCCCAACCTTTGTTTCGTCTTGGTCTTAATTTTTATTATCTATTACTTCTGGGAAAAGAGGTTTAAGCTTTCTTCTTTTAAAAAGGAAGACTACTTATACCTTGGACTGCTTATTCTGCCTCAACTTTGGTATCTCTACACTGGTCCCTATCATCTCTATCTTCAAGTAAAAACTTTAGTTTTTGGTCTAAAGGAGCAGACAAGCGTTGAAAAGCTCTTTTCTGATTTTCCAAACATCTTTCAATCAATCTCGGAGCTTCAACGGCTCTCCTTTGAAGAAGTTTTTGCCACAGCAACCTACTCAACAGCCTTTGGAGTTGCGGGCTTAATCGGTGCCTTCCTCCTTTTCATCTTTCATTTCAGAAGCCTATTTTTCCTTTTACCCTTTTTTGGAATAGGGCTTCTTACCTTCGTCTCTGGCGCAAGGTTTGCCATGTATTTTTCTCCCTTTGTAGGTCTTGGGCTTGGCTATCTCGTGCACCTCCTTTTTGAAAAACTACTCCCAATGATGGGGCTTTTCGTAGAAGAAAGAAAAAGAAGCTTTGCCCTTCTTCTTACTGGGACAATCCTCTTTTTGGCTTTGATTTTTGCTTCAAGAGGGGCAGTTTCTGCCGTTAGCACTCCGAAGGTTCATTCCTTTCTTGTCAAGGATATGGATTGGATAAAGCATAACACCCCGAAGAACTCTGTGATCTGGACCTGGTGGGATTACGGGTATGCCTTCCAGCTTTACGCAAGAAGGGCAACCATCCACGACGGAGGAAGCCAGGCGTCTCCCAAAACCTATCTTGTGGCTAAAAGCTTTGCGGTATCTAACCCTGAGCAAGGATGGAGATTTATATCCTTTACCGCAAACTACGGGCTAACGGGCTTAGCAAAGCTTCTTAAAGAAGGTAAAAGGGCAAGCGCAATTGTAGAAGATATACTTGCTGGCAAGTTTGATATGCCCATCAAAACCCCCATCTATGTCGTCTTTACCGATGACTTAATCTCCAAGTTTGGCTGGGTCCACTATTTTGGCTCCTATGATTTTAATAAAAAAGAAGGAACCTTTGGACAGATAGTTTCACCTCAGGACTGTAGAATTATAGCTCCAAATGTTATTCAATGCGCTGACCTTGATAATGCCATATTGGATTTAACAAACGGTATAATCAACATAAAGAACGGCACAATTCCTATTAAAGATTTCTATTTTCATGACGGAAAAGAGCTTAAGGCTAAACACTTTTTTGAAAACGGCTATGTGGTTGAGCTTGTCCGGACACAGGGGGGAAAGTTTGGGCTCTTTCTTCTCCCTCCTCAGCAGGCAGACACCCTGTTTAATAGGATGTTCATCCTTAGACAATACGACCCACGCTACTTTGAACTTGTTTACGACAACTTCCCCACTACAGTCATCTACCGCGTAAAACCTGAATAGGAGGTTTTAGCGATGGCCTTTATAAAAAACCTGTCTCAAATTGAGCTTACACCCCATCCAAAGACCCCTGGGGTGAGAATAGGATACATCCTTTCAAAGGAAGAAAGCCCAACCCTCAGCTTGATTGTTTTAGAGCTTTCACCAAAAGTAGAGGTTCCCATTCATACCCATGATGTTCAGGTAGATAGCATCTTTGTGCTTGAAGGAAGAGGCGAGGTTTATCTAAACGGAGAATGGAAGGAAGTGAAAGCTGGGGATGTGGTTGTGATCCTGCCGGGTGAGGAGCATGCCCTTCGGGCTAAGGAAGAGGGTATTCGCTGCTACATCGCCCATGGACCAGCCTTCTGGTAGAGGTTGTTAATCTCCGAGGAGTAAACCATGGATATCTTAGAGAAGGCTAAAATTTTAATCTCAGCCCTTCCTTATTTTCGGGATTTCTATGGTAAGGTCATGGTCATAAAGTATGGCGGGCATGCCATGGTTGATGAAGAATTAAAGCTTGCCTTTGCCAAGGATATCGTCCTTATGAAGTATGTAGGCATAAAGCCGGTCATAGTTCATGGTGGCGGACCCCAGATCAGTCAAATGATGGAGCGCCTTGGGTTAAAGCCTGTTTTCATAGAGGGTCAAAGGGTTACGGATGAAGAGACGATGAACGTTGTTGAGATGGTCCTTGTTGGGACAGTAAACAAACAGATCGTTAGCCTGATTAACCAAGTGGGAGGAAGGGCGGTTGGGCTTTCTGGAAGGGATGGAGATTTAATCCAAGTAGAAAAGATGACTATCTATAAGTATACAGGAGAGGATAGACCGCCTGAGATCATAGACATTGGACGGGTGGGAAAGGTTAAGAAGGTTAACCCTGAAGTTTTGTTTACGCTCCTTGAGCGAGATTTTATTCCTGTGATTGCACCTGTCGGCGTTGGCGAGGATGGACAGGCTTACAATGTGAACGCTGACCTTGTGGCTGGAGCTTTAGCAGGTGCCCTTCAGGCGGAAAAGTTGATCTATTTGACAGATGTAGAGGGAGTAAAAGATGCCGAGGGAAAGCTTATCTCTACTCTAAAAGTTTCTGAGGTGGAAGAGCTAATCTCAAGCGGAGTTGCCCGGGGAGGAATGATCCCCAAGCTTAAAAGCGCAAGAAAAGCCATTTCTCAGGGTGTAAAAAAGGTGCATATAATCGACGGAAGGGTTCCCCATTCCTTGATTATTGAACTATTCACAGATGAAGGGCTTGGCACACAAATCTTAGAAGAAAGGGGTGTAGCTTGATACAGGAAAATAGTGAGGGATGCCTCGCTATCGCTCGGCAGGACATGAGAAAGGGGGTGAAGCTTGATGAAGGAAAGTCTTGATAAGGCATATGAACCACATTCTATTGAAGAAAAATGGCTTGAAAGATGGCTTAACTCTGACCTATTCAACCCTACCTTTGAGCCATCAAAAAAGCCCTTTTCGATGGTCATACCACCTCCTAATGTCACGGGTTCTCTTCACATTGGGCATGCCTTAAACAACACCATCCAAGATGTGCTGGCAAGATACAAGAGGATGGATGGCTTTGATGTGCTCTGGGTCCCAGGCACTGACCATGCGGGTATTGCCACTCAAAATGTAGTAGAAAGGGAATTAGCTAAGGAGGGGCTCTCAAGGCATGACCTTGGAAGGGAAAAGTTTTTAGAAAGGGTTTGGCAGTGGAAGGAAAAGTATGGAAACACCATCATCAAACAGCTCCAGAGGCTTGGGGCAAGCTGTAGCTGGAAGTATCTTCGCTTCACCATGGATGAGGGCTTGTCAAAAGCAGTGCGGGAGGTCTTTTGTCGGCTCTATGAGGAGGGGCTAATCTATCGCGGAGACTATATCATCAACTGGTGTCCAAGGTGTGAAACCGCCCTTGCTGACCTTGAGGTGGAGTTTGAACCAAGGCAAGGAAAGCTCTGGTATCTGGTGTATCCCGAAGCTTCCGGCACTGGAGAGATTGTCGTTGCTACCACAAGACCAGAAACCATGCTCGGGGATACTGCGGTAGCCGTTAACCCAGAGGACGAAAGGTATAAGCACTTAATAGGGAAAATGGTTAGACTTCCCCTCATTGGAAGGCTTATCCCCATCATTGCCGATAAAGCCGTTGACCCAGAATTTGGAACCGGTGCTGTAAAAGTTACCCCTGCTCACGATTTTGCAGATTTTGAGATTGCAAAAAGACACAATCTCCCCTTTGTTAAGGTTATAGATGAAAAGGGATACATGACGGCTGAAGCAGGTCCTTATCAAGGACTTGATAGGTTTACCGCAAGGGAAAGAGTGGTTGAAGATTTGAAAAAAGAGGGGCTTCTTCTTAAAGAAGAGGATTATGAAGTGGTGCTTGGGCACTGCTACCGCTGTGGCACGGTTATTGAGCCTATCCTTTCCAAACAGTGGTTTGTGAAAACAAAGCCTCTTTCTCAGCCCGCAATTTCCGCGGTTGAATATGAATTCATCAAGTTTTATCCAGAGAACTGGAAAAACCTCTACTTTGATTGGATGAGAAACATAAGAGACTGGTGCATTTCAAGGCAGATCTGGTGGGGGCATAGGATCCCCATTTGGTATTGTGAAGATTGCGGAGAAACTATCGCTTCAAGAGAGGATGAGGTCCTAACCTGTCCAAAGTGTGGGGGAACCCGCTTAAAGAGGGATGAAGATGTGCTTGATACTTGGTTTTCTTCAGCCCTATGGCCCTTCTCAACGATGGGTTGGCCTGAAAAGACAGAACTCCTTCAGCGCTTCTATCCTACCTCAGTGCTTGTCACAAGCTTTGACATTATCTTCTTCTGGGTAGCACGGATGATCATGATGGGGATTCATTTTATGGGAGCTATTCCCTTTGAAAAGGTCTACATCCATGCCCTGGTAAGGGATGAGAAAGGACAAAAGATGAGTAAAAGCAAGGGTAATGTAATAGACCCCTTGGACATGATCGCAAAGTATGGGGCTGATGCCTTACGCTTTACTCTTATTGCCCTTGCTGCGCAGGGAAGGGACATCAAGCTTTCCACCTCCCGCATTGAAGGCTTTAGACACTTCTTAAACAAGCTCTGGAACGCTTCCCGCTTTGTCCTAATGAACCTTGAAGACTTTGAGGAAGCCCATTCACTTTTTAACTTTGATACCCTCCCCCCCTTCTCAAAATGGATCCTTGTTGAGCTTGACAAAACTGTAGCGGAAGTTCGTCAAAAGCTTGAAGAGTTTGAGTTTGACCAGGCAGCCATGTCTGCCTACCATTTCCTTTGGGATGCTTTCTGCGATTGGTATTTAGAAATTTCAAAGCTATATCTCAAAGACCCAAGATTGAGGAGAGAAACTCAGGGCGTACTTTACTATGTGTTGAGCGAAGTTTTAAAGCTTCTTCATCCCTTTATACCTTTTATAACCGAAGAGCTGTGGAGCAAACTTTCTGGAAATGACGGAAAGTTCCTCTTATCTCAGAGCTATCCTACCCCCAAAAATCTTTCTTTGTCTCATGATGATGAAAAATTAGTAAAAACTATGATCGAGCTTATTCAAGCTATAAGATACATAAAATCGGAATACAACCTTTCAGCTCAAAGAGACTTACCTTGTTATTTTAGGTCTTCCGATGAGAAGCTTTTAGAGGGGCTCACTCGGGAGCCTATCCATCAAGAGATCATCAAATTTTTGGCAAGGATTGATGAAATCAAATTTTTAACCGATAAAGAAAGGAAAAAAGGAGAAGTTTCGGTGATTTTAGCAAACGGTGAAGTCTATCTTGACTTAACCGGTCATATTGATACCATAAAAGAAAGGGAACGCTTGCAAAAAGAAAAACAAAAAATTTTAGGTAAATTAGCTCAGATTGAAAAAAAACTTTCAAACCCTGAGTTTTTAACGAAAGCTCCAGAGGAAGTTGTAGCAAAAGAGAAGGCAAGTTATGTAGACCTTAAGGACAGATTGGCTAAGATTGAAAGATTTTTAGAAGAGTTATAAATCAGAGCTTTTATGCAAAATAAACGTTTTTACACAAGATACAGAATAAATGCCGATACCCGAATAGGCACCTTAGATGGAAAAGTTTATAAAGGTGAGCTCGTTGACCTTAGCGCCGAAGGAGCAAGAGTAAGACTATATGACATTCCGGAGCTCAATCAGGGAGATATCGTTTATCTTCTCATAAAGTTTAAAACCTATAATTTTAAAGCAAAAGCTGAGGTTCGCTGGATAAAAGCTGATAAAGTAATGGAAATCGGTTTAAAATTTATAGAAATGACTATAGCAGATAGACAGGTCCTTTCGGAAATTCTTACAGAAATTGCCATGGCGAGCCTTGAAGATAGCCTCTTAAGGTAGGATAGCCTTTTTTGTTCGGGGAGTTGCCTCGAGCTGATGATCCTTCTTAAACTCGCGAAGGTTAAGTTTAAGAACCTTGGATATTCCTTTCTCTTCCATTGTCACTCCAATTAAAAGGTCAACTTCCTTCATTACTTGAGGGTTGTGAGTTATCAAAAGAACCTGAGAATTCTTAGTAATCCTCTTAAGCAGCTTTACAAATTTTATAGCGTTCTTTTCATCAAGGGGGGCATCAACCTCATCTAAGACCAAGAATGGGCTTGGATGGACAAGGTAAAAAGAAAGTAAAAATCCGATAACACATAAAGCCTTCTCTCCACCAGAGAGCATGTTAATACTTTTTACATTTTTGTTTGGGATCCTTATCCTAATCTCAAGCCCTGCGGTTAGAGGGTCTTCCCCTACGAGCGCTAATTCTGCCTGCGCTGAAGGAAAAAGCTCAGAAAAAATCTCCCTTGCCTTTTCGTTTACCTTTTCTAAAGTTTCCACAAGCTTTGACCGAGCGGACTCATTTAGTTCCCTTAAAACCTCTTTTAGCTTGGCAATGCTTGCCTCTAAATCCTCCTTATGAGAAAGGAGCTCTTTATAGCGCTTCTCGATAGCTTCAAACTCTTTTATGCTGTGAAGGTTTACATCTCCAAACCTCTTTAGCTCCTCTCTAAGCCTTGAAACCTCTTCAGCAAGGTCAAGGGAGGGGTCAAAAGTTAGGGGTAGGCAAGAACCACTGTTTAATCCATCAAAAGACAAGCTTTCTTTAAGGCTCTTTATCTCATCGTTTAACTTTGCTAAAAGAAGCTCAAGCTCTTTTTCTCGAAGGCTGGCATTATGTATCTCTACTGTGAGCTTGTGGACCATCTTTTCATGAGTTTTTCTTTGGTCTTGCAATTCTTTTATTCTTGAAGCATACTCCTCTCTTTTCCCTTCAAGCTCCTGCAACCTTAGTTTTATAGCCTCAAGGTCTTTTTCGAGCTTAGACCTTTTCTCTTTAAGGGTTTTTAAGTTTTCTGAAACAATCAAAGCCTCCCTTTCATGCCTTTCAAGATTAAACTTTGAAGATTTTATAGCAGATAACGCCCTTTGTTTCTCTTCCTTTAGCGCTTTAAGTCTATCGTTTAAGTAAGCTATTCTCGTGTTAAGTTGTAATAGATCTCTTTCAAGGCTTTCTAAGCTCTTTCTTAAGCTAAAAAATTCTTTTTCCCAATTTTCGACTTCTCTTTTCTTATCCTTTATTTGTTTCTCAAGGGTTATTAGTTTAGCTTGTATCTCCTCTAACTCCTGATTTATGTTTCCCATTTCTGAAAGAGCTCTCCGGTGCATTTCTTCCAATTTTTGCCTTTCTTCACTTAGGCGAAGTCTTCTCTCTTCCATCTTTAAGGCTTCTTTTTCTAACTCTCTTTCCATGGATAAAAGAGCGTTTAACTTTTTTTCATGCTCCCTTGCCTTTTCTTCAAGCTTTTTAATCTCGTTAGAAACTGCCTCTTTTTCTTGAATCAGGCTCTTTTGCCTCTCTTTAAGCTCCTTTTCTTTTTCTTGCCAAACTTTTAACTCTGCTGAAAGCTCTTCCCTTTCTTTAATCAAGGAAAATAGCCCCTTCTTTTCTTTCTTCATCAAATAGAGGAAACCGTCTGGGCTTATGATTAGCCCTGTGTCTTTGTGATGTTTGAACAAGGAAAAGTCGTATCTTTTAAGCTCTTCTTCCAGTATAAAGATGAGGTTTTCCTCGCTACTTTTAGCCAAATTTTTTATTTCGTCTATATCTTTAACAATGATGGCTTTAAGCCTATCACCAAGCACAAACTCAAGAACCTTTATATCCTCTGTAGAGAGGTCTTTAAACCTATATCCAAGGATCCTTTCCGTAGGGAGGTCAATTTTCTCAGGCTTTCCCTCTTTTTTAAGCAGAGAATCAAGAAATTCTATGTTTTTTACCAATCTTTGAGCATGAGAGGAGACTAAAATCATCTCCTCTTTTAAGCTTGAAAGGTTTGACGAGACCTCATCCTGTTTGTTTTTAAGCATATTGATTTCTTGCCTTATTCTTTGCAAAGCTTCTTCCAGACCTCTTCTTTCTTCCCTAAGCTTTGCCATCCTTTCTTTAGAAGAACTATCCCTCTCCTCTAAAGTGAGAACATCCTCTTTTAGCCTTACTAATTCCTTCTCAAAGCTTTTTATTTGGCTCTCAAGTAAAGCTTTTTTCTCGTAAAGTCTATCTCTTTTTCTCAAAAGCTCTTGCCATGAAGCATCAAGCTTTGCCAATTCAGCTTTTTTAGCTTCAAGCTCCTTTCTTCCCTTGGCTTGAGCCCTGTTCTTTTCATCCTTTTGCCTTTGCAGTTCATCTTTTTGTTGGGTAAGCTTCGAAAGCTCATTCTGAATTGTTCCTTCTTCAGCTTCCACCTTCTTTATTCTTTCTTCTTCATGACTTAAGCGAATCCTTTCCCTTTCCATGCGAGCCTTAAGGTCAGCCTCTTCTCGAAGAAGGTTATTTAGGCTCTGATTGAGCCTGTTTAGCTCAGCTTCTAAGTTAGCCTTTTCTCCTTGCAAAGATTTTAGCTTTAATGTAAGCTCAGACATCGTTATCTGCTCTTCCTTTTCCAGGTCCTCAAGTCTTTCAATTTCTCTTTCTAAAGAAGCCTTTTTCTCCTCTAAACTTTTTATCTTCTGCCGAACTTCGCTTAATTCAGTGCCTACCCTTTTAGCCCTTTCCTCGTTTAAGGCAAGCGATAGGATAAGATACCTTCTTTTTATCTCTAAGTACTTCTGTGCCCTTTCTGCCTGCTCTTTTAGGGATAAATACTGGCGTTCTACTTCTAAAAGCAGGTCTTTAATCCTAATGAGGTTAAATTCTGTCTTTTCTATGTTTTTAGTTATCTCAGCCTCGGCAAATTTAATCTTTGAAACTCCCGCTAAATCTTCAAGAAAAACTCTTCTTTCCTTAGCTGAAAGCTCGATGAATTTTGTGATATCTCCTTGGTCGATGATGGAATAACCTTGATTACTAATACCAAGCTCAAGGAAAAGAAGTTGAATATCCCTTAGCCTACAGGGTTTTTGATTGATAAAAAACTCGCCCTCTCCGTCCCGATAAAAACGTCTAACAATGCTAATCTCCGGGAGGTCTTTAAACTTTTCTAACACAGGAGGTTCATGAGCTAAAACAAGCTTAACCTCCGCAAAGTCAACTTTTCGTCCATGGTCGCCAGAAAAGATAAGGTCAGCCATCTCTTTAACTCGGAGGCGCTTTGGGCTCCCTTCGCCAAGGACCCATTTTATGGCATCAAGGAGGTTGCTTTTCCCCGCCCCGTTTGGTCCTACAATCCCTGTAATCCCAGGATGCAATTCTACAATGGTTCTATAAGGAAAGGACTTAAACCCGTAAATCTCGAGCCGTTTTATGTATACTGACGCCAACTTGTTATAGAATTGACCTCTTAAATGATTGTCTTATTCTAACACATTCTTGATGTTTGTCAGTAAGGTCTCCTAAGGGCTGTTCAAAAAAGTCTCCTACTCCGTCGTGCCGAGCGATAGCGAGGCATCCCTCACTTCGTTCGGGACGGCGTCTCACAAGGAGACCCCTCGGCTGACGCTCAGGATGACAGCGCGAGGGCTTACACAAAAACATTTTTAATACAGCTCAGTAATGTCTCCTATAATTCCAAGTTTAGAATTTCATATCTTTGGTCTTTGCATGCAAGGAAGGACCCATCTGAAAAAGCCAAACTAGCCTTGGGGCATCCCTCCATCTTCTTCGATGAATTCTTCTCTTCCTTTTAGCTTCAGGCAACTCCTATTTTATCGAACTCTGCCTCAAACTCTCATAATTTATGCGGATTTTATGAAGCTCTATCAATTTATCCCAAAAAGCTATCACCTCCCTGAAGGGACAGGGAATATACCCTCTCAATGTCGCATATCAAATTAGGAATTAAATGCAATATTTTAAAATAGTAACAATATAGTAACGACACATTATTATATTTGATCTTGAAAAAGCTGAATGAGAGGTTAAATTTACGGAGGTTAAGGGGATTAAACGAGATTGAATTGGGGAACCACCATACCCTTCTCGGAGAAATTTTAACACAATAAAAAGGACACTATGTTCTCTTAAAATAATAATTAATAAAGTATTTTGAAACAAGGTTTAAATAAGTATATTTAACGAGGTAAAAAAATGGTAAAAATTAAGAAAAACGAATTAGGTTATTCAGTTCTTACACAGTTAATAGATTATGCAAAGAAAGACATTGATGACGTGCTTAAGAGTTTAGGAACTGATAAGGATGGCCTAACAATAGAAGAAGTTGAAAAAAGACTTAAAATTTACGGTCCAAATGTAGTAATTTATGAAAAACCCACTCCATGGTACATTTTTTTTCTCGAATCTTTCATAAATCCATTTATAGGGATACTCGCATTTATTGCCATTGTATCTTTCTTTACTGATGTCTTATTTGTTACACCTGAAGAGAGAAATTGGACTAATATAATAATAATTTCCATAATGATTTTAGTTAGTGCACTTTTACGTTTTTTTCAGGAATATCGGTCTAACAAAGAGGCTGAGAAACTAAAAGCTATGGTTCATACTACTGCGGCGGTTAAAAGAAAAGAAACTAATATAAAAGAAATAAAAATTGAAGAAATAGTTCCGGGAGACATAGTATATCTTTCAGCAGGAGATATGATACCTGCAGATTTAAGAATTATTGCTTCAAAAGATCTGTTTGTAAACCAAGCAACGTTAACTGGAGAATCTGAACCTGTAGAAAAATATCCAAATCTAAAAAAAGAAAAAAAGAACGTAGAAAGGTTATCTGTATTGGATTTAGAAAATATATGCTTAATGGGAACAAGTGTAGTTAGTGGTTCTGCAGTTGGTGTTGTACTCCAAACAGGGGAACGTACTTACTTGGGTTCTATAGCCAAAAAGTTGGTTCGACAGAAACCTAAAACAAGTTTTGAAAAGGGCGTTGATGCAGTAACCAGACTTTTTATTCAATTTATGCTCATTATGTTTCCCATAGTCTTTTTAATTAATGGTTTAACAAAAGGTAATTGGTTAGATGCCTTATTATTTGCAATGGCAGTTGCTGTGGGATTGACACCTGAAATGCTTCCGATGATTGTTACTGTAAATCTTGCTAAAGGTGCTGTTTCAATGGCAAAACGTAAAACCATTGTAAAAAGACTTAATTCAATAATAAACTTCGGAACACAAAATATCCTTTGTACAGACAAAACTGGAACTTTAACCTTAAATAAGATAGTGTTAGTAAATTCTTTAGATATACACGGAAACGAAAGTGAACGAGTATTAAGACATGCTTTTTTGAATAGTTACTATCAAACAGGGTTAAAAAATCTTCTTGATGTAGCCATATTAGAATATAGTGAAGAGAAGGGACTAAATATAAATGAACTTGTAAAAAAATATAAAAAAATTGATGAGATACCATTTGATTTTGTAAGAAAAAGAATGTCTGTGGTCTTAGAAAGTGAAAATGGAGACGGTGGTAAAAAAAGACAATTGGTTACCAAAGGCGCTGTAGAGGAGGTGCTTTCAATCTGTGATTGGATTGAGTATAAAGGCATGGTTATACCTCTAACAGAAGAGCTTAAAAAAGAAGCTTTAAAATTGGTTAAAAAACTTTACGAAGAGGGTATGAGAGTAATTGCAGTAGCCCAAAAAAATGAAGTTCCTCCGGAAGGTATATTTAGTGTAGCAGATGAAAGTAAAATGGTATTGATGGGCTTTTTAGCCTTTCTTGACCCCCCTAAAGAAACGGCTTATTATGCTATAAAAGCTTTAAGAGAATTAGGGATTGAAATAAAAATTTTAACAGGCGATAACGATATAGTAACCAAAAAAGTTTGTAAGGAAGTGGGGATACCCGTACAAAACATTCTTTTAGGTGAAGAAATAGATAGTATGACAGATGATGAACTCGCAAAATTAGCAGAAAAAACGACGATTTTTGCAAAACTTACTCCTATACAAAAGGTCAGGATAATTAAAGTATTAAGGAATAAAGGATATAGAGTAGGATTTTTAGGTGATGGAATAAATGATGCTCCTGCCATGAAAGAAGCAGATGTTGCAATATCTGTTGATAATGCTGTAGATATTGCTAAAGAATCTGCTGATATCATTCTTTTAGAAAAAAGTTTATTAGTTTTAAAAGACGGAGTAGAAGAGGGACGAAAAAGCTTTGCAAATACTCTAAAATATATTGCAATTACTGCAAGCTCCAATTTTGGTAATGTTTTTTCAGTACTTGTAGCTAGTGCTTTTTTACCTTTTTTGCCGATGACACCACTACAGTTCCTGACTTTAAACTTAATCTATGATCTTTCAATGACTTTAATACCTTGGGATAAGGTGGATGAAAAATATGTTAAAAGCCCTACAATATGGAATACTTCAAAATTAAAATATTTTATGATTTGGTTCGGACCTATTAGTTCTGTTTTTGATATAACAACTTATATTTTAATGTTTTTTATGATTTGCCCAATAACTATAGGATCTTCTTATTTCTTGTTACCTGCTGAATTAAAAGCTCATTTTGTTTCTCTTTTTCAAACAGGTTGGTTTGTAGAAAGTTTATGGACACAGACCATGGTTGTGTATATGCTAAGAACAGAAAAAATACCTTTTATACAAAGCTTACCTGCATGGCCTTTTCTTTTCTTAACAACAGGAGGTATACTTTTTGGAACAATTCTTCCATATACTCTATTAGGGCAAAAACTTGGCATGACCCCTTTACCCTTAGTATATTTCATAGCAGTATTAATACCAACAATAATAATATATTTAACTTTAGCTCAATTTGTAAAATCAAAATTTATAAAAAAATTCGGCTCTTTATTATAATAAAATTTCTCTAATCTTCTTATAACCTCTTCACCTGAAATATTTTTTAGTTTAAACATTAATTGCAGTGTCAAAAGTAGAAATAATAGGCTTCGAGCTCTTTCTTAGCACAAACTCTTTAATATATAAACCAGTTGATGCCCCTTCTTTTGATAAGCATTCTTCAAGATACAGCTCAGTTGCCTCTTTAAGATTTGCAATTGCTTCCTCAATTGTGTATCCCTGGCTTACCGTCCCAACTTCAGGACATTCCGCTACATAAATATCACCTTCTTTATAAATAACAGCAGTAAATGTGCGTGTTAACATCAAATCACCTCCTTCTTTTGTTTAACTCATACCTAAACTATCAATTATCTTAAAATATTCCACCAAGCACATTGGACAACATTTCATCCAAGTTAGCCCTAAAATTATACCTCTCCCCCTCTTGACCTTCCTTCTACCTCCAAAATAGCTCTCGTCCACCTTTATTTCTCCACTTAAAAATTCGCCATCCTCTGAACCAAACTTAAATATGCACCTGCCTAATCCTGTTGTCCATCTTGTGGGTAGTATGTAAGCTAACTAAAGCTCTTTATAAGCCTTATTAACAGGGACTTCTAAGATAAAAAGTTTAATAACCAGAAGAAACTTAGTCAATGGGACTTTGAAGGTATTTTAAAAATTTGTGCAAGCCCCCATGTGTCCCCCCGAGCTTCCTTTTTTTGTCACCCCGAGCGAAGCGAGGGGTCTCCCCCTGGGGATGCCGTCCCGATTGAGGTGAGGGATGTCTCGCTATTGCTCGACATGACAGGGTGGGGGTGTCACCCCGAGCCTCCTTTTTTGTGTCGCCCCGAGCGAAGCGAGGGGTCCCTCGGCGCTTGCCCGCCTCGGGAAGACCTCACGATGCGCCGTCCCGAACGAAGTGAGGGGGGACGCCGTCCCGAACGAAGTGAGGGATGCACGGCTTACGCTCGGCAGGACAAGGTAGGGAGGGGACTTTTTTGAACAGCCCCAGGGGACCTTTAAGGCTTCAACACAAAATTGAAATCCACGATTTTAGGCTTATTTTTTATAATCGAAAAAGTAAGGCAAGGGGAAAAGAGATGCCAAAAGATTACTACGAAATCTTAGGAGTCCCTCGGAACGCTACTCAGGAAGAAATTAAAAAAGCTTACAGAAGATTAGCAATGAAATATCATCCTGACAGAAATCGTGGGAACAAAGAAGCAGAGGAAAAGTTTAAAGAGATTAACGAAGCCTACGCCGTTTTATCAGACCCTGAAAAAAGGCGCCTCTATGATATGTATGGTTCAGCTGAGTTTGAAAAACGCTACACTCAGGAAGATATCTTCAGAGGCTTTGATTTTGAAA